>DATNEJ010000167.1:0-11141 GCA_035606775.1 Acetobacteraceae bacterium | reverse complement strand
CAGGTCGCCGCCGCCACCGCCCTGACCGGCCCGCAGGACTGCGTGGAGCAGGTGCGCAACCTCTACCGGGAACGGCGGGACGTGCTGATCCGCGGCCTGGCTTCGGCCGGCTGGGACGTGCCCAAGCCCGAAGGCTCCATGTTCGCCTGGGCACCGGTGCCGGCGCGCTATGCCTCCCTGGGCAGCGTCGAATTCTCCAAGCTGCTGCTGGAGCGGGCGAAGGTCGCCGTCGCCCCCGGCCTGGGCTTCGGTGAGCACGGCGAGGGTTACGTCCGCATCGCGCTGGTGGAGAACACCCACCGGCTGCGCCAGGCGATCCGCAATATCCGCGCCTTCATGCACACGGGGTCGAACATCGCGGAGCCCGCGCTGGCCGAAGCGCACGCCCCATGAGCCGCCCGCTTTCGGTGGCGTTGGCCGGCCTGGGAACGGTCGGCGGCGGCGTGCTGCAACTGCTGCGTGACAATGCCGAGGTGGTGGCGGCCCGCGCCGGCCGCCCCATCGCCGTGACCGCCGTCTCCGCCCGCGACCGGTCGAAGGATCGCGGCGTCTCCCTGGCGGGATTGCGCTGGTACGAGGACCCGGTGGCGCTGGCAGCCGACCCGGCGGTCGATGTGGTGGTCGAGCTGATTGGCGGCTCCGACGGGCCGGCGCGTGCCCTGGCCGAGGCCGCGCTGCGCGCCAACAAGCCACTGGTCACCGCGAACAAGGCCCTGCTCGCGGTGCACGGTGCCAGCCTGGCCGGCATGGCCGAGGAACACGGCGTCGCGCTGGGGTTCGAGGCCGCGGTGGCCGGCGGCATTCCGGTGATCAAGGCGCTGCGGGAAGGGCTGGCCGCCAACCAGATCACCCGCGTCGCCGGCATCCTGAACGGCACCTGCAACTACATCCTGACGCAGATGCGCGAGCGCGGCCGTGAATTCGCCGAGGTCCTCGCCGACGCGCAGAAGCTTGGTTATGCCGAGGCAGACCCGTCCTTCGACATCGACGGCATCGACGCGGCGCACAAGCTGGCGATCCTGGCCGCGCTCGCCTTCGGCCGGCCGGTGTCGTTCGAGTCGGTCTATGTCGAGGGAATCCGCCGCGTGTCCTCGGTGGACATCGCGTTTGCCTCCGAACTCGGCTACCGCATCAAGCTGCTGGGCATCGCCCGCCGCACCGATGGCGGCATCGAGACTCGGGTGCATCCCTGCATGGTGCCGCAATCCGCGCCGATCGCGCGGGTGGACGGGGTGTTCAACGCGGTCGTGGCGGAAGGCGATTTTGTCGGCCGCGTCATGCTGGAAGGCCGCGGCGCCGGTGCCGGCCCGACCGCATCGGCGGTGGTAGCCGACCTGATCGACATCGCCCGCAACCGCCACACCCCCGTCTGGGGCGCCGCCGCCCATGCGCTGTCGAACGCGCCGTCCCTGCCCATGAGCGCGCATGTCGGCCCCTATTACCTGCGCCTGATGGTCGTGGACCGGCCGGGGGTGATCGCTGACGTGACGGCCGTGCTGCGCGATCACCGCATCTCCCTGGAATCGATGCTGCAGCGCGGCCGCAGCCCGGGGGAGGCGGTGCCGGTCGTCCTCGTCACCCACGAAACCGAGGAAAGCGCCATGCGCTCCGCCCTGGAGCGGATCGGCGGGCTGAACACGGTGATGGAAGACCCGGCACTGATCCGTATCGAGGCAGGGTAGGGGACGGGGGCGACTTTCCGATGACTATTCGTATCGAAGATGTGGCCGGGATGGATTTTTCGGACGTCGCGACCCCTCGGCGCATTGGGCCGGTCACGCCGGGGGATGTGCTGCACGAGGACTTTATGGTGCCGCTCGGCCTGTCCGCCCGGGCGCTGGCGCGCGATCTTGGTGTCCCGTCGAACCGTATTACGGCCATCCTCGCAGGGGACCGGCGTGTGACGGCCGAGACAGCCATCCTGCTCGGGGAGCGTTTCGGCACGTCGGCGGAATTCTGGCTCAATCTCCAGACGGCGCACGATCTGGAGGAGGCCCGCCGGCACCGGCACCGGGCGGCGTGACCGGCCCCTCCGGGCCGGCTTGGCTTTTCGGCGGCGATCGACCATAACCGTCGCCGGCCGGCACGGCCGGATAACTTCGTGACTGCAACAACAAAGTTTTCGGTCAAGGCCCGAAATCGTGCCGATTTTTCATCGGCCTTTCGGGGCGCGGACGCCACTGTATCCGGGCCGGGCGACGGTATCAGAAGGAGTAGCATGGCAGCCGTTACGCACAACCCGCCGCATCCGGGAGAGGTCATTCGCGAGGACTGCCTTAACCCCATGGGCTTATCCATCACCGTGGCGGCCGCGTGGCTCGATGTGCCGCGTCAATCGCTTTCGAAGTTGCTGGATGGCGAAAACGGCCTGTCGGCCGACATGGCGATCCGGCTGGAAAAGGCAGGATGGGGCCACGCCGAAACGTGGCTGGGCCTGCAGCTTTCCCATGACCTGTGGCGCGCCAGGCAGCATGCCAATTCGATCCGGCTGAGGCGGTCTCGTGGCGAGAACGCACCTGTTTCGTGCTAAAGTGTGATCGCCGGAGACGTGAATCACGCGATTTAACAAAGAATTAGAGCCCGCTCCTTCTACCGCACCGAACAGACTCTGAATCAGTCACCCGGATTCGCGCCAATTACACCAGGCACTGCTGCAGGCTGCGGGTCATCAGCGCGCTCGGCAGGTCGAGGCCGATGAAAACGAGGCGGCTCTCCCGCCGGTCGCCTTCCCAGGCGCCGCCCGCGTCGTGGCTCATAAGCTGGTGGACGCCCTGGAAGATCACCTTGCGATCGTGACCGGCCATGTGAAGCACGCCCTTGTAGCGCAGCAGGGCCTGCCCGTGGCTTTTGACAATGGCGTTCATGAACTGGCCGAAGCGCACGCCATGAAACGGCCGATCCGATCGGAACACGAAACTGCTTACGTCATCTTCATGACGGTGGTGATGCCCGCACGCGGCGTGATCACCGTCGTCGTCGGGAACGCAGGATAAAGCGGGCTCCAACTCCAGCTCGGGCGAGAGATTGAAACCGCGCACGTCGAACACCTCGTCAAGCGCGACGTCGCCGAACGCCACGATGCTCTGCGCGGCTCGGGTGTTGATCCGCCGCAGCCGATCCCGCAGGGTGGCCAATTCCGCCGCGTCCACAAGATCGGCCTTGCTGATGAACAGGCGGTCGGCAAAACCCACCTGCCGCCGGGCTTCGCCTCGGGAATCGAGCTGGTGCATCGCGTGCTTGGCATCGACCAGGGTCAGGATGGCGTCCGGCCGGTAGCGTGCGGAAATCTCCGGATCCAGGAAGAAGGTCTGCGCGACCGGACCCGGATCGGCCAGGCCGGTTGTTTCGATGATCACCTGATCGAATGCAATCTCGCCGGCGCGGCGCCGTTCGGCAAGGTCGGCCAGCGTCGCGCGCAGGTCGTCGCGGATGCCGCAGCAAAGACAACCGTTGCTGAGTTGTATGATCTGCTCGTCGCCGCCGGAGACGATGATCTCGCTGTCGATGTTCTCCTCACCAAATTCGTTTTCGATCACGGCGATCTTGCGGCCGTGCGCTTCGATGAGCACGCGGCGAAGCAGGGTCGACTTCCCCGAACCGAGGAAGCCGGTGAGGATGGTCGCGGGGATCAGTGGCTGCGTCATGCTCATCCCAGGAGAACGATGGTGTAACCGCCGAACACCACGCCGTCCTGCGCGGCGTTCACCCGGTAGACGTGCGCCTCGCCCGGCCCAGGCGCCTGATCGGTGGTGGAGAACGCCACGTGCTTGTCATCGCCGCTGACCGTGTGGGTGGCCGCGCCGCCGCCCGTGGGAAAGCCGCCGCCCGCGGTGGTCGGGGGCGACAATGTCGGGATCCCGGTCGGCGCCGCCATCACCGGGAACAGCCCCCGCGTCCCGGTGCGGAGTTGCAGC
Source organism: Acetobacteraceae bacterium (assembly GCA_035606775.1). Lineage (GTDB taxonomy): Bacteria > Pseudomonadota > Alphaproteobacteria > Acetobacterales > Acetobacteraceae > Rhodopila. The sequence goes on along the minus strand of DATNEJ010000167.1, from coordinate 7,227 downwards.
CAGGGCACGGCGCTGGGTGCGACACGCTCCACCGCCACCGTTGCCGCGGCGCCGAACAGGGGGCCGACCTTGATGAGGATCGGCTGCGGCAGCGCCGGGCCGGTGAGCTTGGGCGCCAAGGCGGCGCCGCCCGGCGAGCCGGGCGCGTTGACGTGAATGTTGCGCTGCGCGACGTGGCGATTCCAGGAGGCGTCGAACGGCGGCTGGCCGGGCAAATCCGACGGATTGTCCCACACGCGCACGAGCAGGCACTCGTGTCCGCCGTTGACGAAGGTGGGCACCCAGACTTCAGGGCACTTGACCATGACGTGGGACCGGCCACTGCCCTTGGCGCCGATGGAGGTCACCGTCTGCGCAATCAGAGTGACCGAGTCCGCGCTGATGCCCAGCGCCGGGTTTACCCAATAGAATTCGACCAGCACCTCGTTCGCCGCGGCGTTGCCGAAATTCCAGACATGGGCATAGATCGTATTCGGCGCCCCCGCCTGGGCAGTCTGGCCGAGCGCCGGCGGAATGTTGGGCGCGGCGGAGGGATCGACGCCGGAGAGAATGAAGATGTCCGGGCTTTCCCAGAACGGCGCGTTCACCACGGGACGGGCGCCGAGGTCCGCGGGGTTAGCCCGCATAAACAGGTAGGGCAGGTCCAGGCTGGCGCGCGGACCGCCCCAGACGCCGGGTTTGTCGGGCTGGTTGATGAGCCCAGGCGTCAGTACCGCGCCCGGAGCGACTGTTCCCGTGCTCGTCCCAGGGGGTCGCGTCGGCCGTCCCGGCCAACCCGGCCCGCCATGGCCGCCTGAGCCCCCGTGGCCTCCGGATCCGCCATAACCGCCGCCGCCGGGTCCACACTCGTCGCCTCGTCCGCGTCCATGCTCCTTGGGGCCGAAATACCAAGTGCGCTCCACCACCTTTCGCAGTCCGGTGGGCTCGCAATCGTCGTCGCGGTCGCGCCAGGGGGGGCAATCACGATCTTCGTTGCGATGTTCGCGCTCCTGCTCGCATTGGCGGTCGTGATCCTCGTGGTGAGGCTGCTCATCATCGTGATGACGCCCGTGGCGTTCGCGATCCTTGTCGCGTTCGCCCCGGTGAGTGTCGTCGCCGCCAGCCGCTCGATGTCCCGCGTGATCGCTGCGATCGGAATACGGGTGGCGGGGCGCCGTTGGCCGGTGAGACATTTCTGGCTCCGTTTGAGGGCGTCGCCGTGTGTCGGGGGGTTTCTTTGCAGAGGGCACGCGGGCTCTCCATTATTCCTTAGACTAGGCCTGCATCGCCTATTCGATGACCGGCACGTTCGGCGGGTCTTTGTATCTCAACAGCAGTGGCCTCGCCCCCTTGCCCCAGTCGGCGCTTGCGACGGGGTTGAGGATGTCGGCGTTGGGGTCCGCATCGCCTTCCGGCTGTTCGACCGGTTTTTGATAGGTCAGGCCGAGGATGCCGGTGCCGGTCGATCCCTGGACTTTCGCGTCCTGGCGGACCCAGTCCCATGTCAGGTAGGCGAACGCCCGGTCGCTATCGAGGTTGAACTGCGTCGAATATCCGGTGTCGTTGGCCAGTTGGGAAATCAGGTGGGCCGAGAACGGCACCGGATCGCCGAGCGGACTGAACTTCAGATCGGCGCGCGCGAGATGCTCAATGTTGAGCTGGTCGGTGTCCCACGGCGTCTGGGCCTGCTCGTAGGCGGTGCGCACCTGGGGATCGACCACGCCGTCCAGCCGGAAAAACACGTCGGGCTGCGTTCCGATCGGATAGGGACTGCCGGACAGTGGCTTGAACGCCGTGTCGGGACCCTCACCGAACGAGCGGAACGGGTTGTAGGTCTCGGTGGGCGTGGTGCGCAGGGTGTCCGGTCCGTTTGCCTGCTGGACCGGGCTCTGGTCAGGCCATGCCCATGGCCGGCGATATTCGTAGTCAGCCTGCCTCCCGTCGGTCTGCCAGCGCAGCACCGGATAGTAGGGATAGTTCGGGTCCTTTACCGAATGCCCAACCCCAATCACATCCTGGTTCTTGTCCAGGTTGCCAAACGGATCAAACGCTGACTCCAGGGCGGCGCGGAACGCGGAATCGACCGTGCTGCCCATCGTGATCAGCGGAAGATCGATCTCATCGGGAAGGCGCAGCTCGCCGCCCGGGTAGAACTCAGCCGGATGAGGAACGAAAAAGCCGGTGTGCGCCAGAACTTCGTGGGTCTTGTTGACCAGATCCCATACCAGCATCGCCAGTTCGTACAGCGCCAGCCGAATCAGATAGCTCGACGGGCTCGCCAGCATTTTAATGATGTCGCCGATCAGCTTCACCACCGCGTCGATGGTTTTCACGATCGCCTCGAACAGGGCGACGATCGCCTCGCAGACGTCAACAACTGGGTTTGACGAATCGATCCCGCTCAGGTCCGGCGGCTGGAACAGGTTCTCGATGTCGGACGCCGGCGGGAAGATGATGAAGTCGGGTTTCCGCGGCTTTTCCAGCTCCCAGGTTCCGTTAAACAGAAGCCTGAAGAAGGTGTACAGTATCTTGTATATCGTTTTGACTTCCCACGGAGTCGGGAATCCGGTCCTCACCGGGAACGGCGCTGCCGGCGCGATGGCTTCCAGCAGATCGTGGAATGGCTTGGTGAGGCCGCCGCCTGTCAGTTCGTTGAACACCTTGGTCAGCAGGCCGGCGTCGATGGAGGACTGGAAAGCGTCGCCCTGATAGATTTCGGGATGCTCGTCGGGGTCTTGGTAACAGTCCATCAGCGCCAGAACGATGGCGTTGGCCATCCAATCCGGCATCTCGCCGTCGACGTCGATTGCCTTCTGCCGGTCGTCGTCGCTGGCGAATGGTCCCACCGGGCGCTGCTGGCCTTTCGGATCGTCCGGCGTCATCTGGAGCGCGAACCACAGGGCGGATTGAGACACGTCGGGATAATCGTCCGTGACTCCCCAAGTGTCGGGAACCAGCCGCCCGCCGGGCGCGGTCTGCACGTAATTCCAGGAATCGATGTGGTTCTCGATCAGGTGATGGCGCTGCGGATGATTGCGGTAAGGTCCACCGCATTGCGCGTTGACGAAGGAGTGGGCGACAGTATCGGTGCCGACGTGTGTTATGTAGCCCAGCGTGAAAGCCAGGAACTGTTCGGATCGTTCCTGCATCTGGTCAGCTTCTTCGCGCTTGCCCTGAGCCAGGAGGTCGCGCGCCTGGTCGCGCATGAGGTTTGCTTGTTTGACGAACGCCTGGCACAGCGCTGAAGGCCGGCGGTAATGGCTCATGTCGCTCCACAGGAAGAGCTTCTCCCCGAAGCCTTTCTGCAAACAGGTGTCAAACCCGCTGAAGATATCCTTGAAGGTCAGCAGTTCTTCCTCGGCGATCAGCTTGAACGCCAGCTTCAATTCATCCATCACCACGCCGAATTCGCTCAGCACCCCACCGGTGAGGTCATCGGCGAGATTCTCGATATCGGCGACCAGGGGGCCGATGGTCGCGTTCCAACCATCGACGAATGTCTGCCAGATTTTCTGCAGCTTGATCAGGAATCGCAGGAGCGCCGCGAGTTGCGAGTTCGCTTCGGCAAGGATGTTGAGCAGTGTCTCCCAGTCGTCGGTCTCGTTCTCGGCGTCGAGGAAGTAGTAGACAGCGAACGCCAGCATGATCTCGTCGCTGATCGGCCCGAGGATGCCGTTGTTCCAGTCCTGGCTGCAGTAGAACATGTCCGGCCCCACCGAGCCGAGGTGGGTGAATTTCTCCCACTTCTGCATGATGGTGCCGCAAGTCTTGGCGTCATAACCATCCAGAGCGTTGCCCACATCGGGCCAATCGGGGAACTGGCCGTTGATCAGATGATCGGCAACACGGCGAGACGTGTAGATGTGCGTGAAAAAGCCTGGCATCCGACCCTCGCTGCTTATGCCGAATACGCCAATTCAGACGTGGCCAGGGCAACTACAGGCACGAATCATTCAATCAACAGGTAGGACCGTTTCGGACCTAAGAATTTGGTTGCCTTCAAGCCTGCGAGGTATCCGCGCCGGGTTCAAGCATTTTCGACGTTCAGCGTAATGGGTGGTCGCGCGCTCAGTAAAATCTCAAGCGGAAGGACAATAATTCCTGTAGCTTAGAGCAGCAACCATTTCCGTTCACGAACGTGTGACAGATTCCTTTGACCGGGTTCGGAAAAGTTTAATCGGTCCTTCGCACCGCCAAGCTGTGCATAGCGCACTGCCTTGGTATCGGTCGGTTATCGGAACAATGGCCACGAATGAAACCTGTGACAGTGTGTTTCATCTGCCGGCGGACCGACGCGCCGCACGATCGGAAGAAGCCCGCCGGCGCACGCATCGGGTGGCGTGACCGGCTGACGCGACGTTCCGCGTGCCTGGCGGAAGGGATCATGCGATCGGTGTTATTCCGGCAGCGGCCCGACATACATCGCGCGCGGCCGGATCAGTTGCGTATCGGCGCGCTGCTCCAGCGCGTGCGCGATCCAGCCGATCGAGCGGCCGAGCGCGAACAGGCCGAAGGCGGTTCCCGCCGGCAGCCGCAGATCCCGCCGCAGAGCGACCAACCCCAGGTCGATGTTGGGAAACTGGCCGGTCAGCGCGGTGACTTCCTCGATCCAGCGCCGCCACGGCGCGTGATGCGGCAGGATGCGATCCAGCAGCGCGACGGCACGCACGTCGCCGTCCGGATACAGCGGATGGCCGAAGCCCGGCACGCCTTCGCCCCCGGTCAGCCGCTGGCGTACGATCACCTCGGGCCGCGGCGCGGCATCCAGCGTGTCCCAGAAGGCCTCGATCCGCGCTGTCATGCCGCCGTGGCGCGGCCCTGACAGCGCCGCCAGCCCGCCGATGATCGCCGCGCGCAGGCTGGCGCCCGTCGAGGCGACGCACCGCGCGGTGAAGCTCGATGCGTTCAGCTCGTGATCCGCGCACAGGATCAGCGCCATGCGGATCAGGTCCGCGTCAGCTTTGTCCAGTTTCCACGCCTCGGCGCACTGCACGTGGATCGGTGCCGCGCTTGGTGCGGAACCCAGCAGGCACGCCGCCTGCGCGCGCAGCAGCGCGCCGCAGCCTTCCGCTATCCTGGCCGAATCCATCTGCCACAGCGCGGTTGGGTCGTCGCCGGTCGCGGCGGCAAAGCGGGCCAGCAATGTGTCGCTGCTCACGTCCGTCATCGCGCCGCGTGCCTTGCGCCGCGGCGGCGCGCGCCCGCCGAAAGCGGCTGCCGCCGGCATGTCCCAAAGCAGCGCCGCCACGTCCTCCACCGACGCCGACCGGGACAGCGCGACCGCATCCTGCCCGCGATAGCAAAGCCGCCCATTGGCGAGCAGCGTGATGGCCGAGGCCAGGACCGGCACGCCCCAGTTCAAGGTGGCGCGCGCGACCTCCTTCGGTTTCCGGCCGCCGGCGCGCCGGCCGGCAAGCCGATCGACCTCGCCGGCATCGTAACGGCTGGTGCGCTGGCCCTGCGAGGCATGCGCGCGGAGCAGTCCGCGACTGACATAGGCGTAGAGCGTCTGGCGCGAGACGCCGAGCCGGGCGGCGGCTTCGGCGGCGGTGAGGGCGACGGGGAGGGTGGGGGCGTCCATGTCGTTCATGTTGATTGAGTTAATCAAGATTGACGATTTCTACGCAGCGGAACACACCATGGCGCCGGATGCAACCGACAGCGAGACACGCCATGAGCGACAGCGCTTTCTCCGGCTTCCTCAGCGACATCTGGACGGCACTCGATGGTGACCTGGCCGCACCGAAATCCGTCGTGCAGGCGGGGGAAGGCTCCCTGCCGTCGGTCTTTGCGGTCTCGGATCTGGCGGCAGCGTCGGTCGGCGCCGCCGGCCTCGCGGCGGCGGTACTGATCGCACGCCGCCACGATGCGCGGCCCGAGGTGCGCGTGGACCGACGCCTGGCCTCCTTCTGGTTCGGCGTGTCGCTCCGCCCCCAGGGTTGGGCGTTGCCGCCGGCGTGGGACCCGGTCGCCGGCGACTATGCCGCAGCCGACGGCTGGATCCGCCTGCACACCAATGCGCCCCATCACCGTGCCGCGGCCCTCGATGTGCTTGGCGTGCAGGTGGACAAGGAACAGGTCGCGCGCGCCGTGGCACGCTGGAACAAGGCTGAACTGGAAACCGCCGTCGTCGGCCGCGGCGGATGCGCCGCCGCCATGCACACGCTGGAAGAATGGGCGGCGCACCCGCAAGGCCGCGCCGTGGCCGCCGAACCGCTGGTGCGCATCGACGCGACCGCGGAAGCGCCGCGCCCCGACTGGCCGGTGCCCCAGGACCGTCCCTTGCAGGGCATCCGCGTGCTCGACCTGACCCGGGTCCTGGCCGGCCCGGTGGCCACGCGTTTCCTCGCCGGCCTGGGTGCCGAGGTGCTGCGCATCGATCCGCCGGACTGGGACGAGCCGGGCGTTGTGCCCGACGTGCTGCTGGGCAAGCGCGCCGCCCGGCTTGATCTGCGCACGCCTGAGGGGCGGGCCGCGTTCGAGCGTCTGCTGACCGGCGCGGATGTGCTCGTGCACGGCTACCGCTCCGACGTGCTGAGCCGCCTCGGCTTCGACACCGCGCGGCTGCAGATGCTGCGGCCCGGCCTCGTGGACGTGGCGCTCGATGCTTATGGCTGGACCGGACCGTGGCGCGCGCGGCGTGGCTTCGACAGCCTGGTGCAGATGAGCAGCGGGATTGCCGACGCCGGTATGCGGCGGCTGGGCAAGGACCGGCCGCATCCACTGCCGGTGCAGGCGCTCGATCACGCCTGCGGCTACGTCATGGCGGCCGCTGCCCTGACCGGCCTGCGGCGGCGCCTGGAAACCGGCAGCGGCTCGACGGCGCGCGCATCCCTGGCGCGGATCGCCGCCCTGCTGGTCAGCCGAGCGGGAAGTGACGACAGCGCGCGCGCGCCGGAAGCGGCAGACGATTTCGATCCGGCGATGGAGAACACTGCCTGGGGTCCCGCGCGCCGGATGAAAGCGCCGGTCAGTATCGGTGCCGCGCCGCTGCAATGGGACCGCGCCGCCGGTCCGCTCGGCACCGCATCGCCGGCGTGGTTATGATTTGATAATGTAACGACACATTCGGCGCCGTCCCGCTGGCGCCGGCAGCCTCTTCCGCCGCGGCTGTCAGTTGTTACACTGACAGCCGTAGCAGAACGAAGGCCGCCGCCGATGGATTTCCAGATCAGCCCGCAGCAGCGTGAGATGATTGCATCGGTGCGCGCCCTCGCGCAGACCGAGTTCAAGCCCAACGCGCATCGC
>DATNEJ010000132.1:0-3754 GCA_035606775.1 Acetobacteraceae bacterium | reverse complement strand
TCACGTCCACGTCGCTATCGAGCCATGTGGCCCAATTCTCCTGCCGCAGGATGACGGGCTGGCGCGTGTGCAGCCGGTCCAGTGGAGGGGCGGCGTCACGCATCAGCATCGTAAAGGACTCGACGGTTCCAGCATCGGTTGTCTCGCAGCGATCCCAGACGCCGGCAAGGCATAGGGCGTCCCCTTCCCGCGGCGTGATCCGCCATTTCACGCGGTCTTTTTTCGTGTCTCCGGTGTATTCGAACCAACCATCAACCGGAATAAGGCAGCGGCGCCTGGCGAAGGCATCCCTGAAGGTGCGGTTCGTGGCCACCGTCTCGGAGCGCGCATTGAATGTGGCGAGCCTGAACGCCTTCAGCGTCCCGCGGTGCCACCAGGGAACCAGCCACCACCGCGCCATGACCAGCTCCACCCCTTCATCGCGGCGACGGATGATTGGTGCCATGTCTGTCGGTTTGACCTCCGGCTGGGGCGCAAGGTTCGGCGTGGCATGCGGCGCCGGAAACACCAGCGGCAGCCTGATCTGGGAGAATTCGTCCCGGTAGGCGCCGATCGCCTTGGTGCGAAGATACTGGTTGCACATGCAGGAAGCCCTGCCACCCTTTAGAGCCTGTTCGGAGTAGATAGAAGCACCGAACAGGCTCTATGTCTTTGTTTGATCGCGTGATTCACGTCTCCGGCGATTCCGCCTGCGACGATCACGCTCTAGCTGGATAACGCCCTGTCTCAATCCCCGGAGCACCCCAAAGGCCCGAGTGCGCGGCCAAGTGTGAATGTGGCTATGATGCCGTCATGACAGCAAGTCCCCTCGTGCCGCCCGAATTGCTCTTCCCCGTGACGGCCTATTTCAATCCGCGCCGGGTGATCCTGTTCGAGTCCTATGCCCGCGGGCACGCCGGACCGGACAGCGACATCGATATGCTCGTCATCGTCGATGGCGATACCCCGCCGGAAAAGGTCACTCTCCGTGCTGGCTTCGACGCGCGCCGGTCTTACCGCCAACCAGCCGATGTCATTCCGGTGCGGGAGGAGACATTCCGCCGGAAATCCTCGATTCCGGGCACCCTGTCCCGGGCCGCGAGCCTGGAGGGGATCGTTGTCTATGAGCGGCCCTGACCTGCAGGCGGTCAGTCGCGCCACTGCCGGCACACATCGAATGCAATCAGCCAGTTATCCGGAAGCACTAGGTCTCCGGTCCTATCTGTTGCCCGATTTCAGCAAATCGCCCCTGACGGTCAAACATGTGGCGCACGATCTGTGATACGCGCCGGATCATCTGCGCTATTCGCGTGCATCTTTCTTCATCTGCGATTCAACTCTTTCTTAACCGACACCGCGAAGGGCCTCAAACAGCCGACCTGGATCGCTGACGATTGTCACCTCTCCGAACCATTGCCCGACAGAGCCCGTTCGGTGCAGGCAGACGCGCCAAACCGGCTCTGACACTCTGTTTAGCCAAGTGATGCACGTCTCGGCGATTCCGCCTGCGACGATCATGCACCAGATTGTCGGCTCGCTGCGCGCCAAGCCAACACTCACCGACTCCCCGAGGGAAGTCGCACCTGACTACTGCGCCTGGATGCCCGGCAGCTCACCCGCCTTCATCACCGGCGGCGGGTTCCACTTCCCCGTCAACGCGTCGGACTTCGGCGCGTAGAGCCGCATCGTCAGGTTGAACGGTCCCTCAGGCGCGGGCAGCCAGTTGGCTTCCTTCGACGGTCCGGGATTGGCGTGCTGGAAATACAGATCCAGCGACCCGTCCGGATTCCGCTTGAAATCCATCCAACTGCTCACCGCGAATCGGTTCAGGCTGTTCGCCACCTGATACCCTTGCTGGTCGTACAGCGTGATCGACCAGAACGCGTGCACCGGTGGGGCGGAGTCCTTGTCGAAATGGATCGTGTAGTTGCGGGCCCCCGTCAGCGCTTGCCCGGTCTCGTCGGCCAGATTGGCCGGATAGATCGCATCCTCCGGTAGGTTCGCGCCAAGCCCATATTGCGAGATAAGGGCGCGCTTCAGATAGTAGTTGCCATAAACCCCCATCGTGTCGGTGTTCATCGACCAGCCATTGGCGACCCTGGCGATCGATTTGAGCTTCCACGCGATCAGCGCCTGTGCCTCCGCGGGTGCCGAGTCCAACCCTTTCCGCACTGCAGGATCGGCGCTGTCGAGCGCGAAGCTCTTGCCAGGCTCGAACCCGATGCGCCGCATCTGCGCGAGGATCGGCTCATCCGTCAAATGCGGCGGCTGCAGCTTCATGACTTCCGCCGCGTAGGCAAAATATTTCGCCGCCGGCATGGCATCCACCTGCTCCTTGGGCGGTGTCTTCATGTCAACGCTCGCGTCGAACGGCGCGGTGACCGGCTGTGCCGCCTTGCCCCACTGCGACAGCGGCGTCACCTTTAGCCCCGCCTGGATTTTATGCACCGCGTCGTAATCGGCCGGCCCGTCGGTCTTGATGCGGCCGATGATCCAGACATGGGGTGTGGGCGCGGTAATGCGCGTGACACCCGCCGGTACCGTTCCATGCCAGCCGGCGGGGGCGATCAGGAAACTGGCGGCCTCTGTCCCCGTGGTGCGCCAGCCCGGTGAGGCAAATACGTCGGTCCACATATCCAGCATCGGCAGCAGATAGTAGCGGCCGTGCGTATCGGGCGCCGAGACGACCATCGGTTCCTTCGTCAGGTCGAGCCAGGCGCTGGAATAGAGCGTGTCGAAATTCGGCCGCACCACCACTTTCAGATCGGCGGTCGGGTACTCGCCGATATTGGTGAAGCTGTTCATTGGCCCCTGGATCGGGGTGGTCGCCGGGCCGCCATTGGTGAGCTGCCGCCGCGTCAGGTCCATCGTCACCAGGGGATAGAGATAGAGATACGCATCCACGCCGATGGCATGCGCCTCCTGCTCGCTGATCGCCTCGGCGGCGCGCGTTTGCTGCGGAGTGGCGAGCCCGACGAGACCCGCGAGCAGGGCAATGGCGGCCAGTCTGCCGCGTGCCTTCGCCGGCATGGCGATGCGTCGCCGGTCGGTCCGATTGTGCCAACAACGGCGCGTCGTGGCGTCGGACGTGCTCAACCGCGCCTGGCTGGAATGAACGGATCGATCTTGTAACACGCTGGGTTTCTCCCTCACGGTGCGTTGCGCCATGAAGCCGCCCCGGCTGCCGGCCGCTATGCATTTTCCGGCACCCCTTGGCGTGGCACGGATCACGGTTTCGCAAGCGTCGCGGCAATTGACAGACCGCAACGCGGGCCATGATGGCGCCGATATCGTTACGCATCGAAATAAGCGCAGATGCTCCCGCCGTGATCTGCCCGCGGAGCCGCCGGCAAAGCGGTGGGGCACTGTCTGCGCGCGCGAGGGGCCGCTCCGGCGCGCTGCCGAACAAAAGAATGCAGGCTCGATCCAGCCTCACCTGGATCCACCCTATGATCGGCGTTCATCGGCGTTCATCGGCGGTTTCACCCAACCCCCGCCCCCGAACCCCGACCAACTCCCGGCAACCATCCCCGCCCATAAGCCGTTCACATCGCCGGGGCCGCTGCCCGTCTCCAGCCGGGACAAGGCCAGGCGATCCGGCCACGGCCGGAACCACCGCCTCACGCCCTGTGACCGAAACTGGGAGCGCCCATGGACGAGCAGGTGCAGAACCGGACTCGCAAGGACACCGACCGGCAGCAAAACGACACCGATACCCGGAACGGCGCCCCTCCCGCCCGCAAATCGCGCTTTCGCCGCCTGCTCGCCTTCACGG
>DATNEJ010000112.1:0-9135 GCA_035606775.1 Acetobacteraceae bacterium | reverse complement strand
GCCGCAGATGGGACAGCTTCCCGGTCCTTCCTGGCGGACCTCCGGATGCATCGGGCAGGTGTAGAGCGTGCCCTTTGGTTCCGGTTTCGCGGGTGGTACCGGTTGCAGAAAGGTCGCCGGAGCAGCGGCGAATTTCTCGCGACAGCGCGCCGAGCAGAAATGGAAGGCATGGCCGTCGTGGCTGAAGGCGTGGCGGGAGGTCGCGGGATCAACCGTCATGCCGCACACCGGATCGATCACCTTTCCTGCCGGCGCCGCATTCGGGTTTGGGTCAGCGCGATGATGCCCATGGCCGTGTCCATGATGGCACTGCGTGTGACCCGTTTCCGCGTTCGGCATAGGGTGGGGCTCCAAGGACTGACGGTGCGCCGATAGGTGACAGCGATGGCGACAAGGCATATATACCCCACCAGGGTATCGTATCAAGGAGGGCTGGATGAACGAGACCACCCGTGCGTCCGTCGTCGCGCGCCTCAAGCGCATCGAGGGCCAGGTCGGGGGTCTGCTGCGCATGGTCGACCAGGACCGCTACTGCGTGGACCTGCTGACCCAGATCAACGCGGTGCGCGCGGCGCTGCACAAGGTGGAGGAGCAGATCCTTCGCGACCATGTCTCCCATTGCGTTGCCGACGCGTTCGCCTCCGGTGACGCGGTCGAACAGCGGCAGAAGATTGAGGAGCTGGTGACGACCGTTGGCCGCATGACGCGATAAGGAGAACCCCCGACGCACCCGGCAGGACCGCCCCTATGGGCCGCGCCGGCGGTGGCTTGACCGCGGCCCACCGCGCGCTATGCATCCCCCGAGGATCAGGAAACAGGAGGCCTCCCGTGCGCGCCTGGGCAGTTGTCGAGAACGGAAAACCCTTGCAGCAGATCGAACTGCCGACACCCGAACCGAAAGGGACGGAGGTCCTGCTGGAGGTGACGCATTGCGGCGTCTGCCACTCGGACCTGCATATCTGGGAGGGGTACTACGACATCGGCGGCGGCCAGAAGATGTCGCTGGTCGATCGCGGCGTGACCCTTCCGCTCGCCATGGGCCATGAGATCGTCGGCCGCGTCGTCAAGCTCGGCCCCGACGCCAAGGGCGTCAAACCGGGTGACATCCGCATCGTGTTTCCCTGGCTCGGCTGCGGCACCTGCGAAAAATGCCGCGCCGAGGAAGATAACATGTGCGTGGTCGCCGCCCGCAGCCTGGGCGTCTACCAGAACGGCGGTTATGGCTCGCACGTCGTGGCGCCTCATCCACGGCATCTGGTCGATCCCGGTACACTCGATCCGGCGGTCGCGGCGACCTATGCGTGTTCCGGCATCACCGTCTATTCGGCCATCAAGAAGGCGATGCCGCTGCCGCCCAACGAAGCCATCGTGCTGGTCGGCGCCGGCGGGCTCGGGCTGAATGCGGTCGCCGTGCTGAAGGCGCTGAAGCACCAGAACATCATCTCGGTCGATGTCAGCGCGGACAAGCGCGCCGCAGCACTTAAGGCCGGCGCCCACAAGGCGGTGGACGGCAGCGGCGAAGACGTTGCGAAGCGGATCATCGAAGCGGCCGGCGGGCCGGTGCTTGCGGTGATCGATCTGGTGAACGGCACGGCCACCGCGCGCTTTGCCTTCGGCGCGCTGCGCAAGGGCGGCAAGCTGATCCAGGTGGGCCTGTTCGGCGGCGAGCTGATGCTGCCCCTGCCGATCATGGCCATCCGTGCACTGACGGTACAGGGCAGCTATGTCGGCAATCCGAAGGAACTGCGGGAACTCGTCAAGCTCGCGCAGGATGGCGACCTGCAGGCGCTGCCCGTCGCCACGGTGCCGCAAAGCCAGGCCTATGACGCGCTGATGCGTCTGCGCGACGGTAAGGTCACCGGCCGGCTGATCCTGAAAGCCGAGGCCGCGTGATGCCGGCCGACACGCTTCGCCGCTCGGTGGTGCTGAAGCGCCGCCCGGCGGCCGAACCGTCGGCCAGCGATTTCGAAATCAAGGAGGACCCGGTTCCTCAGCCGGCATCGGGTGAGGTCGTCACCCGCACCATCTGGCTGTCGATCGATCCTTATATGCGCGGGCGGCTGCGCGAGGAGCAGACCTACGCCGTCGCCATCCAGATCGGCGAGGTCATGACCGGGGAGACGGTGGGCGAGGTCATCGCCTCCGCCCATCCGGATTTCGCGCCGGGCGACATCGCGGTGGGAGCGCGCGGCTGGCAGACGCACTGTGTTACCGACGGCGGCAAGCTGGTGAAGATTCCCCGGAGCGGCGCACCGTTGTCGGCCTATCTGGGGGTTCTCGGCATGCCGGGGGCGACCGCCTATGCCGGTGTCACGGAGATCTGCAAGCCGAAGCAGGGTGAGACGTTCGTCGTTTCGGCCGCTTCCGGCGCGGTCGGATCGGTGGCTGGCCAGCTTGCCAAACGGGCCGGCGCGCGCGTCGTCGGCATCGCCGGTGGTGCGGAAAAGTGCCTCTGGGTGCAGGACAGCCTGGGATTTGACGACTGCGTCGATCACCGCGCGCTCGATCTGGGGCGGGAATTGCAGGCCGCCTGTCCGAACGGGATCGATGCGTATTTCGAGAATGTCGGCGGCGCGGTCCAGGCCGCAGTGTTCGATCTGCTCAACCCGTTCGCGCGCGTGGCAATGTGCGGCATGGTGTCGCAGTACAACGCGGCGACCTTTCCGCCTGGTCCCAACCTGGGTTTCGTGGTCGGCAAGCGTGTGCTGATCCAGGGCTTCATCGTCTCCGACCGGCCGGAGCGCCTGGTGGAATGGCGCAAACTGGCGGCAGCCTGGGTGGCCGATGGCAGCCTGATCTATCGCGAGGACATCGTCGAGCGGCTCGAGAATGCACCGGATGCGCTGGCCGGCATCCTGGGCGGCCGCAATTTCGGCAAGCTGCTGGTCCGCGTCGGCGACGAGCCGCGCTGATTGATCCGACGTGCATCCGAGGTCGGATGAGTCGTGTGTCGTCGCCCCGGGTGAGTGGGTCAGCGATCGCGGAACCACGCCAACGCCTCGCTGACAGCCGCGATAGTTGCGCCGGCCGGGGGACCCCTTCATCCTTCGCCGGGTCCACGCCTGTCGGATAGGAAGCCACCATGAAGTTCGGCGCTTCGATGTTCTTCACCGATTATTCCATGACGCCCGCGGCGCTGGCCCGCGCGCTGGAGGAGCGTGGCTTCGACATCGTCTGGGCGCCGGAGCACTCGCACATTCCGGTCTCCCGCAAGACTCCGTTCATCCTGGGCGGCGACCTACCCAAGCGGTACTACGATGCGATGGACCCGTTCGTGACTCTGACCGCGGCGGCCATGGCGACCACCACCCTGAAGGTAGGCACCGGCGTATGCCTGATCGCGCAGCGCGATCCGATCCAGACCGCGAAGCTGGTGGCATCGATCGATCAGGTCTCCAGCGGGCGCTTCGTGTTTGGCATCGGCAATGGCTGGAACCAGGACGAAATGGAGAATCATGGCACTGTCTTCGCCACGCGGCACAAGCTGGCGCGCGAACGGGTTGAGGCGATGAAGGCCATCTGGACGCAGGACGAGGCGGAGTACCACGGCGAGTTCGTCAATTTCGACAGGATGAATGCCTGGCCGAAGCCGGTGCAGAAGCCGCATCCGCCAATTCTGGTTGGTGGCGCGTTCCCGTATTCCGCTCGGCGGGCAGTCCGCTATGGCAACGGTTGGATGCCGCAGGTCACCGAGCGTGCAGCAACGCCACTGTCCGAGTTGATTCCTCGCTTTCGTCAGATGGCGTCGGAAGCGGGACGCGATCCCGCCAGTCTGCAGATCGCGATCGGCGGTCAGGCGCCGGACGTCGATCTGATCAATCGCTATCAAGATCTGGGTGTCGATCGCGTCTCCACCAGTCTGGAGTCCGCGGGTGCCGAGGTGATCATGCCGGTGCTGGACCGCTGGGCGGCGATCATTCGCCAGGTGAACGGCTGAATAGCGATGGACCAGGCGCTTGCGGACCGGCTGACGGCGTGGCGGCGGCATCTGCACGCGCATCCGGAGCTGACTTTGCATGAAGTGCAAACCTCAGCCTTCGTGCAGGCGAGATTGGCGGAGCTGGGCGTGCCGTTCGTCGCCGGCGTCGGCGGAAACGGCGTTGTGGCAACGATCAGCCGCGGCCAGTCGAACCGCTCGGTCGGATTGCGCGCCGACATGGACGCGCTGCCGATTCAGGAAACCACCGGCGCGCCGCACGCCTCCACGCAAGCCGGCGTCATGCATGCCTGCGGCCATGACGGCCACACGACCTCCCTGCTTGGCGCCGCGGCCCTGTTGATGCGCGACACGTCCTGGTCCGGCACGGTCCAGCTTGTGTTCCAACCCGCTGAGGAGGGTGGCGGCGGCGCGAAGTCCATGATCGCGGATGGGCTGTTCGAGCGCTTCCCGATGGAGCGGATCTTCGCGTACCACAACTGGCCCGGGTTGGAGGCGGGCACTGTTGCCGTGCATGACGGGCCCGTCATGGCCTCCGGCAACCGCCTGTTCTTTACCGTCACCGGCCATTCCGGGCATGCGGCGCTGCCGCATCTCGCGAAAGACCCGATGATCGCGTGCGCGCATCTGCTGCTGGCGTTGCAGTCTGTGGTGGCGCGCAATGTCGATCCGCTGGATAGCGCCGTGATCACCATTGCCACGATGCAGGCGGGCACGGCGGCCAACCAGATCCCGGCTGAGGCAGTGATGCGCGGCACCATGCGCACCTTGCGTGACGGCGTGCGGGATCAGGTGGAGGAGGCGATCCTGCGGATTGCCGCGGGCGTGGCGCAGACCTTCGGTGTCGGCCTTGACGTGCAGATACCGCGCGGCAATCCGGTGACGGCGAATGCGCCGGGCGAGCGCGACATGGCGGCTGAGGCCGTGCTGGAAGCCGGTCTGCCGCTGCGGCGTGATCTTCGGCCGGCCATGACCGGGGAGGATTTCGCCTGGTATTTGCAGCACCGGCCAGGGGCGTTCCTGTGGATCGGCAACGGGCCGTCCGATGGTGGGCGGGAGCTGCACAACTCCAACTTTGACTTCAACGACGCAGTCCTGCCCGCCGCGGCGGAATTCCTGGCCGGGGTGGCGCGCCGAGCCTTGCGGGGCTGAAGAAGAGGTGGCCGATCCCGGCGCCGGCGAGCCTACGG
The DNA here is from genome assembly GCA_035606775.1 of Acetobacteraceae bacterium. Lineage (GTDB taxonomy): Bacteria > Pseudomonadota > Alphaproteobacteria > Acetobacterales > Acetobacteraceae > Rhodopila. The sequence continues at coordinate 4,008 of DATNEJ010000112.1, read as the reverse complement.
CCGGCACGAGCGACATTTGGCGCTTGACGGGACTTCGTATAATCGTTATGTATATACCGTTCTGACCCAACGGGGTTAATCACTCCTCAACCCGGCCACGGCACTCTCACGTGTGAAACGTGCGGCTGGGGTGAAGGATGGATACGGAGATCGAGGTCGAATGGCACGAGGCGAAGCGGCTTAGCAACCTTGCCAAGCACGGCATCGATTTCGTGGATGCTGCAACGATCTGGTGTGGGTCGGTCGCCAACAGGCGGTCGTCCTACCCGCAGGAGGAGCGATTTATCTCTGTCGGGACGATGGGAAACCGGATCATCGTTGTCGTGTGGACGCAACGTGGCACACGGCGGCGCCTGATCTCAGCGAGGATGGCACGAACCAATGAGCGACAATGTTACGCGGCATTCCTTGAAGGAGTTGGGCAAAGGCCGCACTGATGAGGCACGGCTCGACCGCCTGTCCGATGCGGACATCGATGCGGCGATCGCAGCCGACCCTGACGCCGCACCCGTGCTGGACGGTGACTGGTTCTCCGGCGCCGAACTCGTCATGCCCGAACGCAAGCAGGCGATTTCGCTTCGCGTCGATGCCGATGTGCTGCGCTGGTACAAGGGGCAGGGGGCAGGTTATCTGTCCCGGATGAACGCGGTTCTTCGCCAGTATGCGCAGGCGCACGGGGCGGAACTGACAGGCCGGTCAGCCCGGGTCCGGGCAGCGGGTCAGGCCAGAGCCGACAGCAAGGGCGATTGACGCTCCGCTGCTGCCGCTTGGTGCCCCGCTCCTGAAGCGTGATCGTCGCTGGCAGAACCGCCGAAGACGTGAATCGCGCGATCAGACACCGAGCCTGCTCGGTGCTTCTATCGCAGCGAACAGCCTCTGGCATCCGCTTCAGACAACGCCGTCCGCACGCAGCGCCGCGATCTTTGCCGCATCGTAGCCGATGCCGGCCAATATGGCGTCGGTATCGGCGCCGGCGGCGGGGGCGACGGTGTCCAGCTTGCCGCCGCCATGTGCCATCTGAAAGCCCGAGCCCATCAGGCGCAGCGGCCCGTAAGGGCTTTCCACGGTCTGCATCGCGCCGCGGGCCGCGATTTGCGGGTGGTCGATGATCTCCTCGACTTTCCAGATGCTGGCGCACGGGGCACCGGCGTCGTTCAGCCGGCGCTCCCACGTCTTCGCGTGTTCCGCCGACAGCGCATCCTCGATGATCGCGCGTAAGGCCGCTTCGTTCTCCTTGCGCGTGAACCAGTCGGCGAAACGCGGATCGTCGAATACGTCGGTGCGGCCGAGTGCCGTCATCAGGTTGCGGTACTGTTTTTCGTCATTGACGGCCAGAAGCAGGTAGCTGTCCTTGGCGCGGAACAGATTGGCGGTCACCTTCCGGCTGATCGCCTGGTTTCCGGCCTGCTGCTGGTGGTGTCCGGCAACGGTGAAATCCGCGACCTGGGTCGTAAGGAAGGCGAGGCTTGCTTCCAGCATCGAAACGTCAATGAACTGGCCCTTGCCGGTATGCGTGCGCTGGAACAGTGCGGAGGAGACCGCGAAGGCCGCTGTGGCGCCGGACAGCACGTCGCACACGGCGAAACCGGCCCGCGTGGGACCCATCTCGGCATGGCCGGTGATGGCCATGATACCCGACAGCGCCTGCATCTTTCCGTCATAGCCGGCTTCGTTGCTGAACGGCCCGGTCTGCCCGAAGCCGGAGATCGCGCAATAGATCAGCTTCGGATTGACCGCGGATAGCGCCTGATAGCCGATACCAAGGCGGTCCATTACGCCGCCGCGGAAATTCTCCATCACGACGTCGGCCTGCGCCGCGAGTTTCAGCACCACCTCGACAGCGGCGGGTTTTTGCAGATCGAGGGTCAGGCTTTTCTTGTTGCCGTTCACCGCGACGAAGGCGGAAGCCATTCCGCGCTCCGCCCATTCGCGCGACAGCGGTGTGCGGCGCATTTCCTCGCCGCCCCGCCGCTCGATCTTGATAACGTCGGCGCCGAGCAGCGCGAGTTGATAGGAGGCGTAGGGGCCGGCGAGGACCTGGGTGAAGTCGAGGATGCGAACCCCGGTGAAGGGCCGGCTCATGCCGCTTTCTCGACGCGGTTCGGCCGGGCGAGCTCCTTCTGGCGATCGAACTCCTCACGCCGGCGGCGCAATTCCTCCTCAGATATGCGCGCGAGGTTCAGGTAGTCGAGCTTCCAATCGCCGTCTTCCGACCAGCGCAGCGGCGACTGCATGGTGGTGCGCGGTCCCGGCGCGGTTTCCAGCACCCGCAGTGCGAGTTCCAGGGTCTGGTCCTGCGATGGCACGTCATGCGGTTTGCCGGCACTGTTGCCCAGCGGGAAGTCGCTGAACAGGAAGCGCGGCACGGCGGCGTGCTCCACGATGTCCTTGGCGGCCCCCATCAGCACGGTCGGGATGCCGTTGGCCTCCAGGTGGCGCGCGGTCAGGCTGCATGTCTGGTGGCAGACCGGGCAGTTCGGCACCAGGATCACCGCATCGGCACCATCCTCCCGCACGCGGCGCAGCAGTTCCGGCGCATCAGTCTCCACCGTGACGCGATGGCTGCGGTTGGTCGGTGCGCCGTGGAAGCGCTGGGCGACGCTGCCGATCCGGCCGGCGGACGCGGCCCGGTGCAGTGCCGGTAGCGGGAACCAGGTGTTGCTGTCGGTGGCGGTCGTGTGCGCGCGGTCGTAGCCGATATGCGAGATACGCAGATCGTGCGTCTGGGAGGTGTCGCCCGAATACACCGCGTAGAATTTCGCGCTGCCGTTATAGGCCGCGCCCGGTCCTTGATCGCCTTTGTCCGGCTGATACGGTGCCGCGGTCGTAATGAGGGCGATGCGTGCCTTGCTCAGCGGCTTGGCCAGTGGCGTGAAAGGCGCCGCAAGATAGTGCGCCCAGCGATAGGGCGTGGTGTAGCCGATCGCCGCGTAATACTCGCGGGTCCGCTGCATATAGGGAATGGGCGAATCATAGTCCGGAGCGAAACCCAGCAGCGTGTCGATGTCACGATCCATCGGTCTGTTTCCTTCCACGCGCGGCGGCACACTGGCCGATCGCGGCTTGCCGGCGGAGTATAGCGGGGACCTGCCATGAGTGAACGCCTGGCAGCCGCCTATGCGCGCTTCGCGGAAAATGAGGCCAGGGGGAAAAGCCCGCTCTACGAGGCGCTGGCCCGCGGCGTGGCCGCCGACGGCGCCGTTCTTGCGTTCCTGATGACCCTGCCGCCGGCGAAACGGCAGCCGAACCTGCTGTTCGCGGCGGTTCGCCACGTCTGCGGCACGCAACCCTCCTGGCCGGACTTTCGCGCTCGCCTGCTGGCCCAGGAAGATGCGGTGCGCGCAACCATGCTGGTTCGGCGCACACAGACGAACGAGCCGGCGCGCTGTGCGGTGCTGCTGCCGATGCTGGCCCGGTTGCCGCCTCCACTGGCACTGATCGAGGTGGGGGCTTCGGCAGGGCTGTGCCTGTTGCCGGACCGGTACGGCTACGACTACGGGCGCGGCTGGATTGGCGGGTCGCCGGGCGTGCCGGTCTTCACATGTCGTGCGGCCTCCTCGGTTCCATTGCCAGATGCCGTGCCGCGTATTGCCTGGCGGGCCGGACTGGACCTTGATCCGATCGACCTCCGCGACGACGAACAGGTCGCCTGGCTCGAGACCCTGGTGTGGCCGGACCAGCCGGACCGTCTGGAACGCCTGCGCGCTGCCATTGCCGTCGCACGGCGGGACCCGCCGCAGGTTCTAGCGGGCGATCTGCTGAGAGACCTGCCGGCGCTGGCCGCGCAACGGCCGGCCGACACGACGCTCGTGATCTTCCATACGGCTGTGCTGGCATATGTCGGTGATCCCGCCATGCGGGCTGCCTTCGCACGGGTGGTGCAGGAGCTCGGTGCGGTTTGGATCAGCAACGAAGCGCCAGGCGTGTTTCCCGCGATCGCCGCGAAGGCAGGGAGGCCGGCGCGTCGCGGATTTCTGTTGGCGGTGGATGGCGAACCGGTCGCCTGGA
>DATNEJ010000090.1:0-5084 GCA_035606775.1 Acetobacteraceae bacterium | reverse complement strand
CAGGGGAATCGGGTGAACGATCTACCGCGTGATGAGCCCTGCGAGGAAGTCATCGTCCCAGGCGGCGACCTTTCGGCGCAGGCGCATCGAGTCCGTGCCGGTGGCGGTGCGCAGAAGGTTGTGCGCGAGGTGTTTGATCGTCGTGAAGTTTGCCGGTGCGTGATCGGTGCGCACGCGGCATTCGTCGTCGCGGAACATCATGTCCATGACCCAATGGAGGCTATTCTCGATCGCCCAATGGCTGCGCACGACAGGGCCGAGAAGAGCCGCCACCACGACCAGCGACGTGAGATAAAGCCGGGTCTCATGCTCGGTTGTTCCGTTGATCTCGCGGCTGCTGTCGACCACGACGACAGCCTTGAGCCCCGGCCAGTCGTGACGGTCCCGGAGCCATCCGACATCGTGGATTACGGTCGTGGTCCGCGTTTCGATACGGCCGTGGTCGCCGTCGATGGTGGTGTCCGTTGTGGCCTGCGTAGCGGCGAAGCCCGTGGCCTTCTGTTCGGCGACGAAACCCTCGACATCCTCAAGCAGCGACCCCTGGTTGCCCTTCAGGGCCAGGACGTCGTCGGCGGTCTTGTCGAGGATCGCCTTGGCGATGTCGCGCTGGCACCCCATGGCGTCGATGGTCACGATCGCACCTTCAATCGCGAGCATGCTCAGCAGCTTGGGGATCGCGATGATCTCGTTGGACTTTTCCGCCACCTTGACCTGGCCAAGCACGAGCCGCTGGCGGGCGGCGAAGGCCGAGACCATGTGGATCGGCGCCTTGCCGTCCCTCTTGCCGCCGGATCGGCGGACGGTTTTGCCGTCGATCGCGATGACACCGGCCGGAATGCCGGTCACCGCGGCCACCCAGGCGACGAAGCAGCGCTGGAACTGGGCGGCGTCCAGGGCTGCGAAGATCTCGCCAACCCGGTCGTGCGGCGGCGTGCCGTCCTTGAACGGGCGGAAGCGGCGCAGCAGGGGCAGCTTTTTCTCGCCGAAGCGGGCGAGGTCGGTGAAGGTATCGCCCCCAGCAAGGACGGCCAGCAGGGCCAGAAGCAGCACCTCGTCGAGCGGATACACCACCTTTCCGGCCGGCCGGCCATCGGTCAGGTCACTGAAATGATTCAGGAACCCCACAGCCTCGAAAATCGCGCCGTCGTCCGCTGCCGTCTCGTCCATGGCCGTCCCCCATCAAGCGAATCGAGAACAGGCATAGATTCAGCACTTCAGCCGTTTGTCACGTGATCCTTCACCCGATTGCCCTGGAGTGACCCCGGCCTGTCAGGACAAGCCCCGGCCCATCAGGATAAGCAGGAGCCTGTCAGGATCAGCCCCGGCCTGAGCCGAATTCCCTCTCGCTCTCTCTCCGTCATGCTCTCTCCGTCATGGCCGAGCGTGTCCCGGCCACCCACGCACTGGCGGTTGTACAACATCCGCGGCGGTCCCACCGACCGGGGGCGGGTGGCTGGGACACGCCCGGCCATGCCGGAGAGAGGGGAATTACCGGCGCCACGTCATCCAGTCAGTTCCGGTGCCGTCATCCGCCGGATCGTTCCGGTCGTGCTGTGGCCTTCCTGCAGCCGCACCAGCAGCACCTGTCCACCCCAACTCTGCACGCGATCCGCGCCCACGACCTGCGAAATCGTATAATCCGATCCCTTCACCAGGACATCCGGCCGCAACGCCTCGATCAGCGCCAGCGGCGTCTCCTCATCAAACAGCACCACGAGATCGACCGGAGCGAGCGATGCCATCACCGTCGCGCGTGAGTTCTCGTTCTGCACCGGCCGGGTCGGTCCCTTTAACCGCCGCACGGAGGCATCCGTGTTCAGCGCCACCACCAGGCGGTCACACGAAGCCCGCGCCTGGCTTAGCAGACGGACGTGGCCGGGGTGGATCAGGTCGAAGCAGCCGTTGGCGAAACCGACCCGCAATCCGCTCGCGCGCCAGGCGGCCACCCGGGCCGCAGCCTCCGTCGCATCGGCGATCTTGTTGTCGGTCGAAACCAGGTCACGAATATGCAATACGCCCAGCACTTCCTGCTGGCTCACCGTCGCCGTGCCCTGCTTGCCGACTGATATGCCGGCGGTGACGTTGGCGATCGTCGCGGCCGACGGCAGATCGGCCCCGGCCGCCAAGGCCACCGACAGGGCCGCCACCAGGGTGTCCCCCGCGCCCGATACGTCGGCGACTTCCCGCGCCCGCGTCGGCAGATGCATCGCCGGGCGGTCGCGCATCACCAAAGTCAGCCCCCTGGCGGACCGGGTCACCAGAACAGCCTCGCCGCCGGTCGCCTCCAGCGCCAGTCGACCAGCCCGATCGGCCTCCGTGTCGTGCTCCGCCTCGATGCGCGTCGCGTTGCGCACCTCGTGCTCGTTCGGCGTCAACACCGTCACGCCATGATATGCAGCGAAGTCACCGCGCTTCGGATCGGCAATTACAATGCAACCCTGCTCCGACGCAATCCTGAGCGCTTCGTCAAGCACGTCGTCGCACAGCACACCCTTGGCGTAATCCGACAGCACGACGACGCGCGCGGCGGTCACGGCCTCGCGGAACTGCGCGAGCACCGCGGCGGCAGTGTCCGGCTCCAGCGGGGCGGTGGTTTCCTCATCCAGACGCAGCAGCTGGTGGGCGCCGGCCATGAAGCGGGTCTTGGCGGTCGTCGGCCGTTTGCGCGCTTCGACCAGGCCGGACCGGACCCGGCCGGTGGCCCCGACCAGATCCGATACGGTTCTGCCGGCGTCGTCATCGCCGATGACGCCGACGAGGGTCGCCAGACCTCCAAGGGTCGTGATATTCAGTGCAACGTTCGCCGCTCCGCCCAGGGTGGCGCGGTTTCCGGTCGGGCGCAGGACCGGTATCGGCGCTTCCGGTGAAAGCCGTTGAACCCCTCCGACGACGTAGCGATCCAGGATGATGTCGCCCAGCACCACGACGTGGCTGTCGTGAAAGCGGCGCACGATGCTGGCGAGGTCGATATCGGCGACCGTCCGCGGGTCGCCGCTGTTCGGCAGGCCGGCGAATTTATGCTCGATCGGGTGTCGGTCGGTCATGCAAATCATCCGTCTGTGATGCTCGGCGCCGATGTATTCCCGGCCGGCTTACCGGCGCATTCCCGGCCGGCTTACCGGCGGATCGCGCGCTACGTCGCAAATTTGAACATCCACGGCGCATAGCACCAGTGCATCGCGGATTGCACGCCGAAAATCCCGGCAGCCGATCGGCTGCAGGTCCTCCAGCGGCAACCAATTGGCATCCGGTGGTTTCTTGTTTCTTCCGGATGGTGAATCCGCTAAGTGCCGGTGGCGTGGTCATCACCGCATGGCACCGGATCCGCCTGTCCAGGAGACGCCGTGAACGTCCTGTCACCCTTGGGTTCCATACGGGCATTCGCCGGAATGTTCGCAATCCAGGAGGAATGCCAAGGCGTGCTGTCATTAGGTGAGACGAATAACCGGCCGCACCGGATGACGGCGTCCAGCCAGCCCGCTGCACCCGATCGCTGCAGGGCCCACGGCGCAAATGACGGCCTGATCGGGACGGGTGCGGCCGCCCTGCCATTGCGGGTTTATATTGATAATTGTTATTTTCAAGCGATTGCACAGTCCCGGATCATACGGATTACCGAACCGGTGCTTCGGCCGAAACACGGCGGTCAGGAAGACCGGTGGAACAGGAGCGATGCAGGATACGACCTGAAGCGGCAGGCCAGGGCATGACCTTTGACATGCGGCAGTCGATGTTTTTTCGTGATTATCATGTCACAAAACCGCGCGATGCCGCCGCATGACGCGGCAACCTCCCGCCAATCCGCGATTACATTCAGTAAACAAAACCAAGAAGCCGCGGGCGCTGCGTGCGACGGCAAGACCGGATGCAGCCATCGCCGGTGCAGCCGCCGCTGGTGCAGCCCGCGGAAACGCGCGTTCGGCGGCCGCGCGCCCGTCGATCACACCGCCGATCATCATTCAGCTTGATCCGGCGACGCCGGTCGGTGAGGTCAACGGCCGGTTCGATATGCTGCTGCGAGGGCAGATCGTCGCCAGCGAGATGATCGAGGAGGCCGCATTGCACCATGCGGGCCGGGTTGTTGCCACCCTTCGCTTCGTCCCGGCGGATCACGCGTCGGAAACGATGGGCAATGGCCTGCGGGTGCTGCGCCAGTGCTTTCAGTTCAATCTGGCACTGACACCGGAACAGGCCGCGGGGCGCTGCAAGTTCGAAGTTGCGGCACGCTGCGCCGGGATCGTGCGGCACGAGGCGTTCGAGGTCGAAATCGGTGCCGGACGGGTCACGCCGCTCGCGGGCGGTTTCCACCGTGGCATCGATACCGCCGGAGCCGCGTCCCCGGCTATCCTGTTCATCGAGACGGCGTCCGTCGGCCGCCGCGGCGCGCTCCGGCTGGAAGGGTGGGCGGTATCCCGCTCGCCGCTGGTCGCCATCCACGCGTTCGCCGGTGATGCCCGCATCGGCACGGCGCGGCTCGGCGGCATACGGGAAGACGTTGTTAACGCATATCCGGGCTATCCCAACGCCCGGACATCCGGCTTCGTGTTCCGCTCGCCGCCCGGCGCCGCAGTCGGGCCTGGCGACGTTGTGAGGCTCCAGGCCAGCTGTCTGCACGGCGCCTCCAAGGACGTGCTCGTGGTGCTGGCGGACGGCGGCGGAGCGGATGATGCCACTGGCGATGCCGTCTGCCGGTACACGCCAGATGGAGTGACACCGGAAGGGGCGGCGCTAGATGGAGTCACGCCGGAAGAGGCGGCGTCGGATGGAGTGACGCCGGAAGAGGCGGCGTCGGATGGAGTGACGCCGGATGGGGCGGCCTTGCCTGGTCAGCCCGCCGCCCGGCGCGGTGCCATGGCATCCGGCGAGGACCGCGTCAGGATGTCCAGCCGGGGCACCGTCAGGATGTACTGCGAACGCGCCTCGGTGTATGAAGACGGCCGCGTGCTGGCCGTGGGCTGGGCGGTCTGTCCCGATGGCATGGCCCGCATCGACATCCGTCTCGACGGCCAGCCGATCGGCCGGGCCGAGATGGGTATCGAACGCCTCGATGTCGGGGAGGAATACGCCGGGATCGAAATGGCCAG
>DATNEJ010000008.1:0-29121 GCA_035606775.1 Acetobacteraceae bacterium | reverse complement strand
TCCCAGATCTGGAACATCCTGCCCAGCCCCATGAACACCACGGCTTCGGTCAGTTTCGCGTGCGCTATCAGCTCGTCCGGCAGCACGATCCGCCCCTCCCGATCCGTCTCCACCGTGAACACATCGGCGTAGAGCGTGGTGGCGAAGTCCTCGTGCGCCTCACTGAACTGGTCGTATTCTCCAAGCGGCTTTGCCAGCGCTTCGAAGCCAAGCAGGGACCAACCCTCGATGCAGTCATGCTGATGGGAGGGACGCAACACCAGCGGGGCGGCTGCGGCATGCGGCCCCTCATCGCTTTGCGCCTTCAGCACAGTGCGGAACGAGGCCGGCACCGAGACCCGCTTCTTGGCGTCCAGCCTGTTCTGGTGGGTGCCGTAGAACTGGGTCATTCGGACCCGTCTGCCTTTCCCGCTTGGCGCCTCGCTGATGGATGGCAGGGCCGGTTGATGATCGGCGATGCGGCGCGGGTGACTGCCAATTCAACCATGCCGGATCGAACCCAAGGATCGGTCGCGCGCTCATCTTGGGTCGGCATGGGATAGCATGGTAATGTATGGGCGTCAAAGCGTTTTGCCTGTCCAAGGCTCTGTCCGGTGAGTTTTTCCCGGTATTCGTCAAAGGCTTATCGGGTGATGCCCGATTCCGGCCACGGCAATTCCGCGGCAAATTTGATATTCATGTTCTGTTCCTGCCTCCGCCATCACAAATCGCCTTGAGCGGGAAAATGCCAGCGGGACAGAGCGCGATCGTCGCAGGCGGAATCGCCGGAGGCGTGAATCACGCGATCAACCAAAAGGGTCGAGCCGGTTCTGTGCTACAATCAGCACCGAAAGGGCTCCTTGCCAGGGGAAATAGTGCCAGACGGCCTATAAGCCGGGTTCTGTCCGCACCGCGTGGGCGCGGGACGGCCATTCCTCTGGGACGCGTCTTGCAACGCGCCTCACGCGACCAACCCGGGCGGCGGAACGAGGATGTTCCCTGCATCGCTTGCCGTAATCGGCAAGGATGCGGCCGCCCCTATTCGGTCTTGCTCCCGGTGGGGTTTACCCTGCCGCCCCTGTCACCAGGGGCGCGGTGCGCTCTTGCCGCACCGTTTCGCCCTTGCCCGCGGGACTTTGCAGTCTTGCACGGGCGGTTTGATTTCTGTGGCACTTTCCCTGAGGTCGCCCTCGCCGGCCGTTGACCGGCACCGTATCCCCGTGGAGCCCGGACTTTCCTCCGCCCGCGGATTGCTCCGTGGACGGCGGCCGTCCGGCCGTCTGGCGGGAGCACAGATGCGCGGGCGACTGCGCGGCGTCAAGCAGGTGTGCGCGTACAAAAGCGGGACGCACCAGACTTCGTGTCTGTCAGGCCTCGTCGCGGCGGAACGTGACGACCAGCACGTCGCGGAAGCCCGGCTGCGCGGGGTCGACGGGTTCGACCGGCGTGACCCCATGCATCACGCGCGCATCGTCTACCAGGGCGGCGTCCATCGGCTGCGTCAGTGTGAAACTGCCAAGCGTGCGGCCGCTCAGGTCGTGCACGGTGGTTTCGCCGCTGGCGATGTTCTTCCGGCCGATCAGCAGGACCAGCACATGATCGACTCCATCGCGATGCATGCCCTCCGGCGTCGGACGACCCGCGACACCGCTTCGGGCTTCGATGCGGAACTGATGGACCTCGATCGTCCAGTTGCGGACCGGCGACAATGTCTCGAACAAAGCGCGGCAGAAGCGCAGCACCGTCGTCATCGTCGGACCTCTGCCGATGTCCGGCAGGACGGGTTCGAACCAGCGTTCGATCCCGCCGTTCAGCGTGTTGTAGTCGCGGCTTTGGTAGTGTGGCTGGGCCGGCCTGCGGACGACGTCCCCGGCGGTCGCACCGAACACCGCATGACGGCGCTTCCGGTAGCGCCCGCCGTCCGCCATGTAGGTATCGAGCCCGAGATCGTTCCAACTGTCCGCAAAGGCCTGCCAATCCGCCAGGGATCCGGCATCGCGCAGCATCGCGCCCATCTCCCCGGCCTCGACAAAGGCGAATCCCTTGGCTCGGATCGTTTCAGCCAGCCGCACGAACGTGTCCATGTTCCATGTCGCCTCCAGCGTGGTCTTCCCCCGCCTGGTCGTTTCTCATTGCAGGCTGGGGTGGACTTTCACCCGGAACGGCGATCACGCGGGTCGGATTGTACATCCGTATCCCCAACTCCTGGAAACGCTGCTTCATCCGCCGATTGAACTCACGTTGCACCGGCCAACGGCCGGAATCCGTGCAGACCACTTGCCCGAGGATGGTGCTGCAAGCCCCGTCAACCTTGTCGACTCCCCAAAGTTGCAGGTCGCTCAGCATGCGGCCGGCGAAATCCGGATCGCTCCGCATTTCGGCGACGATCGTCTTCAACTCGGCCGCCACCCGGTCCGTGTCCTCCTCATAAGCGACGGTCACGTTGACAGAGGCGTTGCCGAGGCCACGATTCACGTTGGTGACGCTGGTGACGGCGCTGAACGGAATGATGTGCACCGACCCGTCGCTGGCGCGCAGCCTGATTGTTCGCACGGACAGCGCCTCAACCGTGCCGGACAGGCCGGAGACTGTCACCCAGTCGCCCACCTGCATGGCATTCTCCAGCAGCAGGAAAATGCCGGTAATGAGGTCCTGCACCAGCTTCTGCGAACCGAAGCCGATCGCCACGCCTATAATACCGGCGCCCGCGAGCAGCGGGCCGATATCGACGCCGATCTGGCTCAGTACCATGAGCCCGGCTACCACCGCGATGGTGATGAGCAGCGTGGTGCGCAGCAGCGGCAGCAAGGTGCGCAGACGGGCGGAACGCGCCATCTGCGCGTCGCGCTGGAGTGTTACGAGGTGCCGCTGGAATGCGGCGTTCACCGCTTCCCACACCGCGAAGGCCAGGATGACCGTGACAGCCAGCGTCGCCAGGGCGGAGATCACGCGCAGACCCAGCGCGCTGGTGAGCAGCCAGCCGTAGGTATTCAGGCCGTAGAGTTGCAACAGGGCAAGAATGCACAGCACGCCGATGCCGATACGCACCGCGGCGGTCACGGCGGGGTGATACAGCTTCAGGCGGGCATCAATCCCCGGATAGTGTTCCGCGGCTTGCGGTCCCAGGTGCAGGACCCGATCCATGGATCCCAGAACAACGACGAGGCAAAGGCGCGCGACAATCAGGATCACGGCGGTAAGCAGGAAATAGTGCAGCAGGCGCGAATAGCCGTGCGGCAGCTCAATGGCCCAGACCAGCCAGCCGGCGATCAGGAAGAACAGCGCGATCCAGTGCCAGACAGCGGCGAACCGGTTGCGCAGTGCGGCGGCGAATCCGGTCGCGTCTGGCGGTGCGCTGAGCCACCGCCGCACCGTCCGCCGCTTCTGCAGGACGATCACCGCCAGGCAGAAATGCAGCGCGAACCCGATCGCTTTCTGCACGGCCTCGTGCGCGACGTCCGACAGGCCGAGCAGCAGGCCGACTTCGCCGGCGACATAACCGAAGACGGCGATGACGGTGAGGCGCCTGATCCAGCGCATCAGGTAGGCGGCCTGCGAATCGGCCACATGGATCAGCCGCAGCCGGGAGATGCGCGGCGACAGCAGCATCCGCGCCACACGGAGCACGATCATGCAGATGGCATAGGCATCGATAACCGCGAGGATGATCAGGCGGCTGACTGTGTGGCCGCCCAGGCTCGAACCAGCAAACAGGTGGCCGACGATCGTCAAACCTAGAATCGGCACGAGATCGAGCAGCAGTCGCGCCAGTACGAGGGGAACCCGGCGCAGCAGGACCCAGGAGTTGGGGCGACGGACCGGCAGGCGTGGCTCGCTCTCGCCCGCCTCGGCACGGGCGACAGGATCCGACAGGTCCCCTGGCGCCCCCGCCGACGGCGCATCCACTGCCGCAGCATCTGCCGGGTGCGCCGCCGGTAAAACAGCCGCCGCGGTCGGCCCTCCGTCTGCCGTTCCGCTGCCTTCAGGACCGGAACCGGCTGCGGCCGGCTCCACCCCGGCGTCGTAAGACGGTCTCTCTTCCGCGCTGTCCGGACAGTGGCCATTCGCCGGCGCAATCGCCTCCAGGCTGGCGGTCGGCTTCTGCATCGCCCACCGCAGCGCGTATTCGACGCCGATCGAGACCAGCAGCGCCAGGACAAGGCGCCACGACACGTCCAGCAGCAAACCGCGCGCCAGGGGGTTGGTGACCATTACCACGGCCCAGCCGTACAGCAGCGGCAGGCTCTGCACCGCGCGCAGGGCCGACATGGTCTGGGTCCCGACATGCCCGACGAAGGCCGAACCGGAAACCAGAACCTGAGCGCCAAGACTGTCCGGCAGAAGGGGTATGGCAATACCGCCGGACGGCGCCGGCTGAGCGTCAGCCGGGGCAGAAGGCGATGCCGCGGCCGGCGCCGCAGCCCCCGTTTTCGCCGGGGCCGCGGGCTGCGCCTTGACGATCGCCTCCAGCGTCGCGGCAAACGCCGCGCGCTTCTTCGGGTCGTTCAGCACGTCGAGAGCGGAACGTGCCTGTTCCGCCGAGATCGTCGGCGGAGCGGCCTGCTTCTGCGCCAGGACCGGCGCGCTGGGCGACACCAGGATGAGGCCAAGCAGCAGGAGCATGCGGGGAATCATCGGCGCGCTCCGATCACAAAGCCGCTGTCTCGTCAACGCCAAACCCCCGGGTCAAACTCCTAGCCCGGCACCCTGCGCAGAATCCAGGCCGATGCGGGGCTGTATCCACGGAAGATGCGGACTATGTTCCTTGAATGCACGGCCTCCTGATCGTTCTTATCGTCATCCTGATGTTCGCCACGCTCGGGGTGCTGCTGGCCGGCATGGTCGGCATGGTGCGGGGCGGCGATCCGGCCCGTTCGAACCAGCTCATGCGCTGGCGCGTCATGCTGCAGGGCGCGGCGTTGCTGCTGCTTGCCCTGCTGATGATGCTGCTGGGGCACTGAACCGGCCTCTTTGAGGCCGGATCGGGCGGCATCGGGCGCCTACCAGCCGGTAGATATGCGTTTGACACACCGCCTGGGCGTGCATATGGTCCCGCCCCTCTATTGCAGGTGCGAACAGGCGGGGCCAGGCGTCAGGCGGCCGTCCCGTGTCTTCGCACATGATCCGGCTATCAGGTTCAGGCAGCGGCACGGTTTCCCATGAAAATTCTCGTCCCCGTCAAACGGGTGGTTGACTACAACGTCAAGGTCCGCGTGAAGAGCGACGGCTCCGGCATCGAGACCGCGGGCGTCAAGATGTCCATGAACCCGTTCGATGAGATCGCTGTCGAAGAAGCCGTTCGCCTGAAGGAAAAGGGGGTCGCGACCGAGATCGTCGCCGTCTCGATCGGGGTCGCGCAATGTGCCGAGACGATCCGCACCGCGCTGGCGATGGGAGCCGACCGCGGCATCCTGGTGGAGACCGATGCGGATCTGCAGCCGCTGGCGGTCGCCAAGATGCTGAAGGCCATCGCCGACCAGGAGCAGCCCAAGCTGATTATCCTGGGCAAACAGGCAATCGACGATGACATGAGCGCCACCGGCCAGATGCTCGCCGCGCTGCTGGGCTGGTCACAGGGCACGTTCGCGAGCCGGGTCGTGATCGAGGGAGACACCGCGACGGTCACGCGAGAGGTCGATGGCGGGCTCGAGACGGTGGCACTGACCCTGCCTTCGATCGTGACCACCGATCTTCGGCTGAACGAGCCGCGCTACGCTTCCCTGCCCAACATCATGAAGGCGCGGAAGAAGCCCATCGACAACAAGAAGCCGGCCGACCTCGGTGTCGATCCGACGCCGCGCCTCACGGTCCTGAAGGTGAGCGAGCCGCCAAAGCGCAAGGCCGGGCAGAAGGTCGGGTCGGTCGCCGAACTGGTGGGCAAGCTCAGGACAGAAGCCAAGGTTATCTGAGCCGATTTTTGGTCCTTCTCTGATTCCGGACCCAAGGGAACCATCATGACGTCTCTCGTTCTGCTCGAATTCGACGATGCCGGCATCAAGCAGCCATCACGCAGCGCGGTTGCCGCCGCGCAGGCGCTGGGTGAGGTGCACGTGCTGGTGGCGGGCAGCGACCTGGCCGCCGCTTCGTCGGCCGCATCCAAGCTGCCTGGCGTCGCCAAGGTACTGGTTGCCGATGCGCCGGCGCTCGATCATCTGCTGGCGGAACCGACCGCGGCGCTGCTGGTCGCGCTGGCACCCAATTATTCGCACATGCTGGCGGCGACCACCGCGGTCGGCAAGAACGTCATGCCGCGCGTGGCCGCATTGCTGGACGTCCAGCCGATCAGCGACATCGCCGGCGTGGAGGATGCCGACACCTTTGTCCGGCCGATTTATGCCGGCAACGGCCTGGCAACCGTGCAGTCCTCCGACACGAAGAAGATCATCACGGTGCGTGCCGCAAGCTTCGACCCGGTCGCATCGGAAGGCGGCAACGCACCCACCGAGGCGGTTTCGGTCGGGGACCTGCCCGGGCTGTCGAAATTCGTGTCCGCCGAACTGTCGAAGAGCGAGCGGCCGGAGTTGACCGCCGCGCGTGTCGTCATCTCCGGCGGCCGGGGGATGCAGAGCGGCGACAATTTCAAGCTGCTCGAACCCATCGCCGACAAGCTTGGCGCCGCGGTCGGGGCTTCCCGCGCCGCGGTCGATGCCGGCTTCGTGCCCAACGAATTCCAGGTCGGACAGACCGGGAAAATCGTCGCCCCCGAACTCTACATTGCCGTCGGCATCTCCGGTGCCATCCAGCATCTGGCCGGGATGAAGGACAGCAAGGTGATCGTGGCGATCAACAAGGATGAGGAAGCGCCGATCTTCCAGGTCGCGGATTATGGCCTGGTCGCCGATCTGTTCACCGCGCTGCCCGAACTGGCAGCGGAACTGGAGCGCTCCTGAATGAATTTTGAGGTCAAGCCGGCCCCCGATCTGACGGCGCCGGCTTTGGCGCCGCTTGCCACCGAACCGCCGGTCATTGCGCGGATCGGCGTGGTCGGGGCGGGGCAGATGGGCAACGGTATCGCGCATGTCTGCGCGCTTGCTGGTCTGCCGGTCACGCTGGTCGATATCAGGCCGGATGCGCTGACCAAGGCGCTGGCCACCATGGCCCGCAACATGGACCGACAGGTCAACCGCACGGTGATCTCCGCCGAGGATCGGGATGAGGCTCTGGCCCGCATCACCACCTCGACCGATTACGCAGCCTTCGCCGACGCGGATCTGGTGATCGAGGCAGCGACCGAGAAGGAAGATGTCAAGCGCGCTGTCTTCAAGACGCTGACCCCAGCGCTGAAACCATCCTGCCTGCTGGCATCCAACACCTCCTCCATCTCGATCACCCGGCTGGGTGCGGCGACCGACCGGCCGGAAAAATTCATCGGCATGCACTTCATGAACCCGGTTCCGGTCATGAAGCTGGTGGAGATCATCCGCGGCATCGCGACCGATGAACCGACGTTCCAGGCGGTTGAGACGCTGGCGCACAAGCTGGGCAAGATCACCGCAGTTGCCGAGGATTTTCCGGCCTTCATCGTGAACCGCATCCTGGTGCCGATGATCAACGAGGCGGTCTACGCGCTGTACGAAGGTGTGGGGTCGGTGTCGGCCATCGACACCTCGATGAAGCTGGGCGCGAACCACCCGATGGGACCGCTGGAGCTGGCGGACTTCATCGGCCTGGACACGTGCCTGTCGATCATGCAGGTGCTGTATGAGGGCCTGTCGGACAGCAAGTACCGCCCCTGCCCGCTGCTGGTGAAATATGTCGAGGCCGGCTGGCTGGGCCGCAAGGCCGGTCGCGGCTTCTACGATTACAGCCACACGCCGCCGCGCCCGACCCGGTAGTCGTCGCGTACCGCGCGACACCTTCCTTCTTGCTGGACGGTGAGCGGTCAATATCGCCCTGCCGGTTGGCTGCCGCGTGGTATGTCGGCCGCGCCTGCAGACGGTGCAACGTGGCGAAGCCGGTGCGACGGCGGAAGATGCGGTCGAACCGTGCCCGCGACGTGACCGCTCGGCGCCTGGGTGGGTTGTGTCTCGGGTTCGGCCGCCAGACGGGCCATCAGCGTGGCGGGCAGCGAGTGCTCAAATTTGGCCTGCGGCCATATCTCCGCCGACGGCGAACCTGGCACTGGTTTTCCAAAGAAGCATTTGGAATACGACAATCATGCTACGTCACGTGAAAATCGTGTCATGACATGCGATAATCGTGCCACAACCTCGGCCGCTGGCTTGACTGCGGCGGCATTGTGATCGCAGAAAAAAGCCGGCGCTCCCCACGGCGCCGATTAGGGAGCAGATCATGCGTTCATTGACCGTCGGCCTGGCTGCGCTATGCCAGGCAGCCTTGCCATACCTGTCCGCCGCCGGGCTGATGATCGGAGCCAGCGTGCCGGCCGTCGCGGCGTCGGGACCCATCGTCATCGGCGGAACCGTGTCCCAAACGGGGGCATTAGCCGAGGATGCGGAATTCCAGGTCAAGGGTATGCAACTCGCGGTTGCGGACGCCAACGCGCATGGCGGCTGGCTCGGCCGTCAGCTCCAGCTCAAAATCTACGACGACAAGAGCGATGCCGGATCCGCGGTGCGGCTCTATACGCGGTTGATCACCGACGATCACGTGGACCTGCTGGTGGGTCCCTATTCGAGTGGCGTGACCCAGGCGGTGGCGCCGCTCATCAACAAATACAGCATGGCCACGATCGAGCCCGGCGCCTCGATGCCCGACATCTATGTCAAGGGCAACAAGTGGAACATCCAGGGCACGGCGTCGTCGTTTACCTATCTCGATGAACTGCTGCCGCTCGCCAAGGCGCACGGCGCACACACCGTGGCGGTGCTGGCGCTGAAATCCGCCTTCACGCTGGACTGCGCGAAAGCGCGCACCGAGCAGGCGAAAAAGCTCGGCATGCAGATCGTCTATCAGACCACCTATTCGCTCCCCTCGCCGGACTTCGCGGCGATCGGGCTGGCGATCAAGAACGCGCATCCGGACGTGGTCCTCGGCTGCACCTATTTCCCCGATGCGGTCGGCATCGTCAAAGCGTTGCATGACCAGGGTTTCGCGCCGAAGTTCCTGGGAGCGACCGTGGGCTCGATCGAGCCGGCCTTCGGCACGGCACTCGGTCCGCTGGTCAATGGCGTCTTCGGCAACACCAGTTGGTGGCCGAACTTCAAGACGGCCGGGTCGGCTGACGTCGTCGCCCGCTACAAGGCGATGTTCAAGCAGGACCCGGACTACCATGCAATCACCGGCTATGCTGCGATCCAGGCGCTGGGGGATGCGGTGAAGGCGACCGGATCTCTTGACCAGGCAAAATTGCGCGAGTGGTTCCTGCATCAATCGGCGACGACTGTCCTCGGCACGTTCAAGGTGAACGAGGACGGACTTTCGACTGGCTACGGCCAGTTCCTGGTGCAATGGCAGGACGGCCAGATGAAACTGATCACCCCAGCCGACATGGCGGAAGCGAAGGTACTGGTGCCATATCCCGGCAAGTGAGCAGGATCGGCCGCTCTCCAGACCTCAACTGATGCTGCTGCTACAGCTCCTGGTCGATGGTATTCTGCTGGGCGGCACCTACGTGCTGCTCGCGCAGAGCCTGAACCTGATTTTCGGCGTCATGGGCGTGGTCAACCTCGCCCATGGCAGCTTCATCGTGCTGGCCGGCCTGTTCACGGTGTGGTTTGCCGCGCATGTGGCGATCAGCCCGCTGCTGGCGATCCCGATCGCGTTCGTCGTTCTCTACGCGGTCGGCGCTGCGTTGCAGCCAGTGCTGCTGGAGCCGCTGATGGGGCTCGGCATGCAGCAGGCCGAGTTGCTCAGCCTGATGATCACCTTCGGACTCGACTACGTGCTGATCGAGCTCGGTCTGCAGGTCTTCGGGTCCAACTACGTGTCCCTGCCGTATCTCCAGTCCACCTGGACCTTGGGCGGCATCACGGTCGGAAAGTCGCTGCTCGTCGCCGGGGTGATCGCCGGGGCGGTGGCGCTCGCGCTGTCGCTGTGGCTGAACCGCACCGGCTTCGGCAAATCGCTGTTGGCCGCCTCGCAGTCCGAAACGGGCGCGGTCTCGGTCGGCATCAACGTCCGGCTGGTGCGCCTGGTCGCCTTCGCGGTCGGGGTGGGACTGGCCGGCGTCGCCGGAACGCTGCTGATCCTGGTCGAACCGATGGCGGCCGAGACGGCGGACAACTTCACCATCCTCGCCTTCGTGCTCGTCGCGCTCGGCGGCCTCGGCGACTACCGGGGCGTGGCCATCGCCTCTGTGCTGCTGGGCATCGCCCAGTCGGCAGTCGGCTTCTATCTCGGCGGCGATGCCGAGAATGTGCTGCCCTATGTGCTGCTGATCCTGTTCATGGCGGTGTGGCCGCAGCGCTTCCGGCGCGCAGCGTAATGGCCGAGGAAACAGCCATGAGCGATACGAAGCCGCCGCTGGCGCTCTCTGTAGTGCATGCCCCGGCCTCGCACTGGTACCGCGCCATCGTGGCGGGGGCCGCCATTCTTGCCGTCTTTGTCGCCGCGCCGATTTTCGGTTCGGCCTACATGGTCCAGCTCGTCACCGACATCCTGATCTTCACGGCGCTCGCCTATGGATGGAACCTGATCAGCGGCTTCACTGGCTATCTTTCGTTCGGCCAGGTCTCGTTCTACGGGGTCGGCGCCTATGCGACCGGGGTCATGGTCGTGCACATGCCGATCCCGTGGTATCTCGCCGTCTGCGCGGGCGGGGTCCTGGCGATGCTGGTCGCTGTCCTGATCGGCCCGATCATGCTGCGGGTGCGCGGCATCCTGTTCGCCCTCAGCATGTTCGGGCTGGCGCGCATCTTCGCGGTGCTGTTCTCCGACTGGGACTATGCCGGCGGTGGCAACGGCCTGACATTGCCGGCGGAGCTCACGCCGGTTGGCGTCTATGTGTTCGCCGGGCTGCTGGCGCTGGCGGGGTTCAGCCTCAATGCCTGGTTCGCCCGCTCCGGCTTCGGCCTCGACGCCATGGGTATCCGCGAGGACGAAAACGCGGCGGCGGCGGTGGGCGTGCCGACGACACGGGTGAAGGTCGCCGCCTTCGCCCTGAGCGGCGTGCTGGCAGGCCTGGCCGGAGGGCTGGTCGCCTGGAACCGCAGCTACATCGATCCGCCCAGCATGTTCGATCCCACGATCGACCTGCAAACGGTGGTATTCGTGCTGTTCGGCGGGATGGGCACCATCTGGGGCCCGCTCATCGGCACCGTGATCCTGACGGTCGTGGGCGAGCAGTTGCTCGTGCATTTTCCCAACCTCGAACTCGCGCTCTACGGCCTGGTGGTCATCGTCACGGTGCTCCTGCTGCCGGGCGGCATCGTTTCATTGGTCAATCGCTGGGGCTGGCTGCCCCGGCCGATCGTCCTGGCGCCGCGGGCGCTGCCGTTCGGCGAGCCGCCGCCTCCGCGCGCCGCGCAGCCGGAACCGAGCGTCCCGGTGCTGGCCGTCGATGGCCTGGGCGTGCGCTTCGGCGGGCTGGTGGCACTTGACGGCGTGTCGTTCCACATCGCGCCGGGCGAGACGGTCGCCATCATCGGCGCCAACGGGGCGGGCAAGACGACCTTGTTCAATGCCATTACCGGGTTCGTGCCACCGACCCATGGCGATATCCGCCTGCGCGGCCGCTCAGTGGCGCGGCTGCCGGCGTTCCGCCGGGCGCGGGACGGCATGGCGCGCACCTTCCAGATCCCTCGGCTGATGCGGCCGATGACAGTGTGGGAGAACGTGCTCGCAGCGGCTCGGCACGGCCGGCAGGGACATCGGGCGGTGGCGCAGGCGGCGTGGGCGGTCCACACGGTCGGGCTCGCTGATCTGTGGCTCGCCCCGGTGAGCCAGCTATCCCCCGGGCATCAGCGCCGGCTCGAATTTGGCCGTGTGCTCGCGCTTGATCCCGATCTCGTGCTGCTCGACGAGGTCATGGCGGGCATGACGAAGGACGAACAGGAGGAGATGCGGGCGGTGATCCGCCATCTTCACGGCTTCGGCGTCTCCGCCGTGGCGATGGTGGAGCATGTGATCGCCGCCATCGCCGACCTGTCGGACCGCATGATCGTGCTCGATTTCGGCCGCAAGATCGCCGAAGGCACGCCGGACGAGGTACTGCGCGATCCCGCCGTGATCCGAGCTTATCTCGGTGAACCCCAGTGATGGTTCGGCGACCGGTCCCCGCCCGCCCGAATGCGGCGGCGGCAGGCGCGGCCGGAACCCGGCGGCGCAGGCGGACATGAGCGAAACGGCGGCCCTGGCGATCGAAGGGATGGAGGCGGGATACGGCCCGCTGACCATCCTGCACGACATCTCGTTCAGCTTGGGCGCGAGCGAGGTGGTCGCGGTCCTCGGCGCCAACGGCGCCGGCAAGACGACCTTGTTCCGTGCCATCGCCGGCCTGCTGGCGCCACGCGCGGGCCATATCCGGCTGTTCGGCGAGCCGATCGAGGGACGGGCCGCCCATCTCGTGACACGCGCCGGCATCGGCCATGTCCCCAGCGGGCGAGAGCTATTTCCGCGCCTGACCGTCGGCGACCATCTGGACCTCGGCGGCCGGCTATGCGCGCCGGCGCGCCGGGCGATCCTCAAGGACCGCGTATTCGGCCTGTTCCCCGTCCTGGCCGAACGGATCACCCAGCACGCCGGTACCCTCTCGGGGGGCGAGCAGCAGATGGTCGCGATCGCGCGCGCGCTGATGACCGACCCGCGCGTGCTGCTGCTCGACGAACCTTCGACCGGGCTGGCGCCGAAGATCGTGCTGGCGGTGTTCGAGGCGCTGCCGGTGCTGCGGGCGCAAGGCGTCAGCGTGCTGCTCGCCGAACAGAGCCTGACGCTCGGTCTTTCCGCCGCCGATCGGGCATACGTGCTCGACCACGGCCGCATCGCGCTGTCCGGATCAGCAGCCGAACTGGCCGCCGACCACCGGGTCGTGGACACCTATCTCGGCCGCTGATCCAGCAAAGCTTGAAAGTGGCGTTGCACATGGCGGTCAGCACCGCGGTCATTGGCTCGGTTCGACGGACATCGCGAGCGCGATGCTTGGTCGCTACTGGCCGCTGGAGCCGCAATAAAGCCGTACGGCGTCAGGAGATCCCTTTGCTGCTGAGCGGCGAAGGCTGACCTATGGCTTGGCAGCGACCGCGTAGTGCGCGCTCAGGTATTTCACGATCTCCGCCGCGTTATCGTCGTCGATCGGCGCGCCGTACGCGGTGCGCATCTTCTCGACCTCAGCCTTCCATGCCGCCGGCGTCAGGAACGGCGAGTTCATGCGGATATAGTCCGTAGTGTGACAGACGCTGCAGGACGTCTCCACCACCTCGAGTCCCGCCCCCGCCTTCAGGGCTGACGGCGCATCCGCCGCGTAAGCCGCCGGCGCGCCGGCCAGCAGGGCGACGAACGCGACGCGCGGCAACCCACGTGTGACGCCATGCCGGCTCACCCGGCCCTGCTCGAGCTTCCTCATGTCACGTGCACCGTCAGTTTCTGCGGGACGTTGTTGTGATAGCCGGCGGGATTCCACTTCAGCGCCTGCACCTGCTGCTCCCCAGTATTGCTGGTCGCACGCGCGGAGACGACGCTCGTGCCGGGGTGCAGCGTGCCGGTCGCCAAGCTGAACCCGCGGAACGCATAGTTCCCCAGGTCGCGATCAAGGCGAGCCTCATGCCAAGTGTGACCATCATCGAGCGAGACCTCGACCCGCCGTATGCCCGAACCGCGATCCCAGGCCACGCCGCGGACGGTGAAGCCGGCGCGTTCCACGCGGGCACCGTCCAGCGGTTCGGCAATCACCGTGTTCACCACCATTTCGGTGATCGGCCAGGTCTGGTTGTTGTCCTGCGTGGTGAACGGATGTTCCACCGGGAACATGTTGGCGGGCACCCGGTATGCCTTCGCCATCCAGAAATTCTCCAGCGGCTTGCTGCTGGCATGGAGGCCGTTGACGTGCTTCATCCAGTACGTCGCCGTCCATCCCGGAACGATGACGCGGGCCGGGTAGCCGTTCAGCAAGGGCAGCGGTGCACCGTTCATCTCGATCGCGACGATCGTGTCGTCGTCCATCGCCTTGTCCATGGGCAGGCTCTTGCTGAAATCCGGAGTCGTCGGCAGGACCGGTCCGTCCGCGCCGTCCATCCAGATCTCGACCGCGTCAGGTTTGACCTCGGCCTTCGCCAGCACGTCGCGCAGACGCGGTCCGTGAAACGTCGCACAGCCCATCGCGCCATAGCCCCATTGGACTCCGGCCACGTGTGGGTCCGACAGGCCGCGCCGGCTCCCCGAGCATTGGCACACCGCGCTGATCTCGTGCTGCGGCAGGGCGCGCAGATCCTCCATGGTCAGGGTGACCTGCCGGTTTGCCGCATCGCCGCCCACCGGCAGCGACCAGCTC
The DNA here is from genome assembly GCA_035606775.1 of Acetobacteraceae bacterium. Taxonomy (GTDB): domain Bacteria; phylum Pseudomonadota; class Alphaproteobacteria; order Acetobacterales; family Acetobacteraceae; genus Rhodopila. The sequence continues at coordinate 14,756 of DATNEJ010000008.1, read as the reverse complement.
TCCAGCGCCTTCATGTCGGGGATGCCGGCCAGGTGATAGCGGACGAAGAATCTGTCGTTCGGTGTGATGGCCTCACGGAATGTCGCGATCGGTGCCTCGTAGTTGGGCGGACGGTCAGCGAGCTGAATCAGCGGCTGCTTGCCGGCCAGCGTGCCCCATCTGGCCTCTTCCCGCGTACCGGCGGGCAGCAGCGGGCTGAGGCCCTTCACCTGATCGGCCAGAGCGGAGCGGCCGGCCAGGCCCGCGGCACCGATCCCCACAAGAATTTCGCGCCGGAACACTGCATCCTCCCTGGTGTCGGGGTCGGAACGCGCGTCGCGATGCCTCGGCTCGCGGCGTCAGGGCATCCTAAACATATCTCGCCATGCGTGACTGCCCCAGGCTCGGTCACGCATGCGCGGTTGAAGGGCTGACCCGACGTCTACGCGGCCGCCTGGCGGGCCTGCCGGGCATACCGGGCCAGCGCACCCTCCTCCGTCGGCACGATGGGCGCAAAGTCGGTATGCGCAATCCACTCCGGCCGCGTCGGCTTGCGGATGTAGTTAGAAACCGCGTTCAGGGTCAGATAGACGATCTTGCGTGGATACGGCGTGATGTTGCCGGCGGAGCCGTGCACGAGATTGCCGTGGAACATCAGCAGGCCTCCGGGCTTGCCGGTCGGTGCGACGATCCCGCCCTTCGCCACCAGCTTCGTGACGGTATCCTCATCGAGGGTCCACAGCGGATAGGACGTGGTGGATTCGTCGTGGCCGGCCTGCAGGACGCCGAGTGTGTGAGTGCGCGGCACCAGCATCAGCGGGCCGTTGATTGGCATCACTTCATCCAGGAACACCGCGATGTTCATGGCACGCGGCTCCGGCATGCCGTCGTCGCGCGCCCAGGTGCCGTAATCCTGGTGCCACTGCCAGACATCGCCGGTGAACGACGCTTTCGCGTTGATCTTGTATTGATGCATGTAGACCTGTTCGCCGAACAACTGCTCGACCGGGCCGATCATGCGTGGGTGCCGGCCGAGGAGTGCGAACGCCTCATTGTAGAGGTGCGCGGCAAAGGCCGTGCGCGGGGCGCCGGACTTTTCCCGCCAGACCTCCGGCCTTTGCAGCGTGTAGATCTGCTCCGCCTCCTCCCGCAGTATGGCGATCTCGTCAGCGGTGAAGGTCTCCGGCAGGAACAGGTAGCCTTCTTCGTGGAACTGGCTGATCTGTTGTTCGGTCAGCATGTGATTCTCCCTGTTCACTTTGCAATCGGTGCCTGGATCAGGCCGCCTGTTCCGCGACCGGCAGGCGTTCGGCTGTCAGCGCTGAGGCGCTTCGTGCATGGGCACAGGCCGCTTCGCGCGCACCGGCTGCGTCGCCGGTCGCGACATGCCGCAGGATCGCGGCGTGTTCGCACCACACCTGAGCGGCATAACCGGGCGTCGGCAGGATCGCCGCCATCGCCCGCATCAGGTGCGGCCAGAGCGGCGCGGTCATTTCCTCGATCGCCGAATTTCCCGACAGGCGATAGAGCGCCCGGTGGAACTCGATGTCGGCACGGACGAGGCGCGGCGTCGGCGTGCCGGCGTCGAAGGCAATTCCTTCCGCGACCAGGGCCTGCAGGGCAGCGACCTCGGCGCCGTCCACCCCGCGCACGCCGACCCGTTCGGCCGCGAGTCCGGCGGCGAGGCCGTCCACGGCTTCCCGCACCTGATAGAGTTGCAGGATCCGCCCGGGATCGAGCGGAACGACGCGCAGCCCCTGCCGCCCGCTCTCCTCCACCAATCCCTGGCGCTTGAGCAGATGCAGGGCATGGCTGACCGGCTGGCGGGAAACACCGAGGCGGTCGGCGAGTTCTCCCTGGCGGATGCGTTGCGCGGGGGCGAGCGTGCCGTCGGCAATCGCCTCCAGCACTTGCCGGTAGGTCTGGTCGATTAGGCTGGGGGCGTTGGGCAGGGTTTGCAGCATCGTCTGGGCCACTGAATTCGGAATTCCGAATTCGGTGGTACAATATAACCGTTCGCCCGGCATGGTCAATCCGGCGTGCCGTCCTGTTCCTGCACGCTGATCGCCGCCCCAAGGGCCGCGCCAGGCAGTAAGCGTGGGCCGACCATCGAGGCTGCGGGTAGGGCACATATGGCCGGCGCACCCTGTGCGCGTTGGTCGATGTGGCGGTGCCGCCGCCGAGGCGGTGATTGGGATGGTGACGCATCAGGCGGAGGACCGGTTCACGGTGGAGGGCGTAGCGAAGGATGCGCGCAAGCAATGGCGTCAGGTGGCCGATCAATTACGGCTGTGTGTCTCCAAACCGGCAGCGCTGATGGATCAGGCCGAGGCTGATGTCCTTGCCTATACGGCATTCCCCGCACCACACCGCGCCAAGATCCACAGCACCAACCCGCTGGAACGCCTCAATGGCGAGATCAAGCGTCGCAGTGACGTGGTCGGCATCTTCCCCAACGAGGCCGCCGTCGTCCGGCTTGTCGGTGTGCTGCTGCTCGAACAGAATGATGAGTGGGCCGTGCAGCGCGCCCGCTACGTGAGCTTGGAAACCATCGCGCCCTTGAGCGATAGGCCCACCGTCAGCCTGCCAGCCATCGCAGCCTGACACGGCAGCCCAATCCGCCAAGCGGCTCAGCTCCTACACCACGCCATGCGACACGGTCGCACCTGCAAGGTCGTCGGCTACAGCTGCCAGCAGTTCTACAAGCTCCGTGGAGCTTCCAGACTTATGGTGCGCTTATCGGGGACGCGGGCATGAAGGTCCTACGACCCCTCAAGGCGTTCAAGGACGGCATTCCCAAACAACCGAAGAAGAAGACCGACATCAAGCTAAAAGTCGCGACCCGACCCATCAGCTCGGAGCGGTAGCTGTAGCTGTAGCAAATACCGTCAAGCGAAAGCGGTGCACATCAGGAGATTATCCCTGCCGTTCATTCTCGCATCATAATGGTTCTACAGCAAATGCGCGCTTTCTATGCTGCTACGGATGGGTGCCTGCACAAATTCGTTGACCCATCGCAGAACCCGACTTATGCCAACGACACACAGCAGTTGGTTCGGAGTCATGCCTTTATCATTTCGGAATATTACGTCCGGTCGATTCATCAAATTCCGTCGCGAAAACGAGCGGCGCCACTCGATTTCTTACCTACCTTAACAGGAGACTTTCTTCCGACCGATGGGACCGACGAGACGTGCGTGCGTTCAGATATAGAGCATCAAAAAAATACTGAATCGCAATAGAGCGATTAGATAACGAAAATTCACAAATGGCCATTGAAATGGGCCCTATCGGTCATTGTTCCGGCGACATATCAACATCATTCGGAAAGGGATCCCTTAGATGGATTATTACGTCGACAATTCCGTGGCCAAATCCGGAAATGGGACTTCCTGGTCATCTGCCTGGCAGGACTTTTCAAACATCAATTGGAACATTATCCACCCTGGGGACACAATCTACATCTCCGGCGGAAATGTCAGTCAGACATATGATAGCACGTTAACCATCGGTGCGAGCGGTAGCGCTGCTGGCGCAATCACCATCGCCAAAGGGATCGATCCCGGCCACAACGGTACGGTCATCATCGACGGCCAGAGCAATCTGGCGAATGGCGTCTATGACAATGGCCACAATTATGTCGTGGTAGATGGCCTCAATATCCGCAACATCACCGACTCGGGAGTCTCGGTAAAAAACGTAACCGCGGGTGTCGTTGTCGAAAACAATAGCGTCTACTCGGGCAATCCTAATGGCGGCAACGCACGCGGCTACGACGTCCGCAACAGCGTCGGCCAGAACGGCCAGTACGCTGTCGTGGTGAAAGGCAACAGCTTCAGTACACCAGCCTCAACAACCGCACAGACCGACGGCATCTGGTCTTCCGGCAACAACGGTGTTCTGTTCCAAGGCAACGACATCGTCATCGCCAACACCGATACCTCGGGACACAGCGACGGCATTCAGTCCTGGCAGGACACCAATATCACCATAGATGGCAATTACATCTCTCACCCAAACGGCGGTCTGAACAACCACGGCATGTGGATCTGCGATATCGCGCCCGGCGGCACCATCAATGTCTACAACAATATCGTATCCATGCCCGTCGGCGACGAGATCGCTATTGCCGCGTGGAATCAGGATGCAGGCTGGACCGGCAAGGCCGACATTTTGAACAATACGGTCTATGGTGGCTATGAGAGTTACATGTTGTGGGATACGCCGCAATCTGAACTCGAAAACAATATCGCCGTTCCAGCGGCTGGTCGCGTCGGCGTATTCCTTGCCGGCAGCACGCCACCAGCAGCCAATATCGACCATAACCTGATCTGGGCTCCTTCGGCGACGATTGCCAACGTCAACAATGTCAATGACACATGGGCACAATGGCAGGCGCTTGGCTATGACTCACATGGCGTGAACGCCGGTCCTCTGTTTACCAACGCAGCTCAGAACAACTTTACGCTGCAACCTGGCTCGCCCGCCATCGGTGCCGGCGCGTCGATCCCGACTGTCACCTCCGACTACCAAGGCACGCCTCGACCACAAGGAGGTGCCTATGACATTGGAGCGTACCAGTCGAGCACATCGACCACCCCAGTGCCGACGCCCACGCCCACGCCCACGCCTACACCCACGCCTACACCCACGCCTACACCCACTCCGACACCTACACCGCCCCCCCCCAATGTAGTCAATGTACCCACCAGCCAAGCCAACGTAACGGTGACGATCGATCATGCTACGATCAATGCGACATCCGGCAACCATGCCTTCTTCATTTCCGGCGACACGAACACCTTCAACCTGAGCGGAGGGAAAGAGGCCATCACCGATAACGGTAGCGGTGGTAATACGTTCAATCTACCTGCGGCCGGCAATGGCAGCGCAACGTTCAATGCGGCCGCCCTCAAGAATGGGGACGTGTTCGACCTTTCAGCGGCCCTGCAAGCCACCTCGTGGGATGGCTCTGCCGCGTCTTTGGGTTCTTACCTGCATACCCGCAACGTAAGTGGCGACACCTACCTGCTCGTGTCGGCGTCAGCCACCAGCAGGCACACCGGCACTCTGCTTGCAACCTTCGACAATACACACGCGAAGCTCTCAACAATTCTTTCGCACGCGACCGTGTAGCTGAAGCGCGGGCCACCGCAGCAACGGTGGCCCGCGATCCCCCGCCCCAAGGACCATACTGCCTTGCTGGCATCGAGCCTGATGGCGCACTCATTTGGATACGATCCCCGCCAGTCTACGCCTCCGGAACCGCAACAGAGCGAAAATCGATTGTGCCGACTTGCCCACCGCCAACGCCAGGCTGCACGCCTCGACGTGTTCGGGCCCTTGGGGGCCGTTTCGACCCGCCGGTCGCAACCAGCCGCTGACCTCCAGGCGAGGAAGATCAGTTACGAACCGCGCTCGCGATCGAGTCAGATCGGTGTTGCGTAGGCGCCGATGTCATATCGCCTCTTCCGGGCCCGCGGGTTACCCGCGTAGTCTGTAGTGACAAACGGCAGTGGCATCCCAGCGGCGGCTGCCGGTGAGTGGCGGCTGAGACGAAAGTCTTCCGCTGCTGCGTCGATAAACATCGGGTTGGCATTGACCCCGTGCCGATCGTAGCCCAATGACCGCCACTGAGCCCAATCCACGTAGCCGACACCGTTGATACGAGCAACTGGCGCAACCAACGTCGCCGCCCCACCAATGTCGGCGGGATTCAACGTGCTTGCTGCGCCCCACGCGCTGTAACCCAATGGAACCGCGCCGACAAAGGCGCTTCGCCCGGGATTGAGAACGATATAGTCACCAGCGCTTCCCACCCAGATCATGATAAAGTAAGGCCCAGGGGCCAGGATACCAAACGGGTAACCACCTTCATCTGTCGCCGGATTTTGCTCGGTGCAGGCATCAGCGTTCCACCGACTGCCGGTCGTGAGATTCCTGATCCAGAACCTTCTCTTATCCAAGTCCAGGGCAAAGGCAACGACATCAGCGGCGGCAGCCTCAACACGGCATGTGCTCGCGGGATCTCCACAAGGACTGATATCTCCACTCCCCCATTTCCAGGCGATGCTATTCTTGGATGCCTTCGTGAAGACATTCAGGCGCTCGCTCGCATTAGCAATACCGACCATTGTCATATCACTTGTCATGACCATACCGAGTTGTATCTCAAAATAGGCACGGCCTGAGCTTCTGGAGGTCGTCGAGCGCGCGGCCCCGATACCCGCGCCATTGCCGAATATGGTCAGTCTGCCGGTAAAGGCGAATACGTTGTTGTAGTCTGTGTGGGAGGGACGATTGAGGTTACCGCTGTCGAGACAGTAGGGTGCGATCGAGACAGGCAGAGCATAGATGATATTGTTCTTGAACTCGTCGGGCGGCATCGGCCCGGCGGTGGAATAAGTGTCGTAGCCCGATAGCCCTCCATAGATGGTGTTGTTCCATACCTTCACAGTGCCCGTATGTCCGACCGTCAGAAGCTCACGCAAAATGGCGATCTCCGGCTTGCCGGTCGCTGCGCCAGGACGCGAGCCCATTATCACCACGTTGTTGTAGAAATACACAGTCCCACCGGCCTGGACATCGGAGACAATGAATCCATGATTGTTCTCACCGCCGTTCGGGTGGATAAGGCGGTTGCCTCGGTAGATCACCCGGATATCCGCGTAGGACTGGATGCAGTCGCTATGCCCCGTGGGGTCCATGTTGGCGACGGTAAACGAATTTCGCTGGACCAGAACACCACGATTGCCCGAGGTCCACAGGGCATCGGTCTGCGACGTCGTGAGGTCTGGGGTCGTCGCGGTACATTCTTCAAGGGTCACTGCAAGCGTCCTCGTATCGGCAATGCAGTCTCGGATGTCGAAGCAGCGGCAGCTTTTTCCACCGCCGGACCCCATACCTGAATGGGATATGACACGCTGAATAAGCACGCCAGCAGCGGCGCCCGTGATGGTCAGATTGGCGTCGTCGGCAGTGTTCTGGATCGTCAGGTCTCGTATAGTCAGATAGTTATGGTTACCAACGGCGATGCACTGCGAGCGTACACTCTGAGCGTCTATCGTAACTGTGCCTGCATGTGCAGCGTCAACACCCGCCGTGATGGTAATTTGTGCACCTGGCGCTCCGCCGGCCCGAATGGTGAGCGTTTCGTTGTATATCTGGCCCGAATGGCCGCCTGAGATATAGATTGTATCACCGGGCGCTATGCTCTCCCAGCGAATATTGGCGAAGGCGTTCCATGCTGTTTCCCAGGTAACTCCGTCGCCATTCGCCGCCATATTATTATCAACATGCCAGCTTCGCGTGGTGGTTGGAGCCCCCGCATTTATCCTGGATCGAGGTTGTGCACCGGCAGTTGGCGCAGCAAACGCAGGCCCGGAACCAATCCCGCGACGGACAAAAATAGACTGCAGGCCAATGCCAACAAGGCACCTTCGCCGGTCAATGGGCATATGTTACGCTCTCCCGTCTCATATCTGCCAGCGTAACCACGGGTCCGTATCCTCGGTCGGCTTCACCGAGCCGCCGCATTCGCCTGCCTGCCCCACCACCGGAGCGGACACAAGTAGCCGTATGCCGATTGAACTACGCGATCGGAATTCAACGCCCCAGGGTCAACGGAGGCAGCGCCGAGGCAAATGCAAGCCCGCGACGGAACACCGCTACATTCTCTGACCACATGCGCCATGACCGGAGGTGCGCCCGATCGGCTACATCACCTCTCTATAAGCTTGGCCATCGGATCAGTTTTCGAGCGATGAACCAGCAGCAGGTCGTTCTGCCATTCCCCTGGCCTGGGCGAATGCAGCTTCACCCCGTCCGTGTAAAACGGCAGATAGCCTATATCGTAAAGAACCTGCATCCAGGCCTGATCCGGGGTCACCTCCATGTAGAGAATGGGAAGCAATGTGGAGATAACCTGCATGCCTCCACGCACCACGCGTTCTTCAGCACCCTCCGTATCCACCTTGAGGAAATCCAGACGCCCGACCTCCTGGGCCGTCACGAAAGCGTCCAGGGTACTGGTCCGCACCGTTACAACGTGATATGTAACATTACTGAAAGCGCGTTTACTGCGTTCCAGAACGGCCAGGGTCCCGTCCTGGTAACCATGGAAGTTGGGAATATGGATTCGTTCGGTTCCCGTGGTATCGCATACCGCCTCCTCGAATATCTCGACATTTGAAACGCGCAGCCAGCGAAGCACGCGGCGCAGTCCAACCCCATTGGTGCGTATCGGCTCGAAGCTATATATCCGCCCCGCCGGAAACCGACGTGCCACCCGAGAGGCGAACTGGCCCATATTCGCACCGATGTCGATGACAACGGGATCGGGTGAGACAATGATCTCGGGCAATAGCGGGAAGATCAAATCAGACGCTTGGTCGGTCCATACCTCGAAGGCAATTTTCGCGGCCTTCATGAATAGAACCAAATCGTCGTTCCGCAGGATCCGTTTGGCTGTAACCTTGAGCATATGATTAGTGGTGCTCAGAGTATCCTTCTTCGCATCCACATTCGAATGCTGCATCGGGGTCACCAGCAGATTCCTACGTAATTCTGGCTCCCGAGGATCTGCGGTATTTTTGTCCCCTGGAGGTCAACAATTGGCCGATCCGCGTGGCCGGACACTATTTCCGCGATCTCGTCGGGTCCGGCATGACCGATGACAATGACATCGGCCCCGTCCAGCGCCGCGGCCGGCGAACCGACCATGAGTGCCTCGAGATGGGGAATTTCCCGATCGATGAAAGCGCGGTTTTTGCCGGTCAAACGAGATATTTCTACATCCGGGTCGAAGATGCGAAGTGGGTAGCCCCTGCCGATCAGCCGCTCGGCCAGAGCCACCAACGGTGACTCCCGAAGATCGTCGGTGCCAGATTTGAAGGCAATGCCGAACAGCGCAACGGTGCGCCGGCCGTTGTCCGTAATCAGCCGGTACGCCCTGTCGATATGGGCCTCATTGCTTGCGAGTATACACTCCAGAAGTGGCAGTCGCCCGGTTCCGCTGACGCCGAGGCGGGCGAGAGCTCGCACGTCCTTCGGTAGACAGGATCCGCCGAACGCAAAGCCCGGTCGCAAATACGCGGCAGATATATTGAGTTTCCGGTCTTGGCAGAATATTTCCATAACCTGCCGCCCATCCACGCCGCTCACCTTAAGCAGGCTGCCGATCTCATTCGCAAACGCGATCTTGAGCGCATGGAAGGTATTACTTACAGTCTTGACTGCCTCGGCGATGTCGCACGTCGTACGGATCAGCGGCGCTGCAATGCTCGAGTACAATTCATTCAGTAGAACCGGCTCGGCCTCTCCCATGCCTCCGATAACCGTGAACGGCGGATGAAAGAAGTCATGGAAGGCGCTGCCTTCCCGAAGGAATTCCGGATTGTAGCACAGATCGACTTCCTTGCCAATTTGTCGTCCCGACGCCGCGTGCAACGCCGGCGCCACTCTGTTAGCTGTTGTACCCGGGGGTACGGTCGAACGCACCGCCACGGCATGCGCCGTCTTCTTCGCGCGCAGTGCCATTCCTATCTCTGTGACGACATTATCCAACGCGTCCAGCGCGACAACGCCGCTGTCATTGACAGGCGTGCCGACACAGATCAGCGAAAGATCGCTTTCGAGCACCGCCCGGCGGCCATCTGCTGTGGCGCGCAAGCATCCATCCGCGGTCACCCCCGCGATACGTTCCTGAAACTCTGGCTCAACGATCGGTGCGATGCCATTGTTGATCATCTCCACCTTATCGCGGTTGACATCAACTCCCAGCACCTCGTGTCCCTGCTCGGCAACGCACGTAGCGGTCACCGCACCGACGTATCCCAGGCCGAAGACTGACACTTTCATAATGGTTCTCGCACCGGCACACCATCATCGAACGCCGAACCGGGTAATGGCCATAATGCTGAGTAGGCCGCCAGCAGTTTTGGTGCCTGGTGGAGCCAGGACAGCTCTTGCTCGATCCGCATTCGACCGATCCGCCCCATAGTTTCCCGCTTCACCGGATCGTCCGCCAGCTCCATGAGCTTGCAGGCGAAGTCCTCTGCGTCGTTAGGCGCGGCATAGAGCGAGGCGTTGCCCGCCGACACACGGCCCTCTGTCATTGCGAACTGGACAATGGGCTTGCCGAGCGCCATGTACTCCATGACTTTTATCATGGTGGAGCGATCGTTCATTTCGTTATATTCATCAGGATTAACACAGATATCGGCCGTATTGAGATATTCCATCAGAGCCGAGTCAGAGATTCGCCCTGTAAACGTGAAATGGTCACTGACCCCCGTTCTCTCCGCAAGAGCAATGACGTTAGGCAGGTCGGTACCGCCGCCTACGACTGCAAAATGCATATCGGTGCGCCGCCTTTCATGGATGATGTACGACGCCGCGTTGATCAGGTAACGAAGGCCCTCTTGCAGTCCTATGACTCCAACATATCCGACAAGACAGGAACGGCCCCTCTTCAATGATGGCACTGGTGGCTGTTTACGCACGCGGTCGAGGTCCGGTCCGTTCCGCACTACATGCACACGTGAGGGATCCTTACCCGCTCGTTCAATGGCGATTGCGCGGTAGGACTCGTTCGTTGAAATGACAGCATCGGCCGCCCTGATCGACCACTTTTCCAGCCGGCAGAGAGCAGTATATCCAATCCCGCGGCGGCTGAATTTCGCCTCATAAAGCTCCGGGCAGATATCATGATGATCAAACACCAGCCGCCGACCGAACAGCAGTTTAAACAGCCCGCCAACCAGGAACAACGTATCGGGTGGATTACTGACGTGCACGACGTCGAAGCCTTGGCGCAAAAATACGCGCCAGGCCATGATCGTTTCCCAGAACAGCGCCGCTGTGTATTCCATGGCATAACCGCGCCATCCATCCCCTTGCGGCAACGCCGGGTGACGATAGATATGAATTCCTGCTACCAGCTCATACAATGGCTGGTCTTGCTCTTTGGGTGCAATCACGCTGACCTGGTAGCCGGCGCCGTGTAATGTACGGGCCTCCTGCCACACACGCTGGTCAAACGGAACTGAGCAGTTCTCCACGATTAAAAGAACCGAGCGGTTCTGCGATCTGCGCATCGAGACCTCTTTCTAACGACAACCCCGATAGACAAATCCATATCCCGGACCAACGCTGCAGGCCACCCCAATGTCGTAGCCGGCATAACTGATCACTCTCCGGGTCGTCCCGGCTCGAATTCGATCTTGCAGCACATCAGTCAGGTGTTCCCTTCCAGCCGCTGAAAGTATTCCAGGTATTTCTCCCCGTACTCGCCGATCTGCTCATAGCCATATGCAGCATGCCCGGCGAGGTCGACCTGTGTCAGCACGACGCCGGCAACTGTGATGCCAATCCTGGTCATGGCAGTCACCGCACCCGCGACCGCCGAGCGGCTCGTCTTGCCCCACTGCACGACAAGGAGCACTTCGTCCGCCAACAGTCCCACTGCTTGTATGTCACTGAGCGCGAGCGACGGCGGCAGGTCAAGGAAGATGCACTCATACCGCCCGCGAAGCTTGTCGATCAGCCCTTTCAGGTTGCTTGTGTGGAGCGTGTCGGTTTCCCGCCCTGCCGAACTCCGCGAAGGAATAAGGTGCAGTCGCGCATCGCGCGGATCATTATAGATAATCTGATCCAGGTCTGCAGATCCATCCATGTATTTCAGAAGGTCCGCCTTCGGCGACAGCCCAGCTTGTCGTGCGACGCTGGGGTAACGCAGGTCAAGATCGACCACCACAGTCCTACGGCCCAGTCGCACAGCAGCGGCCGCAAGGCTCATTGTCATCGTGGTCTTGCCTTCCCCGGGGAGTGCCGACGTCACCAGGATCACCTGCGTTTGCCTGGGCTCCCGGTCTATGAGCTGCAGCAGGACAGATCGTATGGATTCGGAATATATAGAGAGAGGCCGATGCAAAACAGTTGAATACGGCTGTTGCCCCTTGGGACAGTCGCGGCCGCGAAGCAGCGGAACCAATCCCAGATTGATGATTCCTAATGCTCGTTCAACTTGCCTCGCGGTACGAAGACTACGATCGCTGTACTCGGTGAGCGCGGCGAGCATGAAGCTAACAGCCAACGCGCCGATAAGTCCACCGCCACCAATCATGAGTTTGTTCGGGAAGCTCGGCCGGGTTGGCACCACCGCGGGCGATATTATCGTTGCGTAAGGTTGGATCAGGGCCAACTGCTCCCCGATTTCGTTCTTCTTAGACAGCAGTTTTTCGAAAACAGCACGCTTTGCGTTGGCGTCGCGGGTCAGCTCTCGTAATCCCACTGATGCCCTTTCGGACATCGCATACTGAACTTGCCCCCTGGTCATCAAGCGCTCAAACTGGGCGACCCTGCCTCGTTCGAGGGCTTCCTCATTGCGGATGTTCTGCACGATAGTGCGGGTCTCGGCAGCAATCTGCCGCGCAATACTGTTACGCTGAGCCTTGATCCGGTCGAGTACTGGCGCGTTGAGGTTATAGGTGCTGCTGAGTTGGGCCTCCGCAACGCGCAGTTTTGCGTCAAGATCCTTCAGATTGATAATAGTCGGGGAAGATGCCACCTCCGGCAGCGAATCATAGCCATTACCGTTCGCGGCCATGGCCTCGATTTCGTGCAATTTCGCCTGAGTTGCCGCGAGCCGGCCGCGAGCCGCGACGAGGTCGTCCTGTAGACTGGTAAGCTGCTGACCCGGCAGACCGCCAAGGTTGGTCTTGTAGGGTGGCGGCTGAGCTGGATCCTGTAGCCCATTCGCAGCCTCCAGCCCATGCGCCGCCATATAGTCGACTACCGCATTTTCGGCCTTGAGCAATTGCTGACGCTGCTCACTCAACTGCGCTATCGCCCAGTTATAGGTCCGTTCCGTGGCTCGATATTTCGCTTCGACCTGATTATCTAGATACTGCTTGCCCAGCGCATTTGTAATCTCGGCTGCCTTGCTTGGGTCAGCAGATGTGAAGCTTACCGAAATGACGTGGGATGTGCCGTTCTGCTCCACTGAAAGCTGTCTTAAGAAGTGGTCGACCACCTCTTCGCGGCGTCTTTGAGGGTCAGCACCCGCCTCCCATGGAACGAGGTCTTGCCACGCCGATGGTAGCCACTGCTGTGCCAGCGACACAATTTTGTCCTTGAATATGCGTGCCGTAGAATGGAATTCCGGATCGTCGCCAAGATTCAATTCCTTCAGCACCTGCGCCGCCAGCGCACGGGTCTTGAGCACGGCGATCTGCGTTGCCATGATAGAGTTGTCACCTGGCATCCATCCAGGCATGGCGTTTGCGGCCGCATTTCCGCCGAGGATTTGCGTATTCCCGAGCCCGACTTCTAAAGACGCGGTTGCGGTGTAACGCCTGGGCAGGGCAGACAACGTGCCGACGACCACCGCCATGGAGATGAAAAAGGTCACGACGATCAACTTCTTTCGGCGCCGGAGGGCCCCAAGCACGGCGACGAACGATACGCCCTGAGATTCCGGGTCCTCCAGGATAGGATCGGAGTGCGGAAGCATTCCGTGGCTCCGGAGTTCAATCGGAGGTTGCAACGACCCCTCCCCTGACCGCAGTTGGACGAACCACTGGCCGGCGACCCATGACGAAGGACATCGGGAGCTGGCTCATACCATTTTTCGCGGCGACTGGCGCGCGCACGAGCGACATTGCGAGTAGCGGGAAGAAAAGATCCGCTGACCCGCGTAGCGTAAGGTGTGGGTCTAAAAGGGTCATAACGAGCAGTGCCGACAAGTAGCAAAAGCCGCCGGCCGCGGCTGCCGCGACTGCGTCGAACCGTGCGCGTGCGATCTGGCGCAGTGCGCAAAAGGCAGTAAATACGAAGTAGGCAAACGCCATCAGAAATGGCACACCGCCGATCCACACCAGCCACAGATATCCACTCTCGATATAGACAAACTCCCTCCATCGTTCCGGAGCCGGCACGCGCGGAGTTGGCTGAACGCCCAAGAGCCAGTTTGCTCCTTCGAGGATTCTTGGAACGAAGAATCGTTGCAGGTTATCCCAGCGCATATCCCAACTGCTTGGGAAACCCTCACCACCGCCGAAACCGGCAAACCGGCGCGCGATGACCGGCCAGAAGATTATGACAGCAAGCGCGCTGCCGCCCAGCAGGAGGGGCAATTTCGGACGAACGGAACTGTCGAACAGCGACGCAAAGGCGGCAATGGCAACCGCTAGACCGATATATTCCGAAAGCTCCCCCGATGCCATGCATCCGCAGATGAAAACGAATGCGGCAGAGGCCCAAGTCGTTTTATGGCTTTTAGCGAGACGAAGGAACACCAATGCGATGATGAGATTCATAATCATCTGATCGCCAAGGCCAAATGCCGAAGCGAACGTCGATGTTCCGCGGTCTACCGTAAGGACCGGTGTATCATAAGGAAGATCGTAATGCTCAAGGAGAAACTCCGGAACTCCGAGCAGGTTGCCGACTTGAAGTATCGCTACGATCCCGGCAACGGCAGCCGAAGCCAGGGAAATCGAAAGGCAGATCATGACCTGCCTCACCGTCAGGATGGTCGCTCGGAATATACGGAACACTGCATAGTACTTGATCAGGACGAAGGAGTAGAGCAGATCATCCGTCGAGAGCGGCTGGCCGGCTAGCAAACACGAGACCACCGGCATCACCGAACCGGTTGCGACCAGCAGCAGCAGTGCGCCGTCCATGCGGTCGAACCTTGGCGGGCGGTACGTCCCCGAAAGCATAAGAAGTATAAGCCGCGCACCGAGACCCGCCATCACCAGCAGGAGCAGCAT
>DATNEJ010000057.1:0-3282 GCA_035606775.1 Acetobacteraceae bacterium | reverse complement strand
AGCGCCAATGAATCGTGCGTGAGCCGCGGCACTCAGCCCGCCAGTTCCGGACGGCGGACGCGGGTGGGCATGCGCCAGTCGATGCCTTCCAGTAACATCGACAGCTGGGCGGGTGTCAGGGAAACCCGCCCGGTGCCGGTGTGCGAATTCCGGTCGATCGTGATCACTGATTCCGGTGGATCCTGATCGTCCAATCCGTTCGATCCTGATCATGCATTCCGTTCGATCGTGATCATCGGTTCCGGTGATCCTGATCATTCCGGAGATGACGGCACCGTTCGGCTGCCGCTGACAGTCTTCAACCGAGGGTAGTTTCGATCTTTTGCCGAGGAGCAGGGGTCGGGATGCCTGGTGAGAGATTGTCGATGCGAAAGATACGCGAGCTTCTGCGCCTGCGATGGGAACACCATCTGCCACAACGGGTGATCAGCCAGAGCCTCGGACTGAGCCAAGGTTCGATCAGCGACTACCTGAGCCGTGCCCGCCGCGCTGGCCTGACATGGCCGTTGCCGGACATGCTGGACGACGCAAGTCTCGAGGCGCTGCTGTTTCCGCCGCTGCCGAATATACCGTCCGACCAACGCCCGGTCCCGGACTGGTCCGCAGTGCATCGCGATCTGCGGCGGCGGAACGTGACGCTGGCACTGCTGTGGGAGGAATACCGCGCGGCGGCGACCGACGGGTTCGGCTACTCGTGGTTTTGCGATCTGTATCGCGAGTGGGTCGGGCGGCTGAAGCCCACGCTGCGCCAGGTCCACATCGCGGGCGAACGGCTGTTCGTCGACTTCGCCGGCCACACCATGGAGGTGATCGACGCGGCGACCGGCGAGATCCACCGCGCCGAGATCTTTGTCGCCGTGCTCGGCGCATCGAGCTTCATCTACGCCGAAGCCACCGCAAGCCAGGCGCTGGCTGATTGGATCTGCGCTCATGTCAATGCGCTGACCGCCATCGGCGGGGTGCCACGGCAGATCGTCAGCGACAACCTCAAGGCCGGGATCACCAAGGCCTGCTTCTACGAGCCGACGGTGAACCGCACCTACGCCGACATGGCCGCGCACTACCGCACCGCAATCATCCCGGCCCGTCCCTACAAACCGCGCGACAAGGCGAAGGTCGAGGTCGGCGTGCAGGTGGTGCAGCGCTGGATCCTGGCCCGGCTGCGCAATCAGCGGTTCTTCTCGCTCGCCGACCTGAACCGGGCGATCCGTGACCTGGTGGACAATCTGAACGACCGGCCGATGCGTGGCTGGGGCACCACGCGGCGCGCCTTGTTCGAGCAACTCGACCGTCCGGCGCTGCAATCCCTGCCGCCAACGCCTTACGAATACGCCGACTGGAAGCGCTGCCGGGTCAACCTCGACTACCACATCGAGATCGCCAAGCATTTCTACTCGGTGCCGTTCCGGCTGCTGCGCCAGGAAGTGGAGGCGCGGATCACGGCCAAGACGGTGGAGATCTTCCACCGTGGCAAGCTGGTCGCCACGCATCTGCGCAGTCTGCGCCCGTACCGACCCACCACAGTGGCCGAGCATATGCCAAGTTCGCACCGGCGCTACCGTGACTGGACGCATGAGCGGATCCAGCGCGAGGCCGCCGTGATCGGTGCCGACACCGCGGTGCTGGTGGAGATCGTGCTGCGTTCGCGCCCGCACCCCGAACAGGGCTTTCGCTCCTGCATCGGCATCCTCGGCCTGCGCAAACGCTACAGCGCCGAACGGCTGGACGCTGCCTGTGCGAAGGCGCTGACCCTCGGCACCCGCTCCTACAGTTCAGTCGCCGCGATCCTGAAGAACAAGCAAGAAAGCAAGACGGCTCCTGAAAGGGAGACTGATCAACCCAGCCTGCTCCACGACAACATTCGTGGCCCCGGTTACTACCATTGAAAGGAAAAGCGATGCTGATCCACCCTATGGCGGAGCGCCTGCGTGGCCTTGGCCTGGCCGCAATGGCCGACGCGTTCCTCGACATGCGAAACCAGTCGGCGGCCGACGATCTGTCGCGTGAGGACTGGCTTGGGTTGCTGATCGACCGCGAGGTCACCGCGCGTGACAACAAGCGGCTCGGCCGGCGGTTGAACCTCGCCCGGCTGCGACAGAACGCGGTGGTCGAGGACGCCGATCTGCGTACCCCGCGCGGTCTCGACCGCGGCCTGTTCCAGTCGCTTACGACGTGTGACTGGATCCGCGACAGCCACCACGTGCTGATCGGCGGCCCGACCGGGGTGGGCAAATCATGGTTGGCGTGCGCGCTGGGCCATAAAGCCTGCCGTGATGGGTTCTCGGTGTTCTATCGGCGGGCGCCGCGCCTGTTCGCCGACCTCGCCACCGCGCGCGGCGAAGGACGGCTGGCCCGCCTGATGAGAAGCCTGGAGCGGATCCGCCTGCTGATCATCGACGACTGGGGGCCTGAGCCGCTGAACGCCGAGCAGCGACGGGATCTGCTGGAGATCGTCGACGACCGGGAGGGGAAAGGGTCACTGCTGATCACCAGCCAGGTTCCCATAGGTCGCTGGCACGAGATTATCGGGGATCCAACTTTGGGAGATGCGATCCTGGATCGCGTCATTCACCGATCGCATCGGATCGAGTTGAAGGGTGAGAGCTTGCGAAAACGTCAGGCGCTTGCCACCGCCGAAAGCTTGACGAACGTCAGGGAGAAATGAGACCTGTTCAACCGTCAGTGGTCGCTGTCCAACGCCACGTCATGCTGTCTGCCGTGCCTTCCTCGGGCATAGTGAACAGCGTGATCAGGATCACCGGAATCGGTGATCGCGATCGGCCGGAATGGCTGATCAGGATCAGCGGAATGCGCAGGCGACATCTCGATCGGCCGGATCTCGCGCAGCAGGTCGGTCAGGATCGTGTAGCCGCCGCTGTAGCGTAAGCGTAGCCGCGCCGGCACGCCTGTTTTGACCCTATCCGGTCTTGACGCCATCCGGATAGTCGACCTTCCAGACCCACGGCATCAGGGTATGCAGTTCGTTTCGCTTGGTTCGTCCTGACACGACGCGCTCGAGCACATCCGTCAGCCAGGCGAGCGGATCGACGTCGTTCAACTTCGCCGTCTGGATGAGCGACGCCACCATCGCCCAGTGCCGCCCGCCGCTGCCGGCGCCG
This sequence comes from Acetobacteraceae bacterium, assembly GCA_035606775.1. Classification (GTDB taxonomy): domain Bacteria; phylum Pseudomonadota; class Alphaproteobacteria; order Acetobacterales; family Acetobacteraceae; genus Rhodopila. The sequence goes on along the minus strand of DATNEJ010000057.1, from coordinate 163 downwards.
GCGCCGGCGCCGGCGAAGAGTGCGTTCTTTCGTCGTTGCACGCCAGCGCCAATGAATCGTGCGTGAGCCGCGGCACTCAGCCCGCCAGCTCCGGACGGCGGACGCGGGCGGGCATCCGCCAGTCAATGCCTTCCAGTAACATCGACAGCTGGGCGGGTGTCAG
>DATNEJ010000051.1:0-4959 GCA_035606775.1 Acetobacteraceae bacterium | reverse complement strand
ATCAGCTTCGTGGCCTATGCGCCGCTGGGACGCGGATTCCTGACCGGTGCGATCCAGACCTTCGCCGATGTCGATGGCAGGCGTGCCGCGCACCCGCGATTCCAGCAGGAGAATTTCGACCGCAACCGCGAACTGGTGGCGCGGATCGAAGCCATCGCCAAGGAGAAGGGCTGCACCCCGTCCCAGGTGACACTGGCGTGGCTCCTGGCGCAGGGTCCGGATGTCGTGGCCATTCCCGGCACGCGCTACGCCGCCCGGCTGGACGAGAATATCGGCGCGCTTCGCGTGAAGCTCACCCCCGACGACGTTGCCCGCATGTCCGCCGCCGTACCAGTCGGCGCTGTCGCGGGCACGCGCTATCCCGCCGGCGGCATGACAAGCGTCTATCTGTAGGATGGGTGGGCGGCGCTACGGCGCCGCCCGTTAGAGCCTGTTCGGCGCAGATAGAAGCACCGAACAGGCTCTAACTCTTTGCTTGATCGCGTGATTCACGGCTCCGGCGATTCCGCCTGCGCCGATCACGCTCTAGACTATGCGTTCACCTTCTGCATGAACTCCGCGATGCCATCGACCACAGGCATCACCTTGTCCGCCTTTTCCGATTCCAGGTTGAACACCACACGCTCAACGCCAAGGTCCTGATACCGCTTCATCAGGTCCGGCTCCTTGCGTGGGAACCAGACGGTGATGGCGATGGATGCGGGATCGCGGCCGGCCTCGGTGGCCATCTTGCGGAACTCGGGAATCATGTCGCCAATTTCGCTGTAAGTCCCACGCGCCGCCTGCGGAATCCAGCCATCGCCATAGCGGATCGCACGCCGCGCCGAATACGGAAATGCGCCGCCGACGATCACCGGCGGATGTGGCTTCCGCACCGGCTTCGGCCACGCCATCATCGGATCGAAGTTGACGAACTCGCCGTGATACTCGGCCTTCGACTTCGTCCAGATCTCCTTCATCGCCTCCACCCGCTCGCGCGCGATCTTGTGGCGCGACTTCAGCGGCGTACCGTGATTCTCCATCTCATCTTGATTCCAGCCATTGCCGATGCCGAACAGGAACCGGCCGCCGGACACATTGTCGATCGATGCAACCAGCTTGGCGGTCTGGATTGGATCGCGCTGCGCCACCAGGCAAACGCCGGTGCCGACATTCAGCGTCTTGGTCGCCATTGCCGCGGCCGTCAGCGTGACGAACGGATCCATCGCATCGTAGTACCGCTTCGGAAGATCGCCCCCGCCGGGAAACGGCGTCTTGCGGGACAGCGGAATGTGCGAATGCTCGGGCGCCCAGACTGATTCAAAGCCGCGCTGTTCCAGCGCCTGGCCAAGTTCGCCAGGTGCCATCGAGTAATCGGTAAAGAACATCGAAACGCCGAATTTCATCATGGACCGCTCCTTGTTGAATCGCACGGCGAAGACGCCGGTTGATTCTGCACGGTACAGCAGTTCGGGGTCCGCTGGAACCGGACCCCGCCTGCCAAACCCTCGCGAACGCCGTTCGACCGGAGCGCGGCCGTCGCAGGCGAAATCGCCGGAGACGTGAATCACGCGATCAAACAAAGAGTCAGAGCCTGGTCGGTGCTTCTATCTGCACCGACCAGGCTCTGGATCAGCTCGTGTGCCAGCCGAATTGCTGCGGCTTCCGCCCCGCCGCGTGATGCAGCCTGACGTTGACCAGCGCCGGGCCATCGAACGCCATCGCCGCATCGAGCGCGGCCCGCAGATCCTTCGGATCCTCGATGTAAAAACCCTTGCCGCCAAAGGCTTCCATCATCTTGTCGTAACGCGCACCGATCGTCAGCACCCGCGGCGGCGGCGGCTCATTCTTGGGGAACTCCGCTATGCCGCTGCCGATCCCGCCATTGTTCAGCACGACGATCTTCACCGGCAGCCTGTGGCGGCAAACGGTCTCCATCTCCATGCCGGAAAAGCCGATCGCCGAATCGCCCGAGACGGAAACGATCGGACGATCAGGATGCACCACCGCCGCGGCGACGCAGAATCCCATGCCGATGCCCATCGTGCCGTAGCTGCCGGCATCCAGACGCAGGCGCGCGTTCCGGTTCGGCATCTGCGTGCGGCCGATATCCATGGTGTTAGCACCCTCACCGATGATCACCGCGTTTTCCGGCAACCAGGCGCTGATGTCCTTGAAGGCGCGGTAGTAGTTCGTTGGCGTCGAATTGTCGTCGATCATCGGCTGGATCTGCTTGGCATTCGCTGCCGACTTCTGAGCAATCGCCGCATGCCAGGGCGTGTCCTTCGGGTAGAACCACTGCCGGCTCTCCAGCGCCTTGTTGAGCTGGCCGACGACCGCCTTGCCGTCACCCACCAGCGCCACCTCAGCCGGCACGTTCTGGCTGATCGCCTCGGGGGCGATATCGAGCTGGACAATCCGCACCTTCTTGTTGAAGCGCGGCGGCAGGCCGAAATGCATGATCCAGTTCAACCGAGCGCCCATGAGGAAGATGACATCGGCTTCCTGCAGGGCGTGGCTGCGGGCGGCACCCACGGACAGCGGATGGCTGTCATCCATGACGCCCTTGCCCATCGGCGAGGCCAGGAACGGAAGCTGCGTGCGTTCGATGAAGGCGCGCACTTCGTCTTCCGCGCGCGACCAGCCCATGCCCTTGCCGACGATGACCAGCGGCCGCTCCGCCGATTCCAGAGCGTTCAGCGCCTTGTCCACATCCTCCTGCATCGCCTGCATGCGTGGCGGATCGGCCACGGTCGCGGCGGCGTGCACCTTTTCCTCATCGATCTCGCCCAGGATGATGTCGTCGGGCATGTCGAGATAGGTCGCACCCGGGCGCCCGTAGATCGAATTGCGTACCGCCATTTCGACATAGAACGGAATGCGGTGCACGTGCTCCACCGCGTGGGCGAACTTGCAGAACGGCGCGGCGATCTGCACCTGCCGCTCCTCCTGGAATGCCCCCATGCCGTTCTGATGGGTGGCGGAAGCGCCGCCGATCAGGATCATCGGCCAGCAATTCTGTTGCGCGTTCGCGAGCCCCGCGAGACCGTGCACGACGCCGGGGCCCGAAACCACCAGGCAGGCGCCGGGCCGGCCTGTCAGGTAGCCGGCAGCCTGCGCGGCGTAGGAAGCCGACTGCTCATTCCGCATGCCGATATATCTGATACCGACCTTCTGCGCCGCCTCGGCGATCGGCCCCACCGGGAAACCGACGATCCCGAACATGTATTGGACGCCCTGCTGCTTCAGGCTCTGCGCCATCAGCGTCGCGCCATTGATCTTGCTCATGTTTCTCTCCCGTCCAGTGGGCCGGATGCCGGCCGGCGCGCCGGATGCGTCCGGTCCTGGCTGGCGGAGACTGCCCGATCGAAAGGATCGCGCATTTTGCCGGATGTGCAAATGGCGGCGGGGCCTCGCCGCCCTTGCGTGCCGGCCCCGCGGGCGCGATGCCCAGGGCTGCGTAATCCGCCATTGTCCGTACGCCAATTCGGTCTATGTGATGCTGGCAAACCCGGAACCCGCGGGATTTCGGCTATGCCGTGCGCAGGCTGGCGCGGCGGCTGCGAGGCGCAGCCAGGCTCAGCCGGCTTCCGGCGGAAGGCGGGTATGGCAGGCTGTACGATGAAGGAGGGATGACGATGGCTGAACTGACCGACAATACCGATCGCCAGCGGTTCGAGATGGCGGTCGACGGGTCGGTGGCATTCGTCACCTATCGCCTGCATGGCGATACCCTCACGCTCCTGCACACGGAGGTGCCTCCGGCTCTCGGCGGCCGCGGCATCGGGTCGGCACTCGCGCAGAACGTCCTGGACGAAGCACGCCGGCGCGGATTGCACGTCATTCCACGCTGCGAGTTCCTTGCCGGCTACATCCAGCGCCACCCAGCCTATGCCGACCTTGTCGCGAAGTCCGGTTCGGGCGGCACTGCATGAGCGCCGTCCCCTCCTACCCGATACCGGAGACACCGGAACGCCGCGCTGCGATCACGCGAGAGATCGAGGCAGCGACGGGTCTCAATGATGCACTTCTGGAACGCCTCGTCCGCACCTTCTACGGCGCCGCGCGGCTGGACCCGCTGATCGGCCCCATCTTCGATCGCGTGAAGGACTGGGAGGCGCATATCGCGCAGATCACCGCGTTCTGGTCATCGGTGGCGCTGATGACCGGCCGCTATCACGGCCAGCCGATGGCGGCGCACATGCCGCTGCCACTGGAGCCCCCGCATTTCGTGCGCTGGCTGGCACTGTTCGAGGAAACCGCTCGCTCGCTTTGCACGGAGGCCGGCGTCGCCCATCTGATGCAGCGTGCGCGCCGGATCGCGCAAAGCCTGGAAATGGGCGCCGCCGTCCAGCGCGGTGAGCTGCCGCGGCGCCATCGGGCCGGATAACGCGGAGACGGGAGGCGGAAATGAACCTTGCCGACACCCTGCTGGTCGTGAGTTTCCGCCACCGCATTCGCGAGCCGGATATCTACGCCGGGCTGGCGCGGTTCGGGGAAATCCTCGGGCATGACGTCGACGAAGGCGAATTTCGAGACGCTGTCTCCGCAGCCATCGCCGCCGGACAGATCCATGATCCGGTGCGCCTGCCGCCTGGGGCCTTGCAGTGCCACTGGCATCTGGAGCTGACACCGAAGGGCGTCGTCAAGGCCCGCACATTGCTTGCATCCGCCGAGGCGTCACCAAAGCAATCGTAACTACCAGCGACCTGGATCGGCGCGCGATGCCAACCGGCGGAAGCGCTGCACGAGTCAGCGCTTCCGCCGGTTGGCACAAGATGGCGCATAACGCAGTGTGTTTCCGACACAACCGCGAACGACCCGCGCCACAATGCAAGCTGTCCTTCGAGTTCCCGTCTTTTACGGCTGGCGCGTCGTCGCTGTCTGTTTCGTCGCTGCCGTTTTCACCTGGGGGTTCGGCGTCTACGGCGCCAGCGTCTATCTCAGCGCGATCACGAAACAGCACGGCTGGTCGGTCTC
>DATNEJ010000039.1:0-2249 GCA_035606775.1 Acetobacteraceae bacterium | reverse complement strand
CTGACAGCGGGCGCGGAACATGACGACGCGCAGGCAGCGTTGCGTGAGCGGTATGAGCAGTATCGGACCATGCAACTGGCGGAGCTGCCGGTCATCGCGGTGCGCATCCGCCGCGTGCTGTCCTGGGGCAGGCTGGCGGACTGACGTCTTTACACCTGTCCATATAGCGCCGCTCTGCGCGCCGGCGCACCTCCGGCCCTGGTTACAGCCAGCGGGCGGGCGGGTATGCTTGTGGCCGACATACCGGAGGAAACCGCATGAAAATAACCAGCGCCGAAGCCACCATTCTCAGCATTCCGGAAGACGATCCGCTGGCCAACATGCCGGAGGAGGAAGGCCGCAAGCGACCGGTGGTGATCCTGCGCCTGCGCACGGATAACGGCATCGAAGGCATCGGGCTGACATTCTACGGCGGCAAGATGACCGGCAGCCTGCACAAGGCGGTAGAGGAACTCGCCGCGCTGACGATCGGCGGGGACCCGCTGCGCATCGAGCGTATCACGGCGAAGCTGCGTGCCGGCACGGGCGACAGTTGCGGGCCGGGCGGCATCTTCACCCTGGCCGCGTCGGCAATCGACATCGCGTTGTGGGACATCAAGGGCAAGGCGCTGGAGCAGCCTTTATGGAAGCTGCTGGGCGGCCATCGCGACCGGGTCGCGACCTACGCCTCCGGCTCATTGCGCCGCGGATTGACCGATGACCAGGCGCAGCGCGCGGCGCATATCCTGGTGCAGAAGGGCTTCCGCGAGATGAAGACGCAGATGGGTTTACCCGGCAATCCGGCGCCGTCTGACGAGGTGCGGCGGGTCCGCGTCGTGCGCGAGGCGATCGGACCGGACATCAAGCTGATGTGCGACATCAATCAGCGCTGGCGGCCGGAGCAGGCGATCGACATCGGCAGCCGGGTCGAGGATGTGGGACTGTTCTGGCTGGAGGACGTGACCACCGCAGATGACTATGCGGGGCTGGCGCGCGTGACCGCGGCGCTGAAAACGCCGATCGCCGGCGGCGAATATGTGTGGGGGATCGTGCCGTTTCGCCACATGATCGAGGCACGCTCGGTCGATATCGTCATGATCGATCTGGTGCGCGTGGGCGGCATCACGCAATGGCTGAAGGTAGCCGGCATGGCGGAGGCGTTCAACCTGCCGGTGGTCAGCCACGTGATTCCCGAAATGCATCTGCACATGGTCGCGGCGGTGCCGAACGGCCTGACCGTCGAATACATGCCTTGGATGCTGGCGCTGTACGAGGAGACGCCGGTGCTCGATAACGGCTTCCTGGTGCTGCCGGAGAAGCCGGGGCTGGGTTTGAAATTCGATGAGAAGGCGATCAAGGCGTTCCGCGCCTGAACTGGGAGCCTGTTCGGTGCGGATAGAAACACCGGACAGGCTCTACGTCTTTATTCGATCGTGTGATTCACATCTTTGGTGATTCCGCCTGCGACGATCACACGGTGGGGCGCACCGACTGCCCGGGCAGCCGGCGCCGCAGGTCAGCTCGGGTCGGCGGCAAGTTCGGCGGCGGCAATGCCGGCCAACGCGGCGGCCTCGTCATTGTCGGAGGTGTCGCCGGTGACGCCCACCGCGCCGATGATGGTCCGGTCATCGCCGCGGATCAGAACACCGCCGGGGACCGGGATCATCGAGCCGCCGATCGCCTGGGTGACGGCGGCGATGAAATGCGGCCGCTCCTCCGCCCGCTTGCCCAGGGTGCGCGAGCCGACGCCCATCGCCAGCGCGCCGTGCGCCTTGCCGATGGCGATGTCGGCACGCCGCAGGGAGGTGCCGTCCTCGGCCGCATAGGCTTTCAGCACGCCGCGCGCGTCCAGCACCGCAACGCCCATCGGCGCGAATTTCTTCTCGCGGGCGTGCGCGAGTGCCGCCGTGATGATGGTCTGGGCGGCGGTCAGCGTGAGATGCGGCATGGTTTCCTCCCGTTGTTGGCAAACCTCGGGGAGGCTTGCGTGCGACATGGCCGGGTGCTGGTGCGCCCGCGCGGTTCAGTGTTCTACAGGAACAACCCGTCCGGGTCGCCGTTGAACATGATCCGGCCGACGGCTTCGAAGTGCGCGTCGCGAGACTGGATCTGCTGGGACAAGGTGTGGATGTCACGGAAGCGGCGCTCGAACGGCGTGCCGATGAAAATGGCCGACACCCCGGCGGCCTTGTAGACATAGTCGGCGACGGCGATCGCCACGTTGATGGCCTGCGCGCAGCCGAGCCGGACTCGGGCACGGGTGGCGGTGT
>DATNEJ010000013.1:0-2600 GCA_035606775.1 Acetobacteraceae bacterium | reverse complement strand
TTCCCGTTCACATCGACCTGGCGCTGCTGAAAGCTGGAAGGCTCGACCTGGAAGGCTACAATCACCGACTTCCGGCCCGGCTCGGTCTTTCCATCCTGCGCGGTCAGGTGCCAGATGTGATTGTCGCTCAGCACCTTGCTCTGGAAGATCGCCGCGAGATCAAAGGAATGCTCGCGCTGGTGCGGATTGAACGGCAGGTCGCTGTGTTTGATCCGGGCGCTGAGCAGGCTGATCGGTATGGTCGGGGCGTTCCCGGCCGCGGACTGCGTCGTGGCAGGCGCGCTCGCGCCCGGCGGCGGCGCGCCGCAATCCGCCGGCGGTTGCTGCCATTCCTTCAGCATTTCGTTTGTCTCGACGCAGCGCTGGAAGCGGGCGGCAGGCGGCAGATCCGCTGGCATCGGCGGGTGAACCAGTTCGGGGTTGGCGACGTACGCAACTTCCAGGTTGGCGGTATCGCCCAGCATGACGCTCGTCGGATCAAGCTTGATGCGCCACCAGCCGATCCGGTTGCCTTTTTGATCGACGATGTAGAGCGGGCGCAGCGTCAGCGGCTGCTTCGCCGGCGGCACCGAGAAAAGCTGCGCCGTTCGCTGGCTCAAGGTCGGCGCGAAGCCGATCAGCGCGAGGCCGCCAAGGAAGATCAGAACGGACCAGTTCCGAACAAAATTCTCCAGCCGGTTCATTGCGGTGTCTGCCTTTGGACGCAGCTCCCCTCATGTTCGTGAAATTACCAGCCTGGGTCAGACCGAACAATCTCAGCCGGTACGCCCTCTCGCCGATTTGTTCCGGGTCCTCATCGGGATTGTCCGCTCTGCCAGACCCGTGGCGACGGTCCTGGCCATGCGCTATGGTTGTGTCGCGTAGATGGTCGCGTCTGTCGGCAAAACGATCCACGGCTGCGCGCTGCGCGTCCAATAATGCGCTCCCGGTCTGATCCAGGATGTATCGTCGAACGTGCCACCGCGCACGACGCGCTTTTCGTCAGGCGCGATGACGTCCAGCTTCGAACCGCCGCAGACCCACACGCCGCAGTCGGGACAGATCCACCGATGGCCGATGGCGCCGCTGCCGAGCACGCGCTGTACCGGCCGCGGCGATCCGGTCAGCGAGAATGCCGCGGCCGGAACGACGACGCCGATCGCGAAGGCCGCGCCGGACAAGGATTGGCAATCCGTGCAATGGCACGCGTAGACGCCAAGCGGCGGCTGGGTGACCGCATAGCGCAGTGCCCGGCAATGACAGCCGCCGGTAAGCAGGAATGTTTCCGTGCTCATGGCGTCCTCCTCGCAAGCCAGCTTTGCAAATCGGCTTTGCAGATTGGCGTTTTTGTTGGCCGATTACCTCGGCACACGGCCTTTGATCGCATTGGCGCGGGCACCGAATGTGATCCTGCCCCGCTCATCCGCCGGCAGCCGCGCGCGCACCCGCGCCTTGAGGCGCCCGATATCGTCCGCCGCCATTCCGGCGAGTGCCGCCTGCATTCCTCCCGTGCCGGTGCTTGCAGCCCAGAAATCGCCGAAATCGTCGAAGCTGCGCTGCACCGTGATCTCGCGCGTCTCGATCGCTTCCAGCCCCGCCCCAGCCCACAGCCCACACAGCGCTTCCGTACGCGAGGCATCGACGCTCGGCGGCAGCGGCGCGTTGATGCCCTGCGCCCGCAGTTCGGCCTGGATCAGCGCGAACGGAAATCCGCCACCAAGGATGTCCCACGCATAGGCCGCCACCGTGCCCCCCGGCCGTACCACCCGCGCCATCTCCGCGACTCCCTTGGCCGGATCGGGCACAAAGAAGATCACCAGCGCCATGATCGCCGCATCGAAATGATCGCTGTCGAAAGGCAGTGCCATGGCGTCGCCCAGGCGGAACGCTGCCCCGCGCGCGCCCGCGCGCGTTCGCGCGAAGGCAAGTTGGGCCTCGGACGGATCGATTCCCTGCATTTCGACCGGCGCGTTTCGCTGGACCAGCAATTCGGTTATTGCGCCGCTGCCGCAGCCGACATCGATCCATCGCAGTCCTTGGGGCAAGGCGAGCCAATCAAGGAAAACTTCTCCGGTAAGGCGGCTCCAGACACCCATGCCGCGTTCATACGCGCTTCCGTCCTCGAAACGAATAGAGGTTTCCGCCATTGACACGTCCTCCCCGCAGAGGTTGCGTCGGCAACTTGCCCGTACTCGGATCGGCAGGCCGTTCACGTCTTCGCTGGAGATCGCCGCAATGGAACGCACGCCGCCGCCGGTATCGCTTGCCGCCGCGCTCGCCCTTCCGCGGACGCCGGGACGTTCGGCTGAGGTTTTCGTCGACGCCGACCTGGAGGTCAGGTTCGCCGCACGACCTACCAACGGCCCGCAGGTACCGCATCTGCGCGACGAGCTTTATTTCGTGGCCGCCGGCACCGGCCGCTACCGGGTGGAAGACAGGGTGACCCAGGTCGGTCCGGGTGACGTCCTGTTCTGCGCCGCGCATGTCGCACACGGGTTTGAGGACATTTCGGACGATTTCTCGGTCTGGGTCATCTTCTACGGCCCGCAAAAATAGCCGCCCGGCGCAACAATCCCCTGGCGCCCGACAGCGCTGTCACGTTCTAACCTCACCGCATGACG
>DATNEJ010000004.1:0-6852 GCA_035606775.1 Acetobacteraceae bacterium | reverse complement strand
GAAGGTCAGTCGCGTCGAAATCCGCAAGATCGAACCGCCGGAAAACCTGATCCGCGCGATGAACCTGCAAATGACCGCGGAGCGCGAGCGGCGGGCGGTCGTTGCCCGTGCGGACGGGGAGCGGGAGGCGCAGATCAAGCGGGCGGAGGGAGAAAAGCAGGCGCTGATCCTGGCGGCAGAGGGTCGCCAGCAGGCGGCCAACCGTGACGCCGAGGCACGCGTTGCGCTGGCCGGCGCGGAAGCCACGGCGACGCAGATGGTGTCCGACGCGGCGGCGCAGCACGGGCAGACTGGCCTCCGCTATTTCATCGCCGACCGTTATGTACGGGCGTTCCAGGCGCTGGCGTCGGCGCCGAACACTAGGCTGGTCGTGGTGCCGATGGAATCCTCGGCACTCGCCGGCGGTATCGTTCAGGCGATGCAGTTCCTGCGTGCCGATGATGGCGGGGCGCCACCCGCCGCGCCGCCTGGGGCATCCCCTGGCGTGCCGCCGATTCCACCACCGCCCGCGCCACTGCCACCGGCGCCCCCGGCTTCGCCAGCCCCCGCTTCCCCCGGCCCGTGGGGGCAGGCCACGCCAGCATGACGTTCTGGTACGTCTGGCTGCTGGCCGGTCTGGGATTGCTGATCCTGGAAATGCTGGCGCCGGGTGCGTTCCTGATGTGGATCGGCCTCGCCGCTGTCGGGACCGGGCTGATCATCCTGTTGAGCGGTATCGGCTTCGACGGCCAGGTCGTGACATTCGCCGTGCTGACCGCGTTGTCGCTTGCCGTCGGCCTGAAGCTGCGCCGGCGCCGTCATGAACCCTTGAACACCCAGCGCGCCGGGCTTGTCGGCCGTCCCGCTACCGCGCTGTCGTTTTCGGCCACGGAAGGGCGTGTGCGGGTCGGCGACAGCGATTGGCCGGCCCGTCTGGCCGAGGGCGCTTCGGTACCGGAACAAGGCGCGCCGCTCCGGGTGGAAGACGTCGACGGCATGGTGCTGATCGTCCGCCCGGAATAGGCGGGTCCGTCACACCCGCTTGAGGTTTCTGACGATCCGGACAGATCGGCCATCCAGCCATTCCATCGCCGGACCACGCCGTGCTTTCAACGGTCGGAACATCCTCCATTCCGGCCCATGAGGCACCAATGTCCCATACCCTTTCCGCCGGTGCCGCAGCCGATACCGCTTTGCGGGCGAAATCCGTATCGGCCGACGTCATCGCTGCGCTGATCTGCGTCGCGCTCTTTGCCATCATCGTCTACGTCTTTCAGTATCACGGCGCACTCGGTGAGTCCGATCTGTACCGCGTCCTGGTGGGACTGCTTGACGGTGCCGACAGCCACACCTGGCTCGCCAGCGATCTGCACTACGACCGGGATTTCGGCTTCGGTTACCTCGCGGCGATCTACGCAATGGCCGATCCGGCCACCTTGCAGGATCCGGACCGCCTGATGGCAGTCATCAACAGTATTGGCCTTTGGGCGATCCTGCCGGGTCTCGTGTGTTTCTGGATCGCGGTGCGCCTGATCCACGGTGCGCTGCCGGCGACCGTCGCGCTGATCCTGTTCGCATTCAGCCCGATGATGCTGGAACTGGCGACCTCCGGCCATCAGTCGTTGCCCATGTTCTCTTTCTTGTGCGCGGCCGCGGTCAGCATGTTCTGGCCCGCCACCGGCTGGCGCGCCGCTGCGTTGGGCGTGCTGGCGGCGGCGTTGCTCCTCGGCGGCCTGACGATGCGCGGAGAGATCTTCCTGGCGTTTCCCTGGCTCGTCTTGTCGCGCATCGACACGCGAAGCTTCGGCCGGTTCCTGCTGTCCGGCATCCTGCGTTCCATACCGCCGGTTGCCGCGATGGTGGTGTTCTTCATCCTGCAACGCCGGCTGATTCACACCGCGATGGGCTCGACGGTGGGCCACTACTTCTTCGAGTTCTACACGTGGCGGGAGGTCCCGCCCGGGATCGTCTACATGGCGGTCGGATGCGGCTTCGCCACGGCAGTCATCGGCTTTTTCGCCGGCCTGTGGCTGTGCCTGAAGCGCCAACTCGTCGGCCGCGGCGTCTATGCCATGCAGCTGAATGAGCTGTTGGCACCGATCGCCCTTGTGCTGGTGCCTTTCCTATTCTTTGCGCCCAATCCCATGCCGACCCGGCACTTCATGCTGACCCTGGCGGGCCTGGGCATCCTGATCGGCATGGTGATCAGCCGCGCACTGACTTGGCGGCGGCCGGCGGTGCTGGCGATCACCGTGGGCCTGGTCTTCGCGAACCATGTGCTGGCGGAACTCGCGCGTCCGCCGCTTGTGAGGATCAACGAAGCGCACTCGCCCTATATCCCGGTGCCTGAGCCGTACCGCTTCACCACGCATGCGAACCTGGGATGGTTCTGGCAGCGCCATGCCGCGCTAGTGAACCGGCGGGCCCAATGGGACGCGTTCGGCGAGAAGATCAAGACGAGCTGTGATCCGCACACACTGATTTTCAGCGATGAAGGGGAGCAGCTCTTTTCCAGGCTTTACGCCGGTGGTGTGCCGGTCCAGGCCGAGCGTTGGCAGGTTGGACCGTTCTTTGGGCTGAAAGGCGTTCGGCAAGGCAAGACATTCATCATCCTGGCGAAGATGAATGGTTGGCCCGACGACGCGGTGGCGGCGGTGCTCGCGGACCATGCGCTGGATGACTACCGACTGGCGGAGGATCCGCTGACCATGTCGAAATACGATCGGACACCGATCCCTGCCGACCGCGCGGCCCGCTTCGGATGCTCGGCAGGTTCGCAGGTCGGCTGATGCAGACCGCGGCTGGTCCGCTCAGCCCTGTGTCCCTCTGCCGTGTCCGACAGAGCGCGGCGAAATCTCCGCCGCCTGCTGGCCGATGATGCGCTCGATGATGAACAGCGGGCGGCGCTTGACCTCCAGATACAGCCGGCCGAGGTATTCCCCGATGACGCCGAGGGTCATCAGTTGCACGCTGCCGATAATCAGCACGATCGTCGTGACACTCGTCCAGCCATCGACTGTGCGGCCCAGAATCCAGCTTCCCAACGTGTAGATCAGCATCAGCAGGCTGCCGGCGCCCAGGACGACGCCAAGACAGGATGCGGTTCGCAGGGGAAGAACGGAGAATCCCGTGACCGCGTCCACCGCGAAACGCAGCATCTTCAGCAGCGGATAGTGCGTCTCGCCGGCGAAGCGGGCATCCCGATCGTAATCCAGCGGGACCTGGCGGAAGCCGATCCAACTCACCAGCCCGCGGATGAAGCGGAAATGCTCCGGCAGTGCGTTCAGCTCATCCAGCACGCGGCGTGTGACAAGCCGGAAATCGCCGGTATCGGCCGGGATATCGACGTCGATCATCCGCCGCAATACCCGGTAGAACACCTGTGCCGACCAACGTTTGAACCGCGTCTCACCATCGCGCTGCCGCCGACGGCCGTAGACGACATCCGCGCCTTCGTCCATCTGCTGCATCATCTCCCCGACCAGCTCCGGCGGGTCCTGCAGATCGGCGTCGATAATAAGGATCCGCTCACCCCGACAGACCTGCAACCCGGCGGTCAGGGCAAGCTGGTGTCCGTAGTTGCGTGACAGATTGATGGCCGTGACATGCGGATCGGAGTCGGCCAGGCGCTGCATCACGTCCCACGTGGTGTCGCGGGAGCCGTCATTGACCAGGACGATTTCGAAATCGTCGCCCGCCACCACCCGTGCCGCCGCTTCAGTCCTGCGGTGAAATTCGGGAAGACAGCTCTCCTCGTTGAAGCAGGGCGCGACGACCGACAGGTACGGTGCATGGCGTTGACCGTCGGTCATGGGCCGCTTGTCGGAGGCGATTGTATCCAATGGCCGACCTCATGGTTGACTGTGGATGCGTTTAAGGAAGACGCCGTGACTCACAGAGCAGGCAGTGCATGCTTGAGCGCGGTCCCGCGGAAGTCGAAAACAAATCGACGTGGTTACGGTATACTTAAGATCACGCAGTCATACTGTTCCGTAAGATAATCAAATCGGCAATGCGCCATGCATGCCGCTATCCGGGGGTTCCTTGATGGAATGCACTCGGTACCGCAATATGACGCGAACCGTCTGGAGGAAACCCATGAAAATCGGCTTCATCGGACTCGGCATGATGGGTGCCGGCATGGCCGCCAATTTGCAAAAGGCCGGCCACGACCTCGTCGTGCACGATCTTACCCGTCAGGCTGCTTCCTCCCATCTGGCGAACGGTGCCGCATGGGCGGACAGCCCGCGCGCGGTGGCCGAAACCTGCGATCTTGTTTTCTCCTCGTTGCCGACGCCCGCGGACGTGCAGAAGGTCGGCACCGGGGAGAACGGGCTGATCCAGGGGTTCCGCAAAGGCGCGGTGTGGTTCGATCTTTCGACCAACGCGGTTGACGTGGTGCGCAGCCTGCACGCGGCGTTTGCCGAAGCGGGTGTGGCCTTCCTGGATGCGCCCGTCAGCGGCGGGCCGCGCGGCGCCAACAGCGGAAGGCTGGCAATCTGGGTCGGCGGCGACAAGGCAGTGTTCGAGCAATACAGATCGGTCCTTGGCGCCATGGGCGACCAGGCCCGCTATATCGGCCCGATCGGCGCCGGATCGATCGCCAAGCTGGTCCACAACGCATCCTCTGCCGCCGTCAACGTCGTGCTGGCCGAGGTCTTCACCATGGGCGTCAAGGCAGGCGTGGAGCCGCTGTCGCTGTTCGAGGCGATCCGACAGGGCGCATCCGGTCGCGCGCGCATGTTCGACCGGCTGTCGGATCATTTCCTCACCGGCAGCTATGATCCGGCGGATTTCGCCTTGCGGCTGCTGCACAAGGACGTCTCGCTGGCCTGCCAGCTTGCGCGTGAGGTGCAGGTGCCGATGCGGCTGACCAACCTCGCCTTGCAGGAACTGACCGAGGCGCTCAATCGCGGCTGGGGCGCCAGGGATTCGCGCGTCGGCGCGCTGTTGCAGCAGGAACGCGCGGGCATCCCACCGATCGCCGTGGCGCCCGAGAAGATCAAGGCCGTACTGGACTCCGACACAAAGTAATCACTCACCGGCACAAGGACATTTGCAATGCAACTCGGCGCATTGGTTCCGTTCGGCGATATCGGCGGCGATCCCGCAACCGTGCGCGACTACGCGCAGGGGATCGAAGCCATGGGCTATGATTTCCTGGAGGCACCCGACCACGTCCTGGGCGTCAATGTTGCCAGCCGTCCGGAGTGGGAGGCCGGGCGCAACACCTCCGAAGACCTGTTCCATGACCCGTTCGTGCTGTTGGGCTACCTGTCCGGCTGCACCTCGAAGCTTGGCTTTTCCACCGGCGTGCTGATCCTGCCGCAACGGCAGACGGCGCTGGTTGCCAAGCAGGCCGCGTGTCTCGATGTGCTGTGCGGCGGGAAGTTCCGCCTGGGCATCGGTGTCGGCTGGAACCCGGTCGAGTTCACCGGCCTGAATGAGAATTTCGCCAACCGCGGGCGGCGATCCGAAGAGCAGGTGCAGGTGATGCAGGCGCTGTGGAAGCAGCCGCACGTCACGTTCAAGGGCCGCTACCACACGATCGAGGATGCCGGCATCAACCCGCGGCCTGCATCCGGCCGGGTGCCGGTGTGGTTCGGCGGCCATCACGAGCATACGCTGCCGCGCATCGCCAAATGGGGTGACGGCTGGATGCCGAACGCCTATCCGCCGGACCAATCCGCACTCGATATTTTCGCCACCCTGCGCCGCCTGACGGAGGCGGAAAAGCGCGATCCGGCCTCGGTC
The DNA here is from genome assembly GCA_035606775.1 of Acetobacteraceae bacterium. GTDB lineage: Bacteria > Pseudomonadota > Alphaproteobacteria > Acetobacterales > Acetobacteraceae > Rhodopila. The sequence continues at coordinate 1,119 of DATNEJ010000004.1, read as the reverse complement.
GGGATCGAGGTGTGGACCTCCTGCGGCGCGGGCACCGCCGCCGACTGGCGCAAGGAGGTCGCGTTCTGGAAACAGGCCGGCGCAACACACATCACGCTGACCACCACCTTCCATCGCCGCCACCACCATCGGATCGCCGGCAGATCCCTGTCCGATCACCTGAATGCCTTGCGGCGCTATCGCGAGGCAGTCGCGGACGCGTTGTAACGGGGCGCGGGATCCGATCCGGCAGGTCCGTGCCGGATCGGATGCGGGCGCGATGGACCGCCGGCGACGGTTGCGGTTTACGCGAACATCTCGCCCAGGCGGTGAATGGAGCCGAGTACCTTGTCCTGCTCCAGGCCGGGCCATTGGCAGCGCATGATGAAGTGGTCAACGCCGAGGATCTCGCGATAGCGCGCGATTTCCTCCTTCACCGAGACCTTGTCGCCGATGATGAACCGGTCGCGCACGAAATCCTCGAACGGGCCGTTCGCCGTCGGACTGCGCAGCCCCCAGGACGCGTAGGCATTGTATTTGTATTCCAGTGCGGCGCGGCATTCGGCCAGCGCCGTCGCGTGGCTGGCACCAACATAGCATTCGCGGGCGATGGGAAACTCCAGCGGCGTCCGGCCGTACTCCGCGAGCGATTGACGGTACAGTTTCATCTGCGGCACGACGACATCCAGCCCGGCGGCGTTCACGATCAGCCAAGCGTCGCCTATGCGCGCCGCGCGCTTCACCGCGGCTTCCACCTGGGCGGCAATATAGACGGGCGGCCCGCCAGGGCGCACCGGCTTCAGGCTGATGCCGGCGTCCTTGACCTGATAGAACCTGCCCTGATGCGTCACGCGCTCCCCGCCCCATAGCCGGCGCATCAGGGCGATGCTCTCCACGAAGCGCGGTGCGCGTTCCGCCAGGGGGATGTTGAAGCTGTGGAATTCCGGCTCCCGGTAGCCGAGGCCGGCGCCCAGGACGTATCGGCCGCCGGTCAGCACATCGAGGGTGGCGGATTCCTCGGCCACTTGCACCGGATTGAGCAACGGCAGAATCAGGATGTTCGGGCCGATGACCATGTTTTTTGCCTCGGCTGCGAGATAGGCCATGATCGGCGTGATCTGCAGCATCTGCATCGGTTCG
>DATNEJ010000001.1:0-3548 GCA_035606775.1 Acetobacteraceae bacterium | reverse complement strand
TGAGGAGACCCGGGATTTCCTGGAGCGCACGATCCGTCAGGCGCATCTGCACGGCCTGCATGTCGTGGCAGAGGGTGTGGAAACGGTCGCGCTGTGGCACGCGATGAAGGCGATGGGGGCCGACAGCGCCCAGGGCTTCCTGGCCGCCCGCCCCTTACCGCTCGCAGCATTGCCGGTGTGGCGCGACGCGTGGGACCGGGCCGCGGATTTTCCCTCCGCCGCATAACGGCGAGCAGCTTTGACCGTTAGGCAGTGATCGGTCGGATGAGGTCCGATCAGGAGCGCGTTGCTGCTCGATTCCTGATCATGGTCCACGGGTGCAGCTACGCCATGTTGCCGGCGGCGCGCAGCTCCTCAAGACCCGGATCATCGGCTGCAGTACCGCCCGCAACCACGGCCGCCAGGACCGCCAGCCGCTGTTCACTTGGCAGGCCAACCGGCTTGGCCTGACTTCGACATCGAACGCGTCCGCATTAGGATGCGACCATGCCTGAAGCGAGGCTGCACAAATGACCTTCGAGATCATTCCCACCGGCGCTGCCCTGGGCGCGGAAATCCGCGGCGTCGATCTTTCGCGACCGATGGACGACCGCACCTTCGCCGCGATCGAGCGCGCCTACGACGATCACGGTGTGCTGTTCTTTCGCAATCAGCGAATCACGCCGCAACAGCAGGTTGCGTTCACCCGCCGCTTCGGCGAGATCGAATTCAACATCTTCGGTGAGCGCTGGAGTGTGCCCGACTGCCCGGAAATCGTCGTCGTGTCCAACATCACCGATGACGGAAAGCCGATCGGCATAAAGCGTGCCGGCGAGAACTGGCACAGCGACATGTGCTATACGGCGCGACCGCCGCGCGGGACGATCCTCTACGCCATCGAAACGCCGGACCTTTACGGCCTGCCGCTTGGCGACACCGAGTTTGCCAGTGCCGCGGCGGCGTGGGACGCGCTGCCCGACAGCCTGCGCCGGCGCATCGAAGGCCGCCGAGCGGTGTTCGACTTCACCGGCCGCAAGCGTGCGTTTCCGCCCACCGCGGAAGAGATCGCGCGCAACCCGCCGGTGCGCCACCCGATCGTGCGCACGCATCCCAGAACCGGGCGCAAATGCCTGTACGTCATGCGTGACGACTGCACCGGTATCGACGGGATCGCCGCGGAGGAAGCCGAGGGGCTGATCGCTGCCCTCGCCGACCACATCGTGAAGCCGCACTTCGTCTACCGCCACCAGTGGCGGCCGGGGGATCTGCTGATGTGGGACAATTGCACCGTGCAGCACCGAGCAATCCAGGACTACGACCTGCCGCAGCGCCGCAAGATGCACCGCACGACGATGGGCGGGGCGGAACCGGCCTGACCGGTCCCGCCCCTGGCGATTTCGCCCCAGGGAGCCTCCGCCCTACTCGGCCGGCACCTTGACCGGTTCGGCAGCATCCGCCCGGTCTGTAATGTTCAACCACAGCCCGGACACGATGACGGCCAGCAGGCCGAAGGCCGCCAGGGCATAGAGGCCGCCGGCGAAGCTGCCGGTCGCGTCGCGCACCCAGCCGACAATGCCTGGCCCGAAGAACCCGCCGAGGTTGCCGAGGGAGTTGATGAAGGCAAACCCCGCGGCCGCAGCCGAACCAGTGAGGAACATTGGCGGCATCGCCCAGAACGGACCCTTGGTGCCGTAGAAGCCCGCGGCGGCGATGGACATGCCGATCAGCGCCCACCAGGTGCCGACGCCCAGGCCGGCGATGACAAGGCCGATCGTGGACAGGACGCTGGTCCAGAACAGGATCCACCGGCGCTCCTTGATGCGATCGGACAGCCAGCCGCAGGACACCATGGCGATGGCGCCGCAGATATACGGCACCATGGTGGCCCATCCGACCTGCATATTCGTCACGCCAAGCTGCTTCACGATCTGCGGCAGGAAGATCAGCATGCCAAGGCTGGCGGTGACGATGCCGAAGTAGTTCAGCGACAGCAGCAGGACCTTCGGGTTCCAGAACATCTGCAGCACGGAGACGACACCGGCCTTTTCGATCGCGCGGCGCTCGCTGTCCAGCGTTCCGGTTAGCCAGGCGCGCTCGTCAGCCGTCAGCCACTTCGCCTGGTGCGGCTTGTCCGTGACCCAGATCAGCACGACGAACCCAAGCACGATCGTCGGCACGGCCTCGGCCAGGAACATGATCTGCCAGCCGGCCAGCCCGAACAGGCCATTCAGGCCGAGCAGGGCGGTGGACATCGGGGCGCCTGTCGCGACGGCGATGGGCAGGGCGACGGTGAACCCGGCGATGATGCGGGCGCGGTGCTGCTGCGGGAACCAGTAGGTGAACAGCAGGACGATGCCGGGGAAGAAGCCGGCCTCGGCCACGCCCAGCAGGAAGCGGATGCTCGCGAAACTCCACGGTCCGACGGCGAAGGCGGTGGCCGCCGACAGCAGGCCCCAGGTGACCATGATGCGGGCGATCCACAACCGCGCGCCGACGCGCTCCATGACCAGGTTGCTGGGAATTTCGAAGAGGCAGTACCCCCAGAAGAAGCAGCCGGCCGCAAACCCGAAGGAGGATGCGGACAGGCCGATATCCTTGTTCATCGTGAGCGCGGCAAAGCCCACGTTGATACGGTCCACGTAGCAGAAGAAATAGGTGAGAACCGCGAACGGCAGCAGGCGCAGATAGACCTTGCGCATGGCCGATCGCTCGATCGCGCTGACCATCGGTAAACGTCCCTCGCTTGGCTCCGCTCCTGAACGGAGCGTTACCGGAAGCTTACCGAATATTAACCACTTGGAAAGCTCGGCGGGTTACGGCCCAGGGGCGTTGCGTGGAGCGCCGGTCCAGACCTCGCGGTACAGGCCCATGATCTGTGCCTTGTCAGGCACGCGCGGGTTGTTGCCCGGGCTGCCGGAAGCCAGCGCCTGGTCGGCCATCAGGTCCATCTTGGCCGTCCATGCAGCCTCATCAATGCCGTAGGCGGACGGTGTCGGAACAGCGAGGTCCTTGTTCAGCGCCTCGATCCCGCTGACAAGCTTGGCGGTGGCGACAGCGTCCGTGTCGGCGTCGGCGGCGAAGCCGATATGGCGCGATGCCTGGGCGTAGCGCGCTTCGGCGCCCGGGACCGAGTAGCGGGTGACCGCCGGCAGCAGCATGGCGTTGGACAGGCCGTGCGGCACGTGGAAATGCGCACCGATCGGCCGCGACATGCCGTGCACCAGCGCGACGGAACTGTTGGAGAAAGCGAGGCCCGCCTGCGTCGCGCCGATCATCATCCCCTCTCGCGCGGCGGCATTGCGCGGTTCGGCGTAGGCGGTGCGGAGATGCCGGCCGATCAGGGTCATCGCCGCCACGGCCATCGCATCGGAGAACGGGTTGGCGTGCTTCGAGACATAGGCTTCCAGCGCGTGCGTCAGGCTGTCGACGCCGGTGTCGGCGGTGGTGCGGGCGGGAACGGAATAGGTCAGCTCGTAATCGACGATCGCGGCCAGCGGCAGGGCGCCGAGGCCGGCGATCAGCATCTTCTCGTCGCGCTCGGTGTCGGTGATGACGGTGAAGCGCGTGCA
>DATNEJ010000551.1:0-2872 GCA_035606775.1 Acetobacteraceae bacterium | reverse complement strand
ATGGCCTGCGCGATCGTGCGCGGCCTGGATGGACAGATCGAGAAGCATCGCACCAACCCGCATGAATCGCCGGCGGACCTCGTTGCCGACAATCCGATCTCCAAAGTCCCCTGCCTGACCACCGATGACGGGTTGTCGCTGTTCGGCAGCCAGTTGGTCTGCGAGTACCTCGACAGCCTGGGCGATGCGGCGCCGCTGTTTCCAGCGCACGGCGCGCCCCGCTGGCGCGCGCTGAAGCTGCAATCGCTCGGCGACGGCATTCTCGATGCGGCAGTGCCCGGACGCGGTGAGCTTGCACGGCCGAAGGAAGCCGCGCGCGACGCGCTGATCGCCCGCTACAAGGACGTGATGCGCCGCTGCGTCGACGTGCTGGAATCCGATCCGCCGCACCGGGTGCTCGACATCGGCTCCATCACCGTCGCCTGCGCGCTGGGCTATCTGGATTTCCGTTATGCGTCCGATCCGTGGCGGCCTGGGCATCCCAAGCTGGCGGCGTGGTATGAGGCGTTCGCGCAAAACAAGGCGATCGCCGATACCGCGCCGCCGAAGGAGTAGCCCCCGACAGTTTCTGCAACGGACTGACCGTGCAAAGCCCTCGCCGCGTCACCATCGCGGCGGGGGTTTTTGCTTTGTGCAAGGTTTGCCATCGGCGCGGCGTCGCCCCAGGATACCGGCCACCACGATCGGGCCGGGGAAACCGATGGATCCGCCACCGCAGGCCACTGAATCCGCAGCATTCGCGCCCGTGTCAGGCACGCCGCGGCGCACGGCGCCAGCCGCATCCGGCCCTGCGCCGGACCGTGCACAACGAACATTGCCTATGGAGGGACGGATCTAACGACGCTGCATCACCCAATCGAACACCGGGACGGATTGGACGGCCTTCTGCCAGTGCCCGGACACAGCCGGCAGGCGACGCGCCGCATCCAAACGACAACAAGGGGAAATGCCGATGAGCCGAACGATCGCCCGCGCGCTGTGCGCCGTGGCGCTGCTGCTTTCCACGACCGCCGCGCACGCCGCGACCACGTGGGAGTGCTATGTCTACAACCCGGTCGCGACGCAGGCCGCCGTGCAGGCGATGATCCACCTGGCGGACACGGTGAAGCAGAAGACCAACGGCGATCTGCTGATCAATATCCATCTGGGCGGCAGCCTGCCGATCAAGGCGGACAACATAACGGCCGCCGTCGCCGACAGCGTGGTGCAGATCGGCGATGACGGTTTCGCCACCGGCAGCATTCCCATCACCGGTGTGCTGCGCCTGCCGATGCTGCTGCAGAGCTATGACGAGCTCGACAAGGCGATGGCGATCCTGCGGCCGCATCTGGACACGGACTACGGTAAACGCGGCATCGTCGTGCTGGGGCAGTACTCGTATCCCTTCCAGGTGATCTGGGGCCGCAAGAAGATCACCTCGCTCGCCGACATCAAGGGCATGAAGCTGCGCGTCACCTCTGTCGAGCAAGGCGAGTTCATCCGCCGCTTCGGCGGTGTGTCGCTGACCATGGGGTCCCCCGATGTCGCCGCAGCGCTGGATCGCGGCGTGGTCGAAGGCGCGTTGACAGCCAGTTCCGGAGGCGGGCTGCTCTGGCACGACCTGCTGAAATACCGCTATGGCTTTCCGACCTCCTACGTGAACTCGACCATCATCGTGAACCGCGACGCCTTCGAGAAGCTGCCGGCGACGACACAGAAGATCCTGCGCGATACCGCGGCCGAACAAGCCGCCTGGGCAACGGCTGAGATGAAGAAGCAGGAAGATGAGATCACCGCCCGGTTCGGCAAGGAAGGCATGGTGCTGACCCCGGCCACCGCCGACGATATCAAGCTGGCGACCGAGAAGATGCGCTCCTACTGGGATAGCTGGGCCAAGGCGCACGGCCCCGAGGCGGTCGCGGTGCTGGCGCAGATTCGCGCCGCTGTCGGCCGTTAACCATGCAGGACGCCGAGTTCCCCGACGAAGGCGCCGAAGCCGCATTCCATCCCGCTCCGACCTGGCTGGAGCGGGGCTGCATGGTGATTTGCGAGATCGCCATCGTCGCAATGGCGATCATCGTGATCATGGAGATCGTCAGCCGCAACCTGTTCAACTACTCCTTCGAGATGTCGGAGGAGCTGGGCGGCTACATCATCGTCGGCATCTCCTTCCTGAGCTTGTCGGTCTGCCAGGTGTACCGGTCCTATCACCACGTGCAGTTCATCCAGGCGCGCTTGTCGCCCAGGATGCGCGCGGCCTCCCATCTGCTGTTCGACGTGCTGTCGCTGGCATTCTGCTGCCTGCTGCTGTGGCAGCTCACCCGCTACGTCCTGCAGTCCCACCGGACCGGGGATGTCGCCATGACCCTGCTGGCGACGCCGCTGTGGATTCCGCAGGCGATCATGCCGATCGGCGTCGCGGCGGCCATCGTCTCCCTCACCCGCTCCGCGCTCGGCAACTTTCGCCGCTTCCGGGCAGCCGCGCGATGAGCCCGGTTACCGCGATGCGTCACGCCCCTGTTTCAAACTGATCCGCGAGCCGCACCGCCATGCACCTTGCCATGCAACTCGTCGGTTCCTTCGGCATCTTCCTGCTGTTGCTCGCGGCCGGCATGGCCGTGCCGTTCGCCATCGCGGTGCCCGGCGTGATCTATCTGCTGATGCAGAGCGGCCTGACCGGGTTGAAGGGCCTGGGCCTCGTCACCTGGGGCAGCATGAACAGCTTCACCCTGACGGCGATTCCGCTGTTCGTGCTGATGGCCGAGCTGATGCAGCGCAGCGGATTGTCGTTTCGCATCTATCGCGGGCTGGCGCGGTTGGTCTCGCGCCTGCCCGGCGGGCTGCTGCAAACCAATATCGTCGGCTGCGCGCTGTTCGCGTCGATAAGCGGCTC
>DATNEJ010000543.1:0-2873 GCA_035606775.1 Acetobacteraceae bacterium | reverse complement strand
TGGACGCACGGAAGGAGATCAAGCCCGAACGCCCGCCGCCGGCCGCGCGCCGGGTGGCCGAAGCCTTCGCACCGAAGACCGAGCGGAAACCCGAACCGCGCGAGGAGCCACCGACGCAGGATGCGGCCCTGACCGTCTCCGACCAGGAGCAGTTGCGGCAGATGGACTTCGAGTCCATGAGCGCCGAGGAAATCGCCGAAGCGAAACGGGAGATCCGCCGTCTGGCACTGCCCCTGAATGCGCGCCGCACCCGGCGGCGGCGGCCGGATCCCACCGGGTCCACCATCGACCTGCGCCGCACGATCCGCGCCAGCCTGCGCCAGGGCGGCGAGATCCTGACCGTGGCCCGCAGCCGCCGGATCACCCGGCCGCCGCCGCTGGTCGTGCTATGCGACATCTCCGGCTCGATGGCGCGCTACGCGCAGATCCTGCTGCACTTTCTCCATGCCGTGACGAACGACCGCGACCGCGTGCACGTGTTCCTGTTCGGCACCCGCCTGTCCAATGTCACCCGCCAGTTGCGCGCCCGCGATCCGGAAGTGGCGTTTCAGATGGTGGCCCACGTCGTGCCCGACTGGTCCGGCGGGACCCGCATCGGCGAGACCCTGAGCACATTCAACCGGTTCTGGGCAAAGCGGGTGCTGGCGCAGGGCGCCATTGTCCTGCTGATCAGCGACGGGCTGGACCGCGACGGCGCGCACGGCCTGGCAGAGGCGATGGACCGGTTGCACCGCTCTTGCAGAAGGCTGATATGGCTGAATCCACTGTTGCGCTGGAGCGGATTCGAACCAAAATCCCAGGGCATCCGCGCGATGCTGCCCTACGTGGACGAGTTTCGCCCGGTTCATAACCTGGACAGTCTTCGCGCACTGGTCGAACTCTTATCCCGCCCCGCCCCTTCGCGTCCGCCGTCGGCGCCGCCGGGCGAGGCCATCGAAAGGATGGCGTCATGAGCATGGCAGAAGCCGAAAACGTCCTGGCCACCGCGGCCGCGTGGCGCGCCGCCGGGGAGCAGGTGGCGGTGGCAACCGTGACCGAGACCTGGGGCAGCTCGCCTCGCCCGGCCGGCAGCCAGATGGCCGTCACCAAGTCGGGCCGCATGGCGGGGTCAGTGTCCGGCGGCTGCATCGAGGGGGCCGTGGCCGAAGCGGCGATGAAGACGATCGACACCGGCACGCCGCAGTTGCTCGATTTCGGCGTGACCCATGAACGTGCGTGGGAAGTGGGTCTCGCCTGCGGCGGCAAGGTGAAGGTCTTCGTGGAAAAACTGTCGTGACACCGGAGATCCTCGCCGCACTGGAGCAGGCAAAGGAGGCCAAGCGGCCGGTGGTCCTGGCGACCCGGCTGCCGAGCGGAGAGCAGCTTCTGCTGCCGGATGCGGCGGCGCCGTCAGCATTGAATGAGGCCGCGAAAGGTGTGCTGCAGAGCGACGAGAGCGGCACCGTCCATATCGGCGAGGATGACTGGTTCCTGCACGCCTATAATCCGCCGCTGCGGCTGATCGTGGTCGGTGCGGTCCATATCGCGCAGGCGCTGGTCCCGTTCGCGGCACCCTGCGGCTTCGCGGTGACGGTCGTCGACCCGCGCCGGTCCTTCGCCTCGGATGAGCGGTTTCCGGATGTCAGCGTCTCGACCGAATGGCCGGACGAAGCGATGGACCGGTTCGTTCCCGACAGCCGTACCGCCGTCGTGACCTTGACGCACGATCCGAAGCTGGACGATCCCGCGCTCGACCGCGCGCTGAAATCGTCGGCCTTCTACATCGGCGCACTGGGATCGCGCCGGACGCACGCCGCTCGGCTGAAGCGCCTGCGGGAGCTTGGCCATGACGACGACAGCCTGGCGCGTATTCGCGGCCCGGTCGGCCTGGATATCGAGGCGGTGACCGCCCCGGAAATCGCACTGTCGATCATCGCCGAACTCGTTGCCGTGCGTCGCGGTGCCAAGCTGCTGCCCAAGCCAAGCGTATGAGGTTCGGGCTCACGCCGCTGGAGGAAGCCCGCGGCGCGATCATGGCGCACAGCCAGCGGGTCGCCGACAAGATGATCCGCAAAGGCTCGCTGCTGGACGAGGCGGCGATCGAGGCGCTGCGCGCCGCCGGCCGGACCGAGGTGATCTGCGCGATCCTGGAACCGGGCGACGTGCCGGAGGACATTGCCGCCGACCGCATGGCAACGCCGCTGGTGTCGCCGCTGATCGCGCGCTCCCGCGCCGGCACCGGGCGGGTGAACCTCGCGGCCGAGGTACCCGGCCTGCTCCGGGTCGATGCCCCCAGGGTGAACCGGCTCAACACGATCGATGAGTCGATCACCCTCGGCACCCTGCCCGACTACGCCGTGGTCGCGCCGAAGGACCTGGTGGCGACCATCAAGATCGTGCCGTTCTCGGTGCCCGGCACCGTGCTGTCAGTGGCGGAGGCACTGGCCCGCCAGAGTGCCTCGCCGTTGGCCCTGCATCCGTTCCATCACCTCAAGGTGGGACTGGTGGTGACGACGCTGCCGGGGCTGAAGGACAGCGTCATCGACAAGACCATCGCGATCACCGAGGCCCGCATCACCGCGCTGACCGGATCGCTGCTACCGCCGGTCCGCTGTCCGCATCAGGAGGAAGAGGTCGGGAAGGCGCTGGACGGGCTGGTGGCGGCCGGCGCGGACCTGCTGCTGGTCGTCGGCGCCTCCGCCGTCGTGGACCGGCGCGATGTCGGTCCCGCCGGGATCGTTCGCGCCGGCGGCGAGATCCTGCATTTCGGCATGCCGGTCGATCCCGGCAACCTGATCTGCCTGGCCCGCATCGGGGAGCGGCCGGCGCTGGTGCTGCCCGGGTGCGCCCGCAGCCCCACCCTGAATGGCATCGATTTCGTGCTGGTCCGGCTG
>DATNEJ010000538.1:0-10687 GCA_035606775.1 Acetobacteraceae bacterium | reverse complement strand
CGAACCGGTCGCCGCACACTGGGATGCCCGTGTGGAGGACAGCGTCCGCCTGGGCGTGCGCTTTCTCATGCGCGCCAACCTGATGGATGCGCTGTATGGCGAGGAGGTGCGGCGGACCAACCGGATGGGCATCGGTCCGACCGGCCTGCATGAATGGGCATGGGTGCGCTTCGGATTTGCCTTCCCGGACCTGCTGGATGAAGCGCGCAGCGCGCCGTTCTGGGCGATGCTCCGGCGGCTGTCGGCCGTGGCGAAGGAAGAAGCCGCGCGCTATGCCGCCGAATTGGGCCTGCCGGTGCCGTTCACCGTCACGACGATCAAGCCGGCCGGCACCACGTCCAAGCTGTTCGGCCTGACCGAAGGCGCGCATCTGCCGGCGCGGCGGCAATACCTGCGCTGGGTGCAGTTCAAGGGAACCAGAGACGCAACCGGCGCCTGGTGCGCCGACAGCGATAAGCTGCTCGCCGCCTACGAAGCATGCGGCTATCCGATACGGACGCTGCGGACCTATCCCGGCATGTCGATCGTCGGCTTTCCGACCCTGCCGCGCATCCAGCGTCTTGCCATCGGCGATCGGCTGGTCACTGCAGCCGCTGCGACGCCAGAACAGCACTACGCGTGGCTGCAGCTGCTGGAGCGTCACTGGATCGGCGCCGAACGGGGGAACCAGGTTTCCTATACCCTCAAGATCGACACCGACCGTCACAGCCTGACGGATTTCCGTGCGATCGTGCGGTCACATCAGCCCGGCGTGCGCTGCTGCTCGATCCTGCCCATGCGGCCCGATGACACGTTGGGCTACGAATATCTGCCCGAGGAAGAGGTGCCGATCGGGGATTTTCTTGCGCTCGTGGCGCGCATCGACGACAGCTTTTTGCAAGAGGCCATCGATAGCGAGCATCTGGCCTGTGCGGCAGGTGTCTGTCCGGTGTAGCGCGGGACTATCACGGTGGTTTCCCGGCCCGTTCAACGCCGGCAAAACGCGAAGACCTTGCGCAATTCCCAGAGCAATCCCGCGAAGGCAAGCGCCCAGGCAGAAAGTGCCACCACGAACATCACACGTGGCAAAGGCGCCAAAAATGGCAGATCCAGCGCGGCAGACATTTCCTTGGTCGCAACACCGTACATCCCCAAGGGAAATACCCCGCCCCAGTAAAGCGGGTCATAGCGCAGCGGAAAGCGCTGGATGATGTGCCGCCACACGCCAAGCACCAGCAGCATCGGAATCCACCACGTGCCTGTGGCCCAGTAAAAGACGGTAAATCCTTTGAGGAAGGGCAGCAGCGACAACAGGAACGGCGCGTCCGGCGTGTTCTCGACCAGCCGAGCGCCGGCCAGCGCGGAAATAGCCATCGCCCCCATATTGATCCAGTACGGTGGTGTCAGATCGCTCGGCGAAAAGGTGAAGAAACTGTATCGGTAGAAGATCAGCGAGATGATCCAGATGTAGAACATCCCGCCCCACAGCCACATGGAAAGAGCAAAGAAATTGAGCTCCAGCCGCAGCGGCTGCAGCCAGTCCCTGGCAATCAGCGCCGCCAGTACCGCAATCGACTGCGTTGCCACCACGGCGAGCAGCCAGGCGCCCGTGATGCCGTGCTCCAGCGGCGGCTTGTCTTGCTTGACGGTAAAGGCGGTAAAGATCGTATAGGTCAGGCCGACCCATAAGACGCTGCCCACGAATAGAAATAGAGTCGCCACCGCGAGGCTGTGCGCGATCAGCAGAAGCTGCACGCCCAGGATGCAGGACCCGGCAACCGCAGTGAAAAACCCCGGCCCCACCCGATGGTCGGTCATGTCGCCGAAGAACAGCCGCGGATAGCGGATGGCACGAAGCACGGTCAGCACCACCAGCACCGCATAGGCAACCAGGTTCAAGACGAGCAGGGCGATCGCCAGCAGCGGGATGCGAAAATCCCATGCCGCGACGGACAGGACTCCCGTCGCCATCACCAGTGCAAAATAGGCGGGCTGGAGCTGCTTCATGGCCAGCACATCTCACGGATGGCCCGGTGGACTGTTTCGTTTCCGTATGTCGGCGTAGCACGCCGCGTGAATACTGTCATCGTCGGCCGGCCCGCGTTCCCTATATTGCCGAAGCCGTGCATGCCAGCTTCCCGGCCGTTATCGCATACAGGGTTTGCACGGCAGCCCCGCACAGGCGCATGTTACGGGCGGGTTGGCGGAAGCGCGTCTCCCTTTGAAGAGAATCGCGCCCGCGGACGGAAGGATCATGCGGCATGCCGGCACTCGATCGCGAAACCTCCACTCTGTTGCTCATTGATTTTCAGGCGCGGCTGATGCCGGCGATCGAGGATGGTCCGTCCGTCATTGCCAATGCACGCCGCCTGCTGCGCGCGGCGGAAATGTTCGATGTGCCGATCCGGTTCACCGAACAGAACGCCAAGGGCCTTGGCCCCACCGTGCCGGAGCTGGAGGCGGCCGGGCGGCGCATGACGCACAAGGTGACGTTCGACACGTGCCGCACGCCGGGATTCCTCGAAACGATATCCGACAAGTCAGACCTGGTCGTCGGCGGATGCGAAACCCATGTCTGCGTGCTGCAGACCGTGCTGGGCCTGCTGCGTGCCGGCCGGCGCGTGTTCATCGTCCGCGACGCGCTCGGCTCTCGCCGAAGCGAAAGCAAGGAAACCGCGATCCGCCGCATGGAGCGCAACGGCGCGGAGGTTGTCACCACGGAGATGGTGGTTTTCGAATGGCTGGGAACGGCCGAGGATCCCCGCCTGCGCGACGTGCTTTCCCTGGTCAAGTGATCGGGCGCTATACCGGTTCGAGACCCCGGTGAGGCAGATTCGGCAACGCTACCTCGATAGGATCGCCCGGCCGGACGTCGCCGCCGGCAATGACGATGCCCATGATGCCTGCCTTGCGGATCAGCTTTCCCTGTGCATCCCGATCGAGCGTCGCCTTCATCAGTCCCGTCCGGAGGCGATCGAGTTGCGCGCATGGGTTGCGCAGCCCGGTCACTTCGACGACGGCATCCGAGCCCAGGCGCAGGCGGGTCCCGGTGGGAAGTGCCAGCAGGTCCAGGCCCGCTGTCGTGACGTTCTCCCCCATCTGCCCAACCCCGATCGCGAACCCCGCCGACCGCAATTCATCAAACAACTCGGCATGGATCAGGTGAACCTGGCGCAGGTTGGGCTGGGTCGGGTCGCGCGCGACCCGCGACCGGTGCTTGACCGTCTCGCCCAGATGCGCATCGCCTTCGACCCCGAGGCCAGCCAGCAGACGGATGCTGGACATTGTCGGCTTGCTAAACGTGTGCGTGCCGCTGCGGGCGACCGCGATTACCGTGCCGGTCATGCGTTCCATCTCGAAACCTGTGCGGCGGCGATGATAGCCGCCGCCGCGGCGTGCCTGTCCAATCTCTATGCACCCTCCGTCCCCGCGTTCGGTGAAAAGAAGCGTTTGAACTTATCCGCGACATCCTTCCACGTATCCGCATCCGCCGGCGGTTCGCCTTTCCGGGTGATGTTTGGCCATTGCTGGGCGAAGGTCCGGTTGAGCTCGGTCCAGGCGGGTGCGCGGGAGTCGCTGTCGGGCACGATGGCTTCGGCTGGGCACTCGGGCTCGCATACGCCGCAGTCGATGCACTCATCCGGGTGGATCACCAGCATGTTCTCGCCCACATAGAAGCAATCCACTGGACAGACCTCGACGCAGTCCATGTATTTGCACTTGATGCAGGCTTCGGTGACGACGTAGGTCATCGTGCGGCCACCCGGGACATTTTCGGCCGGCCGATTTCCACCCGCCAGATGCGCGGTCCCTGGTCGAGATAGCGCCAGGAGAACTCGCCCTGATGCTCTGCCTCGAACCAATAGTAGAGCCGCCTGGGATCGTGATCGTTGACAAGAATGAACCGGCTGCCGGCGTCCAGGTCGTGATAGGCCGCAAGGATCGACCGATGCCGTTCCGCAGGGACGAGTGAGCGGACGTCCAGGATGCGGGTTTCAGCCATGGGCAGCTCCTGTTTTGTGTGTCAGGCGATCGGCGGCGTGCGCGCCGGACGGTGCCGAACCAGGGCATTCGGCCGCCCGCGCGTTGTCGCTGCGCGGTGCCGCCGTCATGCGCCACGCCTGCCGATGCGAAAATGTGCCTTGGCGACCGGTGACATCAGGTCCGGCGACCAAGGCGGGTCCCACACCACATCGACGAAGACACCGGTCACGCCGTCATGACGCGCCAGGCGCTGTTCGACGCCATTGACGATGTACTCCTGCGCGGGGCAGCCCGGGGTTGTCATCGTCATCCGCACATCGACAAGCCGTCCGTCGACGGAGACATCGTAGATCAGCCCGAGATCGACGATATTGAACCCCAGTTCCGGATCGATCACGTCGTGCAGGGCGGAGCGGACGGTCTCCTCGGTCGGGGCGGGGGCATCGGCTTGCATGCTGGTCATCTTCCGCGTCGGACCGGAAGTCGCCGCGCAATGAGAGCGACGCTCATTCTGCCAGCGGACTTACGCATGTGTGGCCTGCGCCGGATTTTTGGCAGCGTCCTTGATCGGCCGCGACGGGGGCGCATGGCGTGCGTTGCCCGTCGCCTGCCGGTGTGCGTAGTACCCCTGCCAGGCGCGCCAGTATTCGCGTGCCAGCAGGAGCGTCGCCACCAACATCACGCCGGCCGCACCGCGCACCAGCAGCGAACGATCGAAGAACGCCGCGACGGCCGCAACGGCAACGGACGCGAAATACGCAGCGAACATCCACGCGGCGGCTTTTTCGTTCACGAGGTCCTGCACGCGCGGGACAGGGCCGGCGCCGAGGCGGCGTCCGAAGCGCGACAGCCATGCGAGGAACGGAATGATCTTGTAGAGCTGTGACAGGCCAAGCCCGCTGAGCCAGCCGAAGATCAGCACGAACAGGAGCGGCGGGGCGGCGCGCGGCAATTCATCCAGGACACAGGCGGTGACAGCGATGAGAAGCGCGATGCCCAGGCTCGCGAAAGCGCCGGTTGCTGCCCGGTTGTGCAACTCGATCATCCGGCGGCGGCGGCCGCGATACATGCGGACCACGTCGATCAGATAGAGAACGATGGCCAGCGCGAACACCACCCGGCCGGCCTGTTCGATCGCGGCAACAATGGTTCCCGATTGATCGGGTGCCGCGAAACCGGCAACCAACGCAACGGCCAGTCCGGCACACGCCGTCCAGAAGACCGATCGACCCCAGGCGCCGCGATCGTGCGGCGCCAGCATGAACATCGGCAACAACTCGTAGGACACGCCAATCGCGGTCAGCGTGAACCAGCCGCCGACGCCGGCGAGGATATGATACGCAATCCCACCGGCCATGAGCGGGGCAAGCAACGCGGCCAAAGCCGGCGCTGTGAATGCCAGGGCGAAGCCGAGCCCCAGAATTGCGGTCAGCAGCAGCAGGATCAGGCCGGCGACGACGAAGCGTGCGCTGAGCGGCAGCCTGCGTTTGCGCGTGAGCGCTGTTGCGAGATTGGCGCTTCCCGCCAGAACACCAGCAATGACCGCACTGCCGCCGATCGGCAGCAGAATTGCCGGCGGCGTTCCCAGCAGGAAAAATCCGGCGACCATGCCGGCGAGGCCGGCCTCGATCAGGAGCAGCGTTGCCAAGGAAAAACGCTGACCCCGCAGCGTGCCGCCAGTGAGCACCGGCACGAACTGAAACAGCGCGCCGAACATGAGCAGCGTGATCCATCCGATCGTCAGCAGATGCACCGCGGCGAGCGTGGCACCTCCTGTCTCGGGCGCTGTCGGCCAACTGATGCCGGCGACCATGAGAAGCTGCGCGAGCAGGAAGTTCCCGAGGGCGCAGGCAAAGATCGTCGGCGTCCAGCGGGAGATCCGGTCACCTGATGACGGAACCGATACCATGCGCCCGTCCAATCACGGCGCGCCGAACGGCGAACCGACATTCGCCAACGACGCGCTGCCATTCCTGACACCTCTTGGACTGCTGCTCTGGCGCGAGGGGCGTTTCCGTCCCGCATGTCATCGGGCAATAAGAGGCATATACAATATACCTAATGGCCCCTTTGGGCGGCGAACGCAAGGTCCGTCTGCTGGGTTTGTTGGTTGCGCGGAGGGAATGTCCCTGACGTACGGCGGTGAAACGGCGGTTCCCGACCGGTGCAGGCCATGCGGTCGTTGCCTTCCGCCGCCTTGATATACGGCGGCCGCCGCCCGAGTTGTTCCTGGTGTACGGTTGAAGCAGCCCCATCGCCCGGGTCAGCCAGGAGGGCTCAAGGATGAGCAACGACTATCATGACGCGGTTGACGATGCGCGGCTCGACGCCGCGGCAAGGAATGTTCTTCGTCAATCCTTGGCCACATGTCCCGGTTCGGTTCGGGGCATGGCAACCAGTGTGGTCGCTGACACCTTTTGCTCCTGCGTGACCGATGCCGAGGACGTCTGCGAAGGCCGGCTTTCCGCGATCCATGCCATATTGATCGAGGAGGTGGTCAGGCGGGTGCGTGCCTTTGTTGCCGAACCGGTTGCCTCGATGGATACGTCGGACGAGGTGGATGTCGCTTCGGAACACTCCTTCCCTGCGAGCGATCCGCCGTCATGGATATGGGGGTCGCCGACAGACTGAGCGGCCATGGTTCAGGCGACGCCTCTGGTGAATTTCCACGCGGGGACGAATGAGGGTTGGCCAGCGCGTATCGTAGTACCGCAGTCCGAACGACGCGGCGCCTGCCGCTGGTAGCCGGACGCCCGCTGCGACTTGCCTGCGCTTGGACCCCGGTTCGGCCCGGGGCGGGAAAAGCATCGCAACGCATTCCGCTGGCAGAGATGCCCGCTGCATACCACCGCATGTGCATGGATGACTGTCGTTTATGAGACGGGAAGCCTCGCAGATCGCGACGGTTCCGCGAATTTTCCACTGTCGGCACGACAAGCCGAGATTTCCGGTCGTCAGGAAAAACCATGTCTTCATCTGCAACAATGACACTTATGCAGCATGTGATAGTCATGGCGTTCGGCTGCGTGCCAACCAACGAACCATCACAGCCTGCTCATTTGACAGCGGGCTGTACAGGAACCGTCATCATGCCATCGGGGATGTTCAACGCAGACCAGGACAGAGGAAGTCCGTCATGCGCCAACGCGCCATCATGGCCGCACTTATCATGGCAATTGTCGGTGCAACCGGCATGACGCCGCCCGCATTGGCGCGCGGCGGTGGATCGGGCGGGGGGCATGGCGGTTCGGGCGGTCATGGCGGTTTCGCCGGAGGGCACGCGCATGCAGGTTTCGTCGGCGTGCACCGGGGTACGGTTTTCATCGCGCGTGTTCCCAACGCCAGCATGGCGTCCCGCGTGGTGATCACGCGCACCGCCAACGGGGTGGTGGTGGCGCGCACACCGAACCGTGTCGTGGTGACGCGCACCCGGCCCGTCTTCGTCCCGGCTCGCCCGCTGGTGATCCCAGTGTCGCCGATCACCGCTCAGGCAGCCATCATCCCACCCTTCACCGCGCCGGTGATTCCACCGTTCGCTGCATCGCCCGCGGTTGTGCCGCCGTTTGGCACGACAGCCTGGGGGCGTGGCCGCCTCCCGGTGGTCACCACGCCGATCTTCGGTTCCGGAACCGTGATCGGTTCGGCCGATGGGCAGGATGTGCTGATCGGCCGGGCCGAGTTGCCGGTGGGCGGCGGTGGGATTGTTCGCGCGCCACGTCAGCCCGCCGCTGTTGCGCCGGTACCGGGCATCCCGGGTGTGGCCACTGTTGTCAATACGGTGCCTGCCGCCTGTCATCCCATACCGAACGGGTACCACTGCGACTGGCCTTCGTAGCCAGCTTACCGCGCTATCGCCCGAACGGCTCGTCGAACGGGTGGTATCCCATCGTGTCCGCTTCCAGCGACACGTTGACAGTCAGGCCGGCTTCCAGGAACTGCCGCAGATCGGGATAGGAAAGCCGCTCCGCGTGCATCGTGGATTGCATGGCGGCGAGGCCTGCCAGCAGCAGCGCAACGCAAAGCTGTCGATCGGCAGCGCTCAGTGCCACGGCAGTTCCCCCGGCAATGCAAGGCCAGCCTACAGGGCCGCAAGACGAGCGGCGGTGATCTAGTTCACTTTGTCGCAGATGATATGATGACAAACACGAACCATGCCCGCCTGCACCGCCGTCACGCGTTCGCGGGAACAAGAGGCGCGACGGCAGCGACTGGCCAAAGCGTGGCCCATGGCTGAGACTGCCGGTGGTTGCTACAGCACCAGACGCAAACCGAAGGGGGAAACAGCACATGGCCGAAGACAGCCGCCGCGAGCAGGGCCGGGCGATGCGCCGCAAGCTGATGGGTGAAGCCTATGCCGCAAAGGTGGACAGCGCGGTCTACAGCGATCCCATCATGCAGAAATTCGCCGAGGTGACGCAGGAAACGATCTTCGGCACGCTGTGGACGCGGCCTGGCCTTGACCTGAAAACGCGCGCGCTGATCTGCGTGATCTCCGACGTGGCGCAGGGACGCGATCCGGAACTCAAGCTGCATCTGCGCTTCGCCCGCAACCAGGGTTGGACGGAAGAGGAACTGTCGGAGGCGCTGCTGCACATGGCCGGCTATGTCGGCGCACCGTTGGTGCGGGAGGCGCTGCTGACTGCCTGCGCCGTGTTCAAGGAAATGCGGGCGGAGTGAGCCGCGCGGGCGACACTCGGTCTGTCTTCGATGTGGGGCAGCGAACGGCGCTTTTGATGGTCCGCCGGTGGGGGATCGACCTCAAGCCCGGCGGCTGCGGCGCCCCGCTGCGCGGCCGCGGGGCTTGACCTCGGCCCCCACCGGTAGAGGCGCATTGATGCCCTGGTCGGCGGGTCTCGCTCGGTGCGTGGGGGGGTGATCGCTCGACCACGGCCGAGGTCAGCTACCCCGGTTCAAACCCCGGCAAAAGCGCGCCGCCCGGGCTGCTGAGCGCCAGCGCCTTGAACAGCCGGCCCATGCGGTCCGGCTCCGCCAGCCGCTGCGCGGCCTGCATCAGCGCCGATGCACGCGCCGGTTCCAGATGGCGGGCGAGCCGGTTAGTGCGTTGGAACAGGCCCAGCGCCGCCAGGAACGGACCTTGCGGCACGGGCCCATGCACGCGCGCCCCGGCCGCCTGCGCTGCCTCCGCTACGGCCTGGAAATCGACATGCGCCGTCAGGTCGCCGCTGCCGGCCGGCGCGAGCGGATTGGCCGGCCGCCCCCCGGCAATGGCCTGCAAACTGTCGCCGAACCCGCGCCGTGCCGGCCCGTAGTCCAGGAACAGCGCCGCGCCGGCCACGTGGGCAAAGCGACGAGCCAGCGCCGTGGCGAAGGCCAGGGCGGCGGCGTTGTGCTCAAGCACCGTGCCATCCGATGGCACGCCGGGAAGGAGCCCTGGCAACCGCCCGCCCGCCTCCGCCAGCGGCATCTCCACGAATCCATCCGGCCCGACATGGCGCTCCATCCAGCGTCCCGCACGCCAGACGAACTGGCGGATCGGAAGAGCATCCAGGAACTCATTGGCCAGCAGCAGCAACGGACCGTCGGGCAGCGTGTCCAGCCCCTCATGCCAGGTCGCGACGGGAAGCCGCGCCGCCTGCAGGGCGCGCAGACGGGGCGAGGCCTCGATCAGGTGCAAACGCAACGCGCCCCCGAAATCCGGCGCCGCCCGGCCGATCGCACGCAGCGCATCCGCCATCAAGGTGCCGCGCCCCGGCCCCGCCTCCACCAGCAGCACCGGCGATGGGCTGCCGAGCGCCCGCCAGACGACGGCGGCCCACAGGCCAAGGATCTCACCGAACACCTGGCTGATCTCCGGCGCCGTGGCGAAATCGGCGAACGGATCGTGCGTGGCGTAGTAGACGCTGTTCGCCCGCGCCATGAACCGGTCCAGCCGCTCGATCGGCTGGCTGCCGCCGGTCATGCCGTCTTGCGCGCGCGCAGGATCAGCCACAGGCCGATCGCCAGCATCGGCAGCGACAGGATCTGTCCCATGGTGGCGCCGAACGCCAGGAAACCCAGGAACGCATCCGGTTCCCGGAAGAACTCGCCAATGATGCGCGCGATGGCATAGCCGGCCAGGAAGATGCCGGTCAGCGCGCCGAACCGGGCGCGCAGCGACTCCCGCCGCGACAGCAGGAACATCACCACGAACAGGATCAGCCCTTCCATCAGCGCCTGGTAGATCTGGCTCGGGTGGCGCGGCACCATGCCGGCACGGGGAAAGATCATCGCCCAGGGCAGCCAGTCCGGCGCCGGGCGGCCCCAAAGCTCGCCGTTGACGAAATTGGCGACCCGCCCCAGCCCCAGCCCGATCGGCGCCGCCACGGCCACACGGTCGGCAAAGCCGAGCACCGGGATCTTGTTGCGACGGCAGAACCAGAACGTGGCGATGGCCACACCGAGCATGCCGCCGTGGAAGCTCATGCCGCCTTCCCACACCGCCAGGATCATCCCTGGATGCGCCAGATAGACGCTGGGCTGGTAGAACAGCACGTAACCCAGCCGGCCGCCGAGGACGACGCCCAGCGTGGCCCAAGTAAGGAAATCGTCGACCTGGGTGGGCGTGGCGACACGCGGGTCCTGCGTGACGAGGCGGCGCACCAGGCGCCAGCCCAGCACCAGCCCGGCGATATAGGCGAGCGCGTACCAGCGGATGGCGAACGGCCCGAACTGAACAATCACCGGGTCGAACTGGGGAAACAGCAGAACGGGAATCATACGAAGG
>DATNEJ010000537.1:0-21658 GCA_035606775.1 Acetobacteraceae bacterium | reverse complement strand
GATCACCACGCCTTCGGCGTTGGTCGGCAGTGCTTTGGCAAAGTCCTGGATCAGCAGGAAAGGTGCGCGAAGGTTCGTGTCCAAGTGCGCATCCCATGAGGCGCGTGTGACATCGCGCCAGTCGTCCCGCTCGAACCGGCTCGCACTGTTGACCAGCACACCGATCGGGCCCAGCGCATGGGCTGCCTCCGCCACCAAACCAGCGGTCTGCGCTTCCACCGACAGATCCGCTTGCAGCGCGGTTGTGCGCCGGCCCCTTGCGCGGATGTCCGCCTGTGTCGCCTTTGCGTCGGCGGTGCTGGTGTGGCAGTGCAGCGCAACATCGAAGCCCGCATCGGCCAATGCCAGCGCGATTGCCCGCCCCAGACGGCGGGCACCGCCGGTGACCAGGGCTGCGCGCGGGATCGAAGGCGGGATGTCGGTATGGTCAGGCATGCGCGCCATCATGCGCACTTGCCGCGCGACGAGGAAATCCCGGCTGAACCGCAGTCACGGGCCACGCCGCCGCAGCCCGGCGCGTCCGCGTCGCTTGGAGGGGTCGTAGCCGCCACCGCCCGGTCCCATCGGTTCCGGTGTCCGGTCGCGCCTCAGCCGCAGCGACGCGCTTGGCGCTGGCGGCGGTTCCAGCCCGAGATCCAGGGCCTCCAGCCGCTTGATCTCATCGCGCAGCCGCGCGGCCTCCTCGAACTCGAGATCCGCGGCGGCGGCACGCATGCGCTTTTCGAGAGCGTCGATCGCCGCTTTCAGATCCTTGCCGACAAATTCTGCGGCGCCGGTGTCTTTCACCGGAGCGACCGTCACGTAGTCCTGCTCGAAAACGCTTTCGAGCACTTTGCCGATCTGTTTGCGCACGGAGACCGGCGTGATGCCATGCGCCTCATTCCACACGCGTTGCTTCGTGCGCCGCCGTTCGGTTTCCTCGATGGCGACACGAAGGGAACGGGTCATCGTATCGGCGTACAGGATCACGCGCCCATCGACGTTCCGCGCCGCTCGGCCGATCGTCTGAATAAGCGACGTCTGGGAGCGCAGAAAGCCCTCCTTGTCGGCGTCGAGGATCGCCACAAGTGAGCATTCGGGGATATCCAGTCCCTCCCGCAGCAGATTGATACCGACCAGCACATCGAACACGCCAAGGCGGAGGTCCCGGATGATCTCGATGCGCTCCAGCGTGTCGATGTCCGAGTGCAAATACCGGACCTTCACCCCGTGCTCGGTCAGGTACTCGGTCAGGTCCTCGGCCATGCGCTTGGTCAGAGTGGTGACCAGCACGCGCGCGCCGGTCGCTGCGACAGCCTTGCATTCGGCCAGCAGATCGTCGATCTGGTGCTCCACCGGCCGGACATCCGTTATGGGATCGACCAGGCCGGTGGGACGGATTACCTGTTCGGCGAACACGCCGCCCGTCCGCTCAAGCTCCCAGGGGCCGGGTGTGGCGGACACGAACATGCTCATCGGCCTGAACCGTTCCCACTCCTCGAACTTCAGGGGCCGGTTGTCCACGCAGGAAGGCAGGCGGAAGCCGAACTCCGCCAGCACGCTCTTGCGGTTGAAGTCGCCGCGGAACATGCCGCCCAGTTGCGGCACGGTCACGTGGCTCTCATCCACGATCAGCAGGGCGTTTTCCGGCAGGTATTCGAACAAGGTGGGCGGCGGGTCGCCGGGATTACGGCCGGTGAGATAGCGGGAGTAGTTCTCAATCCCTTTGCAGGACCCGGTCGTCTCCATCATCTCGATGTCGAATGTCGTGCGCTGACCCAGGCGCTCCGCCTCTAGCAGTTTCCCTTCCGCGGTCAGCTCGGCCAGCCGCTCCTTCAACTCCACCTTGATGTCGCGTATCGCCTGGGTCAGCGTCGGCCGCGGCGTCACGTAGTGGCTGTTGGCATAGACGGTGATGTCGTTCAGCTCCGCTGCCTTCTCCCCGGTGAGCGGATCGAACTCGTGCAGTGATTCGACCTCATCGCCGAACAGCGTGACGCGCCATGCGCGGTCCTCGTAGTGGCTGGGGAAGATATCCACCACCTCCCCGCGCAGCCGGAACGTGCCGCGCTGGAAGGCGGTGTCGTTGCGGCGATACTGCAGGTCCACCAGCGCCTTCGCCAGGCTGTCGCGATCGATCCGCCCGCCCTTTTCCAGCTTCACGACCATCTTCGCGTAGGTCTCGACCGAGCCGATGCCGTAGATGCAGGACACCGAGGCAACGATCACCACGTCGTTGCGCTCCAGCAGGGACTGCGTGGCCGCGTGCCGCATCCGGTCGATCTGTTCGTTGATCTGCGCGTCCTTCTCGATATACGTGTCGGTGCGCGGGACGTAGGCTTCCGGCTGATAGTAGTCGTAGTAGCTGACGAAGTATTCGACCGCGTTGTCGGGAAAGAACCCCTTCATCTCTCCGTAGAGCTGCGCGGCGAGTGTCTTGTTCGGCGCCAGGATCAATGTCGGTTTCTGGACCGCCTCGATGACCTTCGCCATGGTGAAGGTCTTGCCCGAGCCGGTCACGCCGAGCAGGACCTGATCGCGCTCCTGCTGCTGGACACCCCGCACCAGTTCCGTGATGGCCGTGGGCTGATCGCCGGACGGCTGGTATTCGGACACGACGCTCAGGCGCCGCGTCTGCGGCTTCGCAGGCTGCTTCTGCGGCATGAACAGGGCAGGAGGGGTGTGCAGCAGGGCCTGGGACATCGGCGGGGATCTCCTCCTCGCCTAAATGGCCCGTTCCTCCCCTGGCGTCGAGGGGCCGGCTATCCTGGGCTATTCCGCCCTCAGGCGACCATCCGGCGCAACGCCTTGATCGCCCGCCGCAGATCGAACAGCAGCGTGCGGGTGCTGGTGACCCGCATCCGCGACCGCTGCCGCCACAAATGGACTACCAGCCCGCCCCGCCGGCGCCATGCCTTCTCCCGGAGGACACGGGCCGGCTTGTGTTCGGCTCGCCAGGGGAAGCTGCGGAACTCGCGTGCGGGTGCAGGTACCAGGTCGAAGATGACGACGTAGGCCTGGCGTGGCCGATCGGACAGGTTGGGCCCCGCATAGTGCAAGGTGCGCTGATTGTGGATCACGCAGCCGCCTGCCGGAAGCGGGCAGGGGATGGCCGCCGCTCGGTCGAAATCTCCCACGCATTCCAGTGCATGGACGCGGCTGTCACCCCCCGGAAATCCATGTGCCAGCACCGGGCCGTGGTGCGAGCCGGGCAGATACTCCATGCAACTGTTGGAACGGTCGGTCGGCTGCAGGGCGAGCCAGAAGCTCAACTCATGATACTCAAAGGCCGGATCCTGGAACGCCTCGTCCTGATGCCACGGCGTGGCTGCACCGATATTGGCTGGCTTCAGCAGCGATATATCGGCTTTGAACCGTACCTGCCCGCCGAGCAACTGAACCGCGATAGCCTGGGCGGTTCTGAAAAATTGCGTATCGACAAGTTGCGGGGCGAACGACCGCGGGTGGAGGATCTGCGGGAAGCGCCGCGGTTCCTTGCCGTCGTCAACACCGATGGCGTCGAACAAGGCCCCTTCGGCAAACCCCGCGTTGGTTTCGTGCAGCGTCAGGAGCGTACGCCGCAGCATTTCGATTTCCGAATCGCTGATTCCGGTGTCGAATGTGAGAAACCCATCGGTGCTGAACTGGTCCAGTTCCGCGCGGCTCAGCACCCTGGGCAATGGGATCGGTTGTCGGCTCTGCGACATGCGACGCTGGTTCTCGGATTTGACGTTCGAAACCAACTACCGCTAGCAGCGTGAGCGCCGCCCGGTCCAATCACGAGATAGTCCGGGTGTGAACAAATTGGTTGCAGAATGGCGTCGTCTATCGCGGATTTGATAAGACTCTCCCGCAGCCGGTCAAAATTTGAAGAAGCCTGGATCGCCGGATCGCCCACCAGTAGAAGGTCAGTGAGAAAATTACATCCACTGTCGATATTACTGCGATCTTCATACCAACCGATAGTTGTGTCGGAACCAGCCACAGGCCGAGGATAAGCAGCGGAACGTGATGAATGACGTAGACGGGCAACGTTGCTTCGCTGAGCTGAGTCAACGTCGCGGAGCGTGCCGGCCTGAGGCGCCGCACCATTCCCCAGGCTGCGCCGATGCAGCACCAGGCTGTCACGCCCACGAGCGCTCGCCCGATCAGGGACTCTCCGACGATGGCGACGCCGGCGAAGGTGACGGCACCCAGCAGGCAGAGTTTCCACACCTCCGACTGCAGCCGAACCTCAAACCCCGGCCAGGCACCGATCATGGCGCCCGCGGCGAAGCACAGGGCGAAGTAGGCGAAATTGGTCCAGTCGGTCAGCAGGTTCGGCAGGTAGGGCCAGTAGCCGTGGAACAGCGCCAGCACCAGCAGAAGGGGGACCGCCGGCAGGTAGACAAATACCGCACTCGGAACGAACGCGGCTGGTGCGCGTCGTGCAAGGCGAAGCACCAGCGGCAGCAGTATCACCGAGATCAGCATGAGATAGGCCAGGAACCACAGATGGGACCAGGTCATCAGCACAATGCGGGTGTAGTAACGGGGCAGGAATGCGAGGAACGACATCGACAGTGGCTGCACCAGCCGGAAGCCGGCCAGGCTGAGGTCGCGGCCCTGCGTGAGCTCGATATACTTGATGATCGGGCCCAGCAGCACGATGCCGGCCGCTAGCGGCACCACCAGGCGAACCAGCCGTTCGCGAAGAAACACGGCGGGTGAGCGCCGGCGCAAAGACTGCACCGCCGCCCAGCCGGCAATGGCGAAGAAGGGCGGCATCGCGAAGATGCGGAGGAACTCGTAGAGCGTGGTGGCGCAGGCCGACGGCACCGGGCTTTTGACGTGATAGCGCGGTTCGGCGGCGAAGATCAGCACCGCATGCTGCAGAATGACGGCCGCGCAGAGCACGACCCGAAGCAGGTCCAGGTCGGCACGCCGCTCGCCGGCGCCACTCACGTGCGGCGGCTCACGTGCAAGCGCGGAAGCAGTTATGGCGTCGAATCATGCGGGACTCCGATTGCGGTTGCACCGCGCTTTGCACCGGGTACCCCGAAAGGGCGGATTGATCCACCGGATGATGACGTCCGGCGAGGAGTATGCCGGGTGAGGGATTTGAACCCCCGACCTTCGGTTTACAAAACCGCTGCACTACCGCTGTGCTAACCCGGCTGATCGGTGCACGGACCACCGGAGCCCGATGCCCAGGGCGTCCTGACGGCCACCGGTCACTGTCCGGGGCCTACCGTTCGCTCTGCCTCTTCCCGGCCACCAGATACCCGAGTTGGCCCTTGGCTGTGAAGCCATCGGCCAGGGCCTCTGCCGTGGCCTGCTCAGGGCTTTCCCAGGCGGTCCCGTCGGCCCTGGGGGCGTATCAGGTCCCGGCGCCGATCACAGTCTCATAGACGTCGAGCGTCTTCTCCTGCATCGCCCTCACAGTCGGCACTGACGCCCGTGCCCGCGCGCCCAGTTGCCGGCGGGCATCCGGGGCCAGCGACAGCGCCAGGTCCACGGCCGCGGCGAGCGCGGGCGCATCGCCGGGCTTCACCCGCCAGCCGGTCACGCCATGCTCCACCGTCTCGACCGGGCCGCCCAGATCGGCGGCCACGACCGGGCGGCCCATGGCCTGCGCCTCGATGACCACGCGGCCAAACGCCTCGGCCTGGATCGAGGCATGAACGACCACATCCGACAGCATCAATGCGGCCGGCATATCGTTGCACTCGCCGACCAGCCGCACCCGTTCGGCGATGCCAAGCCGCCGAGCCCGCCGCAGCAATTCGTCCGTGTAGCGGTGCCGGCCCTGATCGGAGCCGACCAGCACACAGCAGACGTCCCGCCGCTGCAGGCGTGCCACCGCGTCCAGCAGCACTGTCTGGCCCTTCCACGTCGTGAGCCGCCCCGGCAGCACAACCGTTGCCAACCCGTCCGGCAGCCGCCAGTCCCGCGCCAGGCGCGCAATCCGGTCACCGGACACGGCGGCCGGGTCGAAGACGGCGGTATCGACGCCGCGGGGAATGATCCGAACGCGCTCGCCTGCCACGCCGTACCGGTCCCGCACCAGTCCGGCGATGAACCGGCTGGCCGCAATGACGATTTCCCCGCGCGCCATCACCGCGTTGTAGCGGCGCTTGAACGGCAGGCCCTCGCTGTAGGTGCCGTGATGCGTCGTGACGAAGTGGGCGCCGGTGCGACGGCAGGCGAGCCAGGCAGCCCAGGCCGGCGCGCGGGAGCGGGCATGCACCACGGCCACGTTTTCCGCCCGTATCAGGGCCGCAAGCCTGGCGGCATTGCGCCAGATGCTGACCGGGTTCTTGGCAGCGAGCGGCAGGGTGATGTGTCGGCCGCCCGCCCGTTGCACCGCGGCCGTCAACGGGCCGCCGGCGCTGGCGACCAATGCCACGCCCTCGGCCTCCGCGATCGCCTGAGTGATCTCGATCGTGCTGCGCTCCACACCGCCGGTGACCAGCGAGGGCAGGACCTGCAGCACGACAGGGGGAGACTCGGGGTCAGGCGGCATTCAAGCAGATTACCATGCTTGCGAGCCGGGTCGCGCCACAGGTACCGTGCACCGGGAAAGCAGGACAGCCATGACATTCGAAGCCGAAACCGCCGGGCGCCTCGATCGCGGAGATGGGGTGGAACTGGCCTGGACAAAGCTGAGCGGCGCCGGACCGACCGTCGTTTTCCTGCCCGGGTTCCGCAGCGACATGACCGGCGACAAGGCAACGTACCTGAAGGCGTACTGCGCTGCGCGTGGCCGCGCCATGCTGCGGTTTGACTATTCCGGCCATGGCACAAGCGGCGGCGAATTCGAGCACGGTATGATCGGCACCTGGGCGGCCGATGCGCTGAGGGTCATCGACGAGCAGACGGCAGGACCGCTGATCCTGGTCGGGTCTTCGATGGGGGGATGGATTGCGCTGCTGACCGCGCTCGCCCGGCCCGACCGCATGGCAGGACTGATCGGCATCGCCGCGGCGCCCGATTTCACCGAGGCGCTGATGTGGGATTCCATGACGTTCGAGGAACGGGCCACGCTCATGCAGGATGGAGTGCTTCATGTCCCCAGCGCGTATGGCGAGCCGACGCCGATCACGCGGGCGCTGATCGAGGATGGACGCAATCATCTGCTGCTGAGCAAGCCCATCGACATTCGCTGTCCGGTCCGGCTGCTGCACGGCCAGGCCGACCCGGACGTGCCTTGGGAAATGGCGCTGCGCATCGCCGATCAGATTATGACCGATGATGTGACGGTGACGCTGGTGAAGGACGGCGACCATCGGCTGTCGCGCCCGCGCGATCTTGCGCTGCTATGCCGAACCCTGGGAGCGCTCCTCGGCCAGGATGGCGCGCAGGCCCTCCCGGTAGGTCGGCCATAACCAGTCGATACCCAGCGCCGCTTTCGTCTTACTGCTGGCGACTTTGCGGTTCTCGGCCCAGAAGCTGCGCGCCATGGTGCTCATCGTTGGTTCCGCGTCCGCGAAGGCGATAGGCGCGGGCGGCGCGACACCAAGGAGCGATGCGGCCTCGGTGACGACAGTCGCGCTTTCCGCCGGTTCGTCATCGGCCAGGTTGAAGGTGCGAACCCCGGGCGCATGCGTCTGCTGCATCGCGGCGGCGACGGCGCGTGCCAGGTCGTCGCGATGAATGCGTCCGAAGCAGTGGTTCGGCTTGACGATCCGTCGCGCCCGCTCGGCGCGCAGGTCGTCGAAAGGCGAGCGTCCAGGTCCATAGATGCCGCCCGCCCGAAATATGTCCACCGTGCGGGTTGCCGCGAAACGTGCCCAGGCGCGTTCGGCGCCCAGCCGCCGGCGGCCGCGATCCTGCGATGGAGCAGGTGGTGTGTCCTCGTCCACCCACGCCCCGTCACGATTGCCGTAGACCACGGTGCTCGACAGAAAGCCGATCCAGCGCAGATGCGGCGCAGCGGCGATGGCGGCGGCGTAGCGGGCCAGCACCGGGTCGCCATCCGGTCCCGGCGGCGCGGTGGACAGCACGTGCGTGGCGCGAAGGAGCGCGGGCCCTGCCGCATCGAAGGGAATGCAGCCGGGTCTGCCGGACCGTGAGGTGGCGCTAATCGAAAACCCCGCGTCGCGCGCGTATCGAGCGGTTGCTGTCCCGCCGTAGCCAAGGCCGAAGATCAGCAGTTCGCTCACGCTTCGCCACGCCGGCGCAAAATCATGCGTCCGAACACATCAAGCCCGGCATTGATCGCGATGCCGGCCAGCGACAGCAGGACCAGGGCGGCGAACATGCGTGGCACCTCCAGCCGGTACCCGGCCTCCAGGATGCGGTAGGCCAGCCCGGAGGCAAATCCGCCGGAGCCTGCGACGAACTCCGCGACCACCGCGCCCACCAGCGCCAGGCCACCGGAGATGCGGAGACCGGCCAGGAAATAGGGAAGGGCGGCGGGCAGGCGCAGCAAGGTCAGGGTCTGCCAGCGTCCGCCGCCATACAGCCTGAACAGATCCGTCAGGTCGGCGGGTGCGGCGGCGAGACCCGCGGCCGTGTTGGCGAAGACCGGGAAGAACGCGACGATGGTCGCGCAGACCACCAATGACGTGAAGGGATCGCCGACCCAGACAATGATCAGCGGCGCGATGGCGACGATGGGCGTGACCTGAAGCACCACCGCCCAGGGCTGGATCGCGGCCTGCGCCAGGCGGCTCGACGACATCGCCAGTGCCATCGCCGCGCCCAGCGCCGCGGCGACGATCAGGGCAACGAACGTGACGGCCAGCGTGGAGACCAGCGACATCAACAGCCCAAGCGGATCGGCCAGGAATGCGGCAACGATCGCGATTGGGCCAGGGACCAGGTAAGCCGGAACGCCGGTCAGTTGTACCGCCGCTTCCCAGGCAATCAGTGCCAGAAGACCGAACAGCGCGGGCGCAGCGCGCAGGAACAATCCCCCGCGCCTCATGCCGGCCAGCACTGCGATCCGCCATCGACCCGCAGGACCTGGCCGGTGATGAAATCGCCGGTCGGACCGACGAAGACAGCAACGGCGCGCGCCACCTCATCGACCAGCGCGATACGCTCGAGCGTGCCGCCTGCGCGTAGCCGGTCCGGATCGACGGGCCTTGTGTTGAGAAAGCGGCCGGTCCGCGTGTCGCCCGGGGCGATGCTGTTGGCCGTCACATTGTAGGGCCGAAGCTCCGCCGCGAGGCAGCGCGTGTAATGGATCGCGGCGGCCTTCGACGTGGCATAGATCGCGCCGCTGGCGCGGCCGCCGTAGCCGGCGATGGAGGAGATGGTGACGATGCGGCCGGTGCGGCGCTCCATCATGCCGATGGCCGCCTGCTGGCAGACAAAGATCGTGGTGAGGAGATTGCGGTCCAGCACCGCGCGCACATCCGCTTCCTTGACCCGGATGGCGTCGTTGGGGTCCGGCTTGCCGCCCGCCGCGGCAATATCGCCGCCGGCGTTGTGCACCAGCGCATAGAGCGGACCAAGTTGTTCGTGGACCGCCGCGAGGACACGGGCGACGTGGTCGGCGCGCGTAAGATCGCCCAGCAGAGGGATGGTGCGTACCCCGTGCGCTTCGGCGATCTGCCGCGCGGTATCGGTCAGGGTGGTGCCTTCGCCATATTCGGCCGGGCCGTGTTCGCGCATGCCGTGCACCGCGATGTCGCAGCCCATCGCTGCGAGCGTTTCGGCAAAGGCGCGTCCCAACCCCCGACCGGCGCCGGTGACGAGGGCGACGCGGCCGCGCAGCGGCAACGGGTCAGACGGCATGACAGGAGTCCCCTTTGATACCAACCGGCGGAAGTGCTGACTCTTCTAGCCCTTCCGCCGGATGGTGTCGCGCGCCGGGTGGGTGGGCGGCGGCGCGCCAAACCAAGACTCATACCAACGGTCATTCTTCATGACCGTTGGTATGAAGCAGCGGTGGTGCTCAGACGATGAGCCGCTCGGTCTCCGGATCGAACAGGCATACCTTTCTGGTGTCCAGGGCGAAACGCGCCGAAGTCCCGGGGCTAAGCCGGATATCCGGCGCGATACGAGCCAGCACGCTGTGCCCCGCCAGGCGCAGAAGCACGATCGTCTCTGCCCCGGTCGGCTCGGTCATCTCGACATGCGCATGCGCCATCGTGGCGGCGCTGCCGTCATCCCCGAACTGGCGGGTTGGTTCGGCGATGCATTCCGGTCGGATGCCCAACACGATCTCTCGCCCATCGAGTGCGTCGCTGCCAAGCGATCGCGGCAGCGTAAGGCGCACGCTGCCATCACCCAGCAGTGCCTCCAGCTTGCCGTCCGCGGCCGCCAGCCTGGCCGGCAGCGTGTTCATCGGCGGTGCGCCCATGAAGCGGGCGACGAACAGATTGGCAGGCCGGTTGTACACCGTGTCGGGATCGGCGAACTGCTGAACTTCTCCCTGTTGCATGACGGCGATTCGCGAAGCCAGCGTCATGGCCTCGATCTGGTCATGCGTGACATAGACGATGGTGGAACCGACGCGCTGATGAAGCTGCTTGATCTCCATGCGCATTTCCACGCGCAGCTTGGCGTCCAGATTGGACAGCGGTTCATCGAACAGGAACAGGAGCGGGTCACGCACCAGTGCCCGCCCCATCGCGACCCGCTGACGCTGTCCGCCGGAAAGCTGGGAGGGCTTGCGGTCCAGCAGTGCCTCGATCTGCAACAGCCTGGCGACGCGGGCCAGTGCCTCCGCCTGCTCCCGCTTCGGGACCCGACGGCATTCCATGCCGAACGTCATGTTCTTGCGCACAGTCATGGACGGGTAGAGCGCGTAGGACTGAAACACCATGGCGATGTTCCGGTCCTTCGCCGCGACGCCGTTCATCTGGCGCCCGCCGATCTCGATCGTTCCGTCGCTTTCCGTGTCCAGGCCGGCGATGATGTTGAGCAAGGTGGATTTGCCGCAGCCGGAAGGCCCGACGAGGACGGAAAATTCGCCGGAGTCGATCTCGAGATCGATGCCCTTCAGCACGGGCTGCGCACCGTAGTGCTTCCAGATGTTGCGGATGCTCAGCGCCGACATCTATTTCACGGCTCCCGCGGTCAGGCCACGCAGAAAGTAGCGGCCGCCGAGCAGGTAGACGAGGAGCGTCGGCAGGGCCGCGAGCAGCACGGCGGCATTCTGCTCGCCGTATTGCGGTACGTCGCTGATATGGGCCGACAGGGCGATCAGCGCCGCGGTGATGGGCTGATGGTCGCCCGCGGAGAAGGTGACGCCATACAGGTATTCGTTCCAGATTCCGGTGAACTGCCAGATCACGGTGACGATCAGGATGGGCGGCGACAGCGGCAGAACGATGCGCCAGAAGATGCGAAAAAATCCGGCCCCGTCGATGCGCGCGGCTTTCAGCAGGTCCGGCGGGATGGAGACGTAGTAGTTGCGGCAGAACAGCGTGGTGAAGCTCAGGCCCTGGACGGTGTGGATCAGGATGAGGCCCGCGATGGTGTTGAACAGCCCCAGGTCGCGCAGCACGATCACCCAGGGCACGAGCTTCATCTGCTCCGGCAGGAAAACACCCAGGGTGATGATGCCGAACACCACGGTGTCACCACGGAAGCGCCATAGCGCGAGCGAGTAGCCATTGAGCGCCCCCAGCAGCGTGGAGACGATCGTGGCTGGGATCGTCATCAACACGGAATTGAGGAAGTAGGACTGGATGCCGGTGCAATGTTCGGCGATGCAGTAACTGCTCCACGTCCGGGCGAAGTTGCTGAAATCCAGTCGGCGCGGCCAGCCGATGACGGAGGTCTGCAGGATGTCCTGCGAGTTGCGCACGGAGTTCAGCACCACTACGACAAGCGGCACCAGATAGAGGACGGCGAACAGCACAAGCACCGCATGGATCGCGATGCGCGCTATCCCCAGGCGCGGTCGCCCTGGCTGGTTGTGCGTGAACGAGGACGTGCGTGGCGATTCGGCCAGCACAGGCTCGGTGAGGACGCTAGCCGGCACGGACCGCGGCCCTGCGATCGCGCCACTGGCGATAAATGCCGTAGGGCACGAGAACGACGGCAAGCGAAGCGAGCAGCATGACGGCGGCAGCGGAACCCCGCGCCAATTCACCGCGCTGGAACATGAAATCGTAGACCACGATCGTCGGCACGGTCGATGACAGCCCAGGTCCCCCCGCGGTCAGTGCCACCACCAGATCGTAGGTCTTGATTGCGAATTGCAGCAGCATCACGATGACGGCGATGAAGATGGGCCCGATGGTGGGAAAGACGACCCGAACATAGGTGCGCCACGCACCGGCACCGTCGATCTTCGCGGCCTTCAGCAGATCCGCATCAACCGAGCGCAAGCCCGCAAGAAACAGCGCCATCGCAAACCCGGACGCCTGCCAGATGCCGGCAATCACGACACAATAGATCGCGCGGTTCCGGTTGATCAGCCAGTCGAAGACGAAGCTGGTCCAACCGAGGTCGTGCACCACTTTCTGGATGCCGATCGACGGATTGAGCAGCCAGGCCCAGACGGTGCCGGTCACCACGAACGAAACCGCCATGGGATAAAGAAACATGGAGCGGAAGAGGTTCTCGCCGCGCACGTTCTGATCGATCAGCGTGGCGAGCAGCAAACCCATCGCCATCGTGAGCACGACGAACAGGATCCCATAGACGATCAGGTTGGCGTAGGCGATCTGCCAGTTCTGGTTTGCCAGCATCAGCCGGTAGTTGCGGATCCCGGCCCAGCGGTAATCGGGCAGCAGCGTGGACCGCGTGAAGGAGATCCACGTGGTCCAGGCACTGAACCACAGCACGTACGCGCAACTGATCAGGAGTGGTGGCCAGATCACCAGGTGCGGCAGGAACCGGTCCCCGTGTCGCCGCCAGGCCGGGGGGACGACCGGAACGCGGCTGCCTTCCGTGCGCCCCATATTCATCCGTGGGCCGGCCGGGTCGTCAGCGGGCATGCGTCACCGCACGTTGTCCACCGCCTCGACCAGACGCTTCTGACCGTCTTCGGGGGTGATCCCGCGATCGTGGATGAACTCGGTGAGCACATCCACCATCGCCGCGGTGATCTGGTTGGGTTGCGCCATGTTATGCGCCAGGCTCAGCACGATGCGGTCGGACGCCTTGGCGTCGGCCATCGCCTTCGCTGCTTCGCGTTGGCCGTCGCTGAAACCGGGTGCGGACAAGTCGGTATCGGTGCGGACGGGAATGGAGCCGGTGATTGTGCAGTACATCGGCCCGAAATCCTTGCGCATGACGATCTTCGCCAGAAGCGCCTGTCCGGCGTGGAACTCCGGCTGCTTCTTCTTCCAGAAGATGAATTCGTCCGAGTTGAGGTCGAAAGCGATCTTCCCATCGTTCTGCGGCGCGGGGCCTATCAGGTAGTCGCTGAACTGGAACCCGGCGTGCTTGAACACGCCCTGCGCCCAGCCGCCCATCAGCAGCATACCCATCTCGCCCTTCATGTAACGGGGTATGAACGTGCTGTAGTGCTGGCCGGCGGCACCGGGATCCGACCAGTCCGCGAGCATGCGGGTCTGGTGGAACGCGGCGAGCACCTCGGGCCCCTTCAGGGCCGCCTCGTCCAGGTCCATCACGGCCTTGCGATAGGCGGTGGGGCTGATCCCGCACAGCGCGATCTCCCACTTCATGCCGTCGTCCCACTTGATGCCGCCATTGGCCACGGGCGTGATTCCGGCCGCCTTCATCTTGCCGGCGACCGCGTTGAATTCGTCCCACGTGGCGGGAAGCTTCGTCAGGCCGACCCGGTCTGCGGCCTTCTTCGAAATGAACAGCGTATTGATGCGGTATGCCTGGATCGGCAGCGCGATCCAGTGGCCCGCCGGCTTGCTGAGCCTGGCCAGCTCGGCCGGCACCACAGCCTCATACCCCGCCTGATGCACCGCCTGATCAAGATCGACCACCGGTGCGATCTTCGACCAGGCGGCGATTTCTGGCCCCTTGAGCTGTGACGCCGCCGGCGGGTCACCTGCGATGATCTGGGCGCGCAGCTTGTTCATCATGTCGGTGGTGAAGCCGGGAACCGGGTTGTGTTCCCAGATGCCGCCTTCCTTCTCGAACTCCTTGCCGAGCGCCGTAATGGCGGCGCCGTCGCTGCCGGCGCTCCATTGGGAGATCACGGTGACCTTGGGTTTGACGGCGTCGGTTCCCTCGGCGCGGGACAACCCAGGCGATGCCAGGGCGCCGGCGGCGGCACCGGCGAGGAGGCCACGGCGAGTCATGCTGAACATGGTACAACCTCTCCCACAATGATCGGCCCACATCGGCCGGAGAGAAGCGGGCTTGCGGGTGCAGGATTGCCGCACCCCCGGCCCTGCCAATCCCGTCCGGTCACTGGCTTGCCCCATTTGATTGCCGTCGCCCGTTTCTCGAGCTTCCCGCGAATTCAGCAGACCGCGCATCAAGTGACAAGAATATGTTACATTGCAGTCCAGGCGATGCGA
The DNA here is from genome assembly GCA_035606775.1 of Acetobacteraceae bacterium. Lineage (GTDB taxonomy): Bacteria > Pseudomonadota > Alphaproteobacteria > Acetobacterales > Acetobacteraceae > Rhodopila. The sequence goes on along the minus strand of DATNEJ010000537.1, from coordinate 7,289 downwards.
TCCTGACCGGCAGCGGCCTGGGCGGCTGCGGCGTACCGTGTCCGGGCCTGCATCGCGCACGAAATCCGGCATCGCCCACAGGGAGGGGGCGCCATGACTCGCGGCTGGGTCATCCTGGCATTGTCGCTCGGCTATGTCGGGCTGCTGTTCGCCGTCGCCTATTACGGCGACCGGCGCGCCGCGTCGCGGGGACGGGCCAAGGCCAAGCCGGTGACCTACGCGCTGTCTCTGGCCGTCTACTGCACATCCTGGACATTCTACGGAAGCGTCGGGCTCGCCGCCAGGACAGGCTACGACTTCCTGACGATCTACCTTGGCCCCATCCTGATGTTCACCTTCGGCTATCCGCTGCTGCGCCGAGTGATCCGCATTTCCAAAAGCTACAACATCACCTCAATCGCCGATTTCATCGCGGCGCGGTACGGCAAAAGCCAGTTGCTGGCCGCCGCGGTCACGGTGATCGCCGTCCTGGGCATGCTGCCCTACATCGCGCTGCAACTGAAAGCCGTATCGACCAGCTTTGCGGTCCTGGTGGATTACCCGTCCGTGGAGATGCCGCTGCAATCCAGCCAGTCGGCATCGGCCTACACGGCACTTGCCGTCGCGCTGCTGCTGTCGCTGTTCGCGATCCTGTTCGGCACCCGGCATATCGACGCGACCGAGCACCATGAAGGCATGATCCTGGCGATCGCCTTCGAATCGGTGGTCAAGCTTGTCGCCTTCGTCGCCGTTGGCGTCTTCGTGACCTGGGGCATGTTCGGCGGACTCGGTGACCTCATGGGGCGGGTGGCCGCGGAACCGTCGCTTCGCCGCGTATTCCTGGGCGGCGTGGACGGGATGACCTGGCTGACCATGACCGGGTTGGCATTCGCCGCGATCCTTTGCCTGCCGCGGCAGTTCCATGTGCTGGTGGTGGAGAACGCGGATCAGCGCGATCTGCGCAAGGCGGCTTGGCTGTTCCCGCTGTATCTGGTGGCGATCAACATCTTCGTCATTCCGATCGCGATTGCCGGCCTCAGCGCATTTCCCACGGGCGTGGACAAGGACATGTTCGTCCTGGCACTGCCGATCGCGGCGCGCCATGAGACGCTGGCCATGCTGGCCTTTATCGGCGGGCTTTCTGCCGCAACCGGCATGGTCATCGTCGCGTCCGTCGCCATCAGCAACATGGTCAGCAACGACCTGGTCATGCCGATGGTGTTGCACGGACGCCGGCTGGGCCTGGCCGAACGGAGCGACATGGGCCGGCTGATCCTGCAGATCCGCCGAGCCGCCATCGTTATCAATATGCTGCTCGGCTATTGCTACTATCGCCTGATCGGCGATTCCATCGCGCTCGCCTCGATCGGCCTGCTGAGCTTTGCGGCGATCGCGCAATTCGCGCCGCCGCTGATCGGCGGCCTGATCTGGCATGGCGCCAACGTCAAGGGCGCGCTGGCAGGTATCATCGCGGGATTCCTGGTCTGGTCCTATACCTTGCTGCTGCCTTCCCTTGTGCAATCGGGATGGGCCCCGCTGGAACTGTTACAGCATGGGCCCTTCGGCCTGGGCCTGCTGCGGCCGCATGAGCTGTTCGGCCTCCACTTCGATCCGCTGACCCACGGCGTTTTCTGGAGCATGCTGGCCAATGTCGGGTGTTTTGTCGCCGTTTCCTATCTGACGGCGGCGCGGGTCATCGAGCGTATACAGGCCAACACGTTCATTGATCCGAACGGGGCGCAGAGCCAGTTCACCGCGCAGAACTGGAGCGGTTCAATCCGCACATCCGCGCTGGTGTCCGTTGTCGCGCGCTATCTCGGCGCGGAGCGTGTTCAGCGCAACTTTGCGGAATTTGGCGTGCCCTATGGCCCCGATGGGCCGGGTGACGCCGAGGCGGATTTCCAGCTTGTACGCAGGGCCGAACATTTGCTGGCGAGCGCGATTGGTGCCCCGTCGGCGCGTGTCGTCATGGCGTTGGCGCTCGAGCGGCACAATCTTGGTATCGAGGGAGCGATGCAGCTCCTGGACGATGCCTCGACCGCGATCCAGTACAACCGGGACCTTCTCCAATCCACGCTGGAAAATGTCCGGCAGGGGATCAGCGTCTTCGATCGCGACCTTCGGCTTATCTGCTGGAACCGCCAATTCCGCGATCTGCTGGATCTGCCGGTGTCGCTGCTTCGGGTCGGCGTGACCCTGGAGGAGATCGTCCGTTTCAACGCCGAACGCGGGGAGTATGGTCCCGGCGACGTCGAAAAGGTCGTGGCCGCGCGCCTGGACCTGTTCTTCGGTGGCAGCGAGACCGTGTTTCAGTGGCGGCGGCCGAACGGAACGGTGCTCGACACCCGCACCAACCTCATGCCCGGCGGCGGATACGCGACGACCTATTCCGAGGTGACCGAGCACGTTCAGGTGGCAACCCAGCTTGCTGCCGCCAATGAATCCCTGGAACAGCGCGTAAGGGAGCGTACGGCCGAACTGACCACGCTGAATATCGAGCTGAGCCGAGCAAAGGTTGTGGCGGAGGAGGCGAATCTGGGGAAGACGCGGTTCCTGGCCGCGGCGAGCCATGATCTGCTTCAGCCTTTGAATGCCGCCCGGCTGTATGTCTCCAGCCTGATGGAGCAACAGCTTCGGGTACCCGGCGGCACCGATGAAGCGCGCCGGCTGCTGGCACAGAAGGTGGATACGTCCCTGGGTGCGGTGGAGGAGATCCTCGGCACTCTGCTCGATATCTCCCGCCTCGATGCCGGACGGCTGGTTCCGGATCGTCAGGATATGCGGCTTGGGGACCTGTTCGAGGCGTTGAGGGTGGAGTTCGCGCCGCTGGCCGAACGGAAGGGGCTGGAGCTGCGCATCGTATCCACGAGTCTTGTGGTCAACAGCGACCGGCTTCTGTTGCGCCGCGTTCTGCAAAATCTGGTGTCGAACGCGATTCGTTATACACCGGTCGGGAAGGTGCTGATGGGCGCACGCCGGCAGGGGACGCAAGTCCTTATCGAGGTGCGCGATACGGGAAGCGGTATCCCGACCGATAAGCAGGACCTGGTGTTCAAGGAGTTCCAGCGCTTTGCGGTCGCGCCGGGTGCGGAGCAGGGCCTTGGGCTTGGCCTATCGATTGTCGATCGCATCGCCCGCGTGCTGGATCATCCGGTCAGGTTTCGCTCCGTTCCCGGCGAGGGCACGGCGTTTACCGTGCGGCTGCCGCGCGGGTTCGGCTCTCCGCCCGCCTGGCGGCCGGTGGCAATGCCGGTTCGCGCGCTGCCGGCGCTTGAGGATGCGGCCATACTGTGCATCGACAATGAGCCGGGCGTGCTGGATGGCATGAAGACCCTGCTCGAAGGTTGGGGCTGCCGGGTGCTTGTCGCGTCAGGCCTGACCCAAGCCTTGAAGCTTCAAGCTCAGGAATTTCGCAATCTGAACATGATGATGGTGGACTATCATCTGGATGCCGGCGCGGACGGACTGCATTGTATCGAGGTATTGCGCCGGCATTTCGGTGTTCAGGTTCCGGCCATGCTGATCACCGCTGACCGTTCGGAGGCTGTGAAGACCGCGGCGATGTCCCGGGGCCTGCATGTCCTCAGCAAGCCGATCAAGCCGGCGGCGCTGCGCGCCCTGCTGACAAGGAGCATGGCGGCGCGTCAGGCCGCGGAGTGACATGTGGCAGGGCCGCACCGCGGCGGGACCGTGCTCAGCCGCCGGTGAAATCCGCTTTGCGTTTCTGGCTGAAGGCCTGCACCGCTTCCTGATGATCCTTCGAAAGGTTCGACTGGGTCTCCAGACTGAGGCTGAGGTCCATCATCGAGTGCGCAAGCTGGCGCAGCGGGATGTTGATCGTCTGCTTGGTCCAGCGGATCGACTTCATCGCGCCTCCGGCCAAACGGTGCGCCAGGCCGTAGACCTTCTCGTCAAGCTGATCGGCTGGCACCACATGGTTGATCAGCCCGATGCGCTCAGCCTCCGCCGCGGTCATAAGGTCCCCGGTGAACAGATATTCCTTGGCGCGCGCAAAGCCGACGAGCTGCGGCCAGATCAGCGCACCGCCATCACCCGCGACGAGCCCCGCGCTGACATGCGGGTCGCCGATCTTGGCGTGATCCGCGGCGATGATGATGTCGCACAGCAGCGCAACGGTCGCACCAAGCCCGACGGCATGGCCATTCACCCTGGCGATGATCGGTTTGTCGCATTCCAGCATTCGGAACACGATCCGTCGGGCCTCCGGCATGCCGGCATCCCACAGTGCGGGGTCGTCGATCTTTTTCTGCATGGCGATTACGTTGCCGCCCGCGGAAAAGGCGCGGCCGGCGCCGGTCAGGACAACGACGTGCACCTCGGGATCGTCGTTGACGTCATCCCAGATGCGGGACATCGCGTTGTGCATGGGACCGCTGAACGCATTCAGGTTCTCCGGCGAGTTCAGGGTGATGGTCAGAACCTTTCCTTGCCGTTCAACCAGCAGTCCCTCGTATTGGGCATAGTCGTAGGTCCTTGGCATCCGGTCCTCCTGTGTCCGCGCCTCGTCCTGCGTCTGGCGGCATTGATGCAGGGCGTTACGGCGTTCGCTTCACTGTGCTGGAGGCTATCCCCTTCGACCGTCCTCGCGCAAAACCCTGATGACGCTAACGCAGGGCCGGGCGCTCACTCAGTTGCGCGAGCGACGGTTCGGCCTCCGTCTCGGCGCTGTCGACCGAAAGCCAGCGTGCCACGATGACCGCCTGCGTCCGGTTGTCCACCTTGAGCTTCTGCAGGATGGCGGACACGTGTGCCTTGACCGTCGCTTCGGATACCTGCATCGCGAAGGCGATCTGCTTGTTGAGCAGACCATCGCTCAGCAGCATCAGAACGCGCGTCTGCTGCGGCGTCAGCGTGTTCAGCAGCGCCGCCAACGTGGCGCTGCGTGTGTCCGGCGCCTGCGGGTAGAGCGTCGCGGGCAGCCAGGTCTCTCCGGCGAGCAGGGCGCGCAGGGCATTGCGTATTTCGCTGGCCGCGGTGGATTTCGGGATGTACCCGACGGCGCCCAGATCGAGCGCGCGCCGCATCACGCTGGCTTTCTCATTGGCTGAGATCACAACGACTGGCACTGCGGCAAATTCGGCGCGCAGGTAGAGCAGGCCGGAAAAGCCGAGCATGCCGGGCATGTTGAGGTCGAGCAGGACGAGGTCGGCGTCGGGTGTGGCCTTCAGGCGGGCACAGAGACTGTCGAAGGAGTCCGCTTCGGCGATGTCGGCGTCCGCGACCGTCTGGGAAACCGCCAGGCGGAGCGCGTCGCGAAACAGAGGATGGTCGTCGGCGATGACGAGGCGGAAGGCCGCCATCGTGGTTCCCCACAAAATGCGAAGAGTTGCCAAGGGATAATAGGCACCGGGCGTGGCCCTGCCTACCGGGCGGCGACCCTAGACGAAAGTCTAATACCTTGGACGTAGCACCCTTATTAGCATTGCATTACGACACAGGTGGCCAGCGCGGAACAAGCCGCGCGGCCGGCAAGAGAATAAGGGGCGGGCGAGCGGGAAGCGCTGTTGTAGCGGGCCGATGCGCGGCGCGCTGCATCAACGTGGCCCGGTTTGTCCGCCAGACAGAGGGAGGCACCATGACGTCAGATAACATGATCAAGGCGACCCGGCGGACCGTACTGCAGGCGGGTGGCGGTCTACTTGCCGCTTCTGCTTTCCCCGGCATCACGTGGGCTGCAGAGAACCGTCCTCCGCTCGGCACGTGGCCCGCGGGATCCTCGGGCTCTTCGGTCTTCATCGGCATCACGGTGCCACGCACCGGGACTTATGCCGACTCGGGTGAAGATGAGCTCAAGGGCTACCTGCTGGCGATCGAGCACATCAACAACGGTGACCCGCTGATCAAGAAGATCTCGCCCAAGACCACGAAGGGCGTCCTTGGCAAGGAAGTGAAGTACGGCGTCGCCGACTCTGAGGCGAAGCCCAACCCCGCCGTGCAGGCGCAATCGCGCTTCATCAGCGAGAACAAGGCTGTTCTGATGACCGGCTCGACGTCGAGCGCGGTGGCAGTGGCTTTGAACAAGCTGGCCGAACGCGAGAAGGTCTTGTACGTGGCGGGGGTGTCCGGTTCGAACGACACCACCGGCAAGGACTGCGTGCGTTACGGCTTCCGGCAGTGCTTCTATGGGCAGACGGCGGCCGCCGCCATCGGGCCGCTGCTGGTCAAGCAGTTCGGCAAAGGCAAGAAGGCCGCGTATCTGACGCCGGACTATACATACGGCCACACCGTTCAGCACTCGATGGAGAACTACCTGAACAAGGAGGGTGGCTGGACGACGGTGACCAACCAGGTGGCGCCGCTCGGAGCGCCTGACTACAGCTCCTACCTGCTGAACGTGGCCAATTCCGGCGCGGACGTGCTGCTGAACGTCAACTGGGGGCATGACGCGGTTCTGTCCATCCAGCAGGCACAGCAGTTCGGCATCCTTGCCAAGCAGAAGCTGGTGATTCCTTACCAGACTCCGTTCCTGGCCAAGCAGGTGGGGGCGAACATCATGGAAGGCGTCTACGCGGCCACGGATTTCTGGTGGACGCTGGAGGACCGGTATCCGCTGGCCAAGATGTTCGTCGATGCCTTCGACAAGAAATACGGCTACAAGCCGGAATGGGGCGCCAACAACGCCTACATGGAGTTCGCCATGTGGGCCGATGCCGTGGAGCGCGCCGGCACTTTCTATCCGCCGGACGTCATCAAGGCCTATGAGGCCGGGAAGCACGTCCAGTCCACCGTGGGCGAAGTGTATTTCCGCGCCGCCGATCATCAGCTCGTGCGCCCCGTCATTATCGTTCGCGGCAAGAAGCCCAGCGATATGAAGAACAAGGAAGACTACTACGACATCGTCGAAGTCGTTCCCGGTGAGGGGCTGATGCAGGCGCCCGACGCGTTCGGCTGCAAGCTTGGTTCCTACGTCTGACACGGAACGGGGACTGGCGACTGAGTCATCGTGCAGCTACGGGCGCGCCGGCACAAATGTCGGCGCGCCCGTATACTGCGCCAAGATCCGACGTCGCCTTGTGTAACCTCCGTCCGGTACGCTGATCCGCATGATCACATGGCCTAACTTCGTCTCGCAGTTGTTCAACGGGCTGGCGTCAGGCGCGCTTCTGGCGCTGATCAGCTCCGGGCTGACCATCATCTATGGCACACTCGGCGTGCTGAACCTTGCGCATGGCGCGATGTTCATGCTCGGCGGTTACGCCGGCTACGTCGCGTTCCAGATGACCGGGTCCTACGTGATTGCCGTGGTTGCCGGAGCGCTGTTCCTGGTGGTGGTCGGTGGCTTGATGGAG
>DATNEJ010000527.1:0-2964 GCA_035606775.1 Acetobacteraceae bacterium | reverse complement strand
CGTCCAGATACGCCGCAATACATGACGTCGCTCATTCAGCCCCAGCCATTCGCGGTGCGTCATATCGGCGCAGCGGGCCATGACGGCATCGGCAGTCATGTCATCCTTCGCCGCACGCGCCGCATAAGCCCGCTGCTCGGCCAGCGCACTGTCCGTCATGCGGATGCTCCAGGCGTTCTGCAGCAGCCGGAGATACAGGTGATACGCCTGCGTCGGATCGAGCGCCGGCCGCGCGGTGCGGCTGACGGTCACGCCGTGGCGCTCGAGCGCGGCGGCAAGCTCGTCGAGTTTCGCGGTGATCTCCGTATCGGTTTCCTGCCCCGGTTGGCTGGACCAGACGGCGACGCGCAGCTCCTTGAGTGCGGTCACCCGCGGCGCCGGCAGGCGCAGGGTCAGCGCGGTTTCCGCCGGATCCGGGCCGGCGAGCACATCCATGGCCGCGGCAAGATCGCCGGCGGAGCGCGCCAGCGGTCCGATCACTGAAATGTCCGTTCCGGCGGCGGAACTGGTGGCCGGGTCGCCGTAGTTCGGGCAAAGTCCCCAGGTCGGCTTGTGGCCGAACACGCCGCAATAATGCGCGGGAACCCGGATCGAGCCGCCGATATCGCTGCCGATCTCCATGCCCGCCAGCCCCGCGGCCATCGCCGCGGCCGACCCGCCCGAGGATCCGCCCGGCGTGTGCGCGGTGTTCCAGGGATTGGAGGTGGACCCGTAGACCGGGTTGTAACTCTGCCAGTCCGCCAGATCGACCGGCACGTTGGTTTTGGCGAAGATCACCGCGCCGGCAGATTCCAGCCGCCTGATGGCGATGCTGGACATGGCGGCGGGCTTGCTCTTCGCCTCGACATGGCCGCGGGTGGTCGGCAGTCCCGCAACGTCGAAGCTTTCCTTCGCCGTCATCGGCACGCCGAACAGTGGCGCCGATTTGTCGGCCTGCCCGTCCAGTGTGCGGGCGCGGGCACGCGCGCGGTCGAAGTCGCGCACCACCACGGCGTTGATGCGCGCGTCGTGCCGTTCGACACGGGTTATGTAATGATCCAGCAGTTCCAGGCAGCCGATTTCGCCGCTGCGTACCAGTTCGGCCAGTCTGGTGGCTGGCAGAAAGGTCGGGTCCATGGGATCGCTCCTTGGCGAAGGGGACGCCTGCATCCTGCGACGAGGCGGCACCTCATGCCAAGGTCACGCGCACCGGCAGTCTGCGCGATTGATGCGAGATCAGCTCAAACCCGGGACCATCCGCCGCGATCGGGCGTCACGAGAACTGCAGATCCTGTCCACCGGCAGAGCGCAAAAGGGTTTCGGCGTGTGCGCGCATTTCTTCCGTCGGTGCGCGGACCGACAGGATCAGCGTGCCGTGTTCCGCCTTGACGTCACGGTCGTGCTGCTCGGTGTTGCTGGCAGCCTTGCTGATGGAAAAGGTTGCGCCGCCGATCACCGCGCCGGCAGCCACTGCCGCGGCCACGACAGGCAGCAAGGCGCCGCCGCTTGCCACCGCGATACCGGCGGCACCCATGGCGGCAGCCGACGCGGCCGTGCTCGACTGCACCGTCCTTGCCTGACGTGCGTCATCGTCCGTGTCCACTGCCTTTGCACCGGATTCCGGTGTTTTTCGTTCGATCGGCGGGTTTGCTTCCGGCAGGCTGAGATCCGCGCGATTGAAGCCGGACATTTCAAGCTTGCTGACCGCATCCTGCATGTGCGCCGAATCGGTGAACGTGGCACGCACTTCATGCAGCGGACCGTATCCCGCCGTCGTATCGCCTGGCGTTGCGGACTGCTCCGGTGCCGGTGCGGCGGAGGGTTCGGTGACCGGTGCCGAAGAAGCGGACTGTCCGATTCCCGGCGGCGTGCTCGGCGCACCGGGTGGCGGATCGCGGTTCTCGTCGCCCTGCGGATCGACAGGCACGCCGCCCAGGGCACCGGGCTTCAGCGCGTCGCGCTGTCCCGGAAGGGAATCGCGTGCGGCCGCCGCACGGTTGCCCGTACTGCGTGAGGAGGTTTTCTGAATCATCGATCTTCGCGTCCTTTGCCTCTCGGCTTCGTTCGGCGTGTCGGCTCGTCGTGTCTTCGCCGAGCATTCACGAGAGCTAAACAGCAGCGGGTTAGGCGGGTTGCGCGCACACAGTCATTCAACCGGTACGCGCGGCGCCCGTTCAGGGGTCACAGTCCGAAGGAGACCGCCATGACGAACACGACCGATCCATCCGCCCGCGCCCTGCATGCGCGGCTGCGCGAAGTCGAAAGCGGCATCTTCCAGGCCGAGTACCCGGGCGAGCTGAACCCGAGTGATCCCGACGAGAGAGCCCTGCCGGATTCCCACATCGGTACGGATCCCTCCAGCGTCCGCCTGTGGGTTGAACAGATGGCCCGCTCAATGGGCTACCGCTCCGTCGTGTGGGAGCCATAATCCAGGCGCAATCGACAGCAGCATGGTCTCAACCGATGCAATGGCGAGAGGGCGGTCGTTGGATGGCATCGCAGCAAGGCGCGGACCACCACCGAACAAGCATGTCGCACCCGGCTGCTTCGCTTATCGGAAGCCGCCATGCCCCATAGAAGAAACCGCCGCCCGGCCTTTACCGGGCGGCGGTGAAGAAAGATCGCTTCGCAATAATCCGGGGCTTAACTGCGCCCGCCATGGCTGTTTTCGCCGCCCTTGCGGCCTGCCTCGGCTGCCTTCTCGCGATCCTGGGCGAAGTTACCCGGATTGTTCCCGGCACCGCCGCCGCCGTGGCTGTTCTGACCGCCCTTGCGGCCGGCTTCCGCAGCGCGTTCGCGATCATTGGCGAAGTTGCCTGAGCTGTGCTGTCCGCCGACATGACCGGCGCGAGAGGCTTTTTCCCGATCTTCCGCGAAGTTGCCTGGATTGCCAGTGTGTCGTTCTTCAGCCATTTGCTTCCTCTGTTTTGTCTTAAGGTCGGTTGACGGGCCGTTGACCCGTCGCGGACTCAACGGCGCCGGTCA
>DATNEJ010000553.1:0-9291 GCA_035606775.1 Acetobacteraceae bacterium | reverse complement strand
GCGATGCGTGGCGCGGGCTATGACAAGGACGAAGCGTGGATACTGACGGACCACGTCCTCGATGCGGCGCTGTGCGGTTACGAATATTCCGGCCTGCCGAAACTTCTGAACGTCGTCGATGCCGCCGATTTCCGGCTTCCGCGACGGCCTGTCGCCGTGGTGCGGGAGACGGGGGCGACGGCGTTGCTGGATGGCGGCAACAACACGGGGATGGTCGCCGCCTATCGTGCCACCGAAGCGACGATCGCGCGTGCGGAGACCCATGGCCTTGCCATCGTCTGCCTTGGCAACACCTGGATGACCGGACGCAGCGCCTATTATTGTGAAATGCTGGCCCGCGCCGGCCTGGTCGCGATCCATACGGTCGCAGCGACGCCGGCAGTGGCACCGTTCGGCGGCACGCAGCCAGCGCTTGGCACCAATCCGATCGCCTTCGGCTTTCCGACGGAAGGCGATCCCCTCGTCATCGACATGGGGACATCTGCGTTCATGGGCACCGACCTGCAATTCCGTGCCCGTCTTGGCACGCCGATCCCCGAAGGCGTGGCGGTTGGGCCGGATGGCCAGCCGACCACCGATGCCGTCGCGGCTCGTCGTGGTGCGCTGCTGCCCTTTGGTGGCGCGGAGGGTGGCTACAAGGGCTTCGGCCTCGCACTGGCCATGGATGCACTCGGCGCCTTGACCGCCGGGATACGGCCAGCGGACGTCGTCGGCGGCTATATGTTCGTCGCGTTCAAGCCGGACCTGTTCCTGTCGCCCGCGGCGTATCGACGCGAAGTGAGCAAACGGATCGGTGCGATCAAGGCCAATCCGCGGCAGCCGAGCATAGCAGAGATTCGCATTCCAGGTGAGCGTGGCTACGCGGAACGCGCGCGCCGTGTCGGCGAAGGTATAGAGATTGATCGCAAGATCCATGACGCGCTGAAGCGTCTTGCCGCCGGACATCTCGACCACGGCGGGTAATGGCAACACTCTGTCTGGCAGGTAATGCCCTGCGATCGGGATATGCGTGGATGCATTGATTGACACCCTATAACGAAAGCCAGCCGCCATGATGATCGTTGACGCACAGATCCACCTATGGGCCAAGGGCAAACCGTCGGCACATCACCGTCAGACGCCATATCTGAAGGGGGAAGCTCTGGCGGATATGGATGCCGCCGGCATCGATCGCGCGGTTATCCACCCGGTGATGTGGGACCCCGACTCCAACGAACTGGCCATTGAAGCGGTGCGGGCGCATCCGGATCGTTTCGCCATCATGGGTTGGTTCTATCTGGACCAGGCTGAGCAGCGTGCTGCGATCGAGACCTGGAAGAACCGGCCCGGGATGAAAGGACTTCGGTTCTACTTCTCCGATCCGAGATCGCAGTCGTGGCCCGACGACGGTACGTTGGACTGGCTGTGGCCCGTGGCCGAACGCCTGGACATCCCGGTCTCACTCCAGGCATCCGCGTTCCTGCCGCGTGTTGGTCAGATTGCCGAACGGCACCCTCGACTGAAGATCAGCATTGATCACATGGGGGTGCCACGTGCGACGCAGGGGGCGGAAGCCGCCTATCGCAACCTGCCGCAGTTGCTGGCCTTGGCAAAGCATCCGAACGTGGCCGTGAAGGCGACGGGGCAAGCCGGCTATGCCCTCGATCCATACCCATTCCATAGCTTGCACGATGCGTTGCATCGGGTGTTCGACGCGTTCGGACCGCGGCGTATGTTCTGGGGCACCGACATCACGCGCATGCACTGTACCTGGCACCAGTGCGTGACGTTGTTCACCGAGGCGTTGCCCTGGCTGAAAGGCCCCGACCTGGAAATGGTGATGGGTCGAGCCTTCTGCGATTGGATCGACTGGGAGGTCTGATCACCTGGCCGCAGCGGCCCTTATCGTTTCGTATTAAAATATACATCCACCGGTAAAGCGATCAGGGCTACTCCGGCGTTCCACTCCATGGCGGCGGGCCCAGGTCGATATGCTTCGAATCAACCGCGGCGCCTGTCGCCGCCCCAGCGCCGGCGCCGGCCGCTGCGCCGATCACCATCCCGACCGGACCGCCCACAAGCCCGATCAGCGCACCTGTGCCCGCACCCGCCGCCGCACCGCCGGTTGCTCGTCCCGGCTCCTGCGAGCCGCAGCCGCAGAGCAGCAGGGCGATTCCCACAACCGCAAGCGAAACCCGGCCCATCGGGCACCTCCCCCCTCGCAGAATCGTCAGTCCATACCGTGCCGCGCCGATTCGCGCGTCATCACCGAAAGGTGTGAAGAGCGCCGGCTGGTCTCGCTGGCAGGCTCTTTTCAGATGCGATAGTTGCGCCATGCGCCACCGATGCCTGCCATATCAACCGTTCCGATTGCGGCCTTTCGGGGGCGGCAGCCATCGCCTCATGACGCTCAGTCATCAAATGGACGCAACGCCACAATGAGTCTCTCCGTCTCCGATCTGCGGCTGCGCCTGCGCCAGCAGGCGCTTGTCGCCGGTTTCGGCCGCGTCGCCATGCAAACCGACAGTCTGCAGTTGATCCTGGACGAAGCCAGCAGGGTCGCCGCCGAAGGCCTGGACGCCTGTTTCGCCAAGGTTCTCGAATATCTGCCGGGCGACATGGCATTCGTGGTTCGTGCCGGCGTCGGCTGGAGCGACGGTGTCGTCGGGCACGCCCGCGTGGGCGGCGATCTGCAAAGTCCCGCAGGCTACGCATTTCGCAGCGGCAAATCGGTCGTGTCCAACCATCTCGCCGGCGAGCAGCGATTCCGCACACCACAACTCCTTCTGGACCATGGCATACACAGCGCGATCAATGTGCTGATCCAGTCAGGCGACGGGGAGCCGTTTGGCGTCCTTGAAGGCGACAGCACTGACCGCGACGACTTCAACGAACATGATGTGGCATTTCTGCAAACGCTCGCGAATACCTTGGCGGTAGCCGTCGAGGCACAGAAGCGGCAGGAAGCACGAGAGCAACTGCTGGAAGAAAAAGAAGCGTTGTTGCGGGAGAATCAGGCGCTGCTGCAGGACAAGGACCTGCTGATTCAGGAAGTGCACCATCGGGTGAAGAACTCGCTCCAGATCGTGCAGGCGATCCTTTCCATGCAGGCGCGCAGACTGTCGAACCCGGAAGCCAGGCAGCAGGTCGAGGAGGCCGCCGGCCGTGTCATGACGATCGCTGCCGTCCATCGGCGCCTTTACGATGGCGGCTCGATCGCGGCGACCGACGCCGGGCGGTATCTCACCGACCTTCTCAACGAAATGAGGGGGCTCTTGCCCAACGGCGACGACGCACGCGCACTGCGGATCAGTGTCGAACCGCTGTTTCTCGCCGCCGATGACATAACCGCCCTCGGCCTGATTACGGGCGAACTGGTAATGAACGCTTTCAAGCATGCGCGCGGCGGAGTCGGCATCGTCGTGCGCCGCGATGACGACACGCTGGAAATCGCTGTCGCGGATGAGGGCGACGGCTTTCCGCCGGATTTCGACCCGGCTGCCAGCCGCGGCCTGGGAATGCGAATAGTCGCCTCGCTTGCCGATGCAGCGACTGGCGACGCCATCAGGATCGACCGTTCCGCTCCGTTCGGGCGCATCATCGTCACGATGGCGCTGAAGAATCCCGCTCGTACCGGAGCGTGATCGTCGGAGGCGGAACGCCGACCGCGTAACCACCCGCCAGACGCAAGCCCGGGCCGTCCTCAGGTCGGGGTGCCAGAGTCCGCTGCAACCGTTCGGCGATCGGCCGCGGCTGCCGTTCCCGGCCGCGCTCTCCGGCCGATCGCGACAGTGGCTACAGGTTACCGGCGATCCAGTCCTTCAGCCGGCTCTTGGGCAGCGCGCCGACCTGGGTGGCCGCTGGCTTGCCATCCTTAAACAGGATCAGCGTGGGGATACCGCGCACAGCGAACTGGCTGGGCGACATGGGGTTGTTGTCGATGTCCACCTTGGCCACCGTCAGCTTGCCGGCAAATTCACCCGCCAACTCATCCAGCGCCGGCGCGATCATCTTGCATGGCCCACACCACTCCGCCCAGAAATCCACCAGCACGGGGCCGGTTTTGCTGGCCTCAACCACGTCTGTTGCGAAACTCTTGTCGGTCACCGGCTTGGTGTTCGTGCTCATTGCATGCGCCTCATGGATTCGGTTGCGGCCAACGTGGTGCCAGGGTCGGGGCCGGTCAAGCAGCGGCTACTTCATGGCTGGGATCGTGCTTATCGAGCAGCGCGTCCGGCAGAACCGCCACCTGCATGCCGGCAGTCCACACCAAAGCGCAGCGCACAGGCCGATCGGGAAAGATGATCCGCAGGACGGCGCGATAGCTGGACATCTGGCGCAGATACAGGACCGGGGTGTCGATGACCCGGGCCGGCGGGCGCCGGTTGGTCTTGAAGTCCGCGACCAGGACAGAGTCGGGAAGGACAGCCAGCCGGTCCACTACCCCGCCGATCACCGCATGGCCGACCACGCCGGTCAGCGGCACCTCGGCGCGTCCCTCCGGACCAAACAGCGGTGCCAGATCGGGATGCCGCAGAACGCCCAGCACCTCCTGGATCGTCACCTCGATCTCTGGCGCGGTAAGCCCGCCGGTCTCGCCGTTCCCGCTGCCTGACCGTTCCAGGTACCGGCGTGCTGCGGCGGGCCACTCCGCCGCCGGCAGGGCCGGAAGGTGCTCCAGAAGCGCATGAACAACCTCACCGCGGAACAGCCCGCGCCCGCCGGCACCCTGCCGAACCAATGGCGAGGCTGACGGCGGCACCGGTCCCAGTTCCACGCCTTCCGGCCTGCTCGGCGCCAGCGGCCGCGGCCGCGCCGGTTCGGGGGCAGGCGGCGCCGTCCGCCAATCGGGGGCGCGGCCGATCCAGGGCGGCAGGCCCGCCTCGGCCGAGGCTTGCAGCGAGACCTTGCCGACCTCCGGCACGGCACGCTGTTCCGTCCGGAACCGCTGGACCTCCCCGTCCCACTCGGCGAAGGCGGACCGTTCGGCCGGCACTGCGGCAAAGCCGCGCCTGACCGCTTCGTACCAGCAGTCCTCCGGGGGGTCGTTCCTGCCCTGCCATCCGCAGACCAGCAGGCGGTCTTCCGCCCGGGTGAGCGCGACGTAGAGCAGCCGGTTGTGCTCCTCCATCTTCCGCCGCCGGATCGCCTCCCGCAGGTGAACGACCTTGGCGCAGCGATGAGCCACGTTGCCTGCCCACAAAGGCACCTCGGTTCCCGTGGCCGGATCGAGCATCCAAAGGATGCTGTCGTTATCCGGCGGCAGGGCGGTGGTGTCGGGCAGGATGACCAGCGGCGCCTGCAAGCCCTTGGCGCCGTGCACGGTCATGACCCTGACGCTGTTGCCGGCGCCTTCCGGCTCCCGCTTCACCTCCGCGGCCGAACGGCGAAACCAGTGCAGGAACCCTTGGAGTGACGGCGGATGGATGCGCACGTAGTCCAGGGCGGCGTTCAGCAGTTCGTCCACCGGCTCCGCCGCTTCCGGACCAAGCCTGGCCAGCAGCCGCGCCCTGCCGCCAAGGGAGCCAAGCGCCTCGGCCAGCAAGGCGTAGGGGGTCACGTAGTCGACCCGCGCAAGCAAGGTGGAAAAGAAGTTCCAGGCCTGCTGCCACGCGGGTTTTTCGGTGGCGCGGTCGCGCAGCGCCTCCCAAAGCGGGCCGGGACGGTCCATCGCCAGGTCCATCAGATCGCCGTCGTCGAGGCCGCCGAGTGGGCTGGTCAGCACGCAGGCGAAGGTCAGGTCGTCCTGTGGCATCAGCAGCGAGTCCGCGAGCGCCATCAGGTCCTGCACGGCCGGCTGCTCGGTCAGCACGAGGCGGTCCAGGCCGGCGACCGGAACGCCCTGGGCTTTCAGCGCGCGCACCAGGGCCGAGGCGAAGCCCTGCCGACGACGGACCAGGACCATCACGTCCCCGGCCGCAAGAGGACGTCCCTTGCTTTCCAGCACTACCGAACCGTCCGTCTGGTTGCGGATCCAGCGCGCCAGGGCATCGGCCAGGCGCTGCGGCGCCGAGGTGAGTCCCTGGTTGCGCTCAGGCACCGTCCACGGAAGCGGGGCCAGCGGATCAGGCCGTGGCGCCAGCGGCCACAACTCGACGGCCCCGGCGTGACCGCCCCGGTCGGCGTAATGCGCAAGCGCCTCGCCGGGAGCAACCACGCCCGCCGCGGCGGTCGGATCGGCGAACACCGCATCAACCAGGGCCAGCACCGGCCGGGTTGAGCGGAAGGACACGTCGAGGCCCGTCTCCAGCCAGGGTTCGCCGGCATCCTGCACGCGCCTGGCCAGCAACCCTCGGGACCGGGTGAACTCCTCCGCGTCCGCGCCCTGAAACGAGTAGATGGACTGCTTGCGGTCGCCGACGGCGAACACGCTGCGCGGCGTATCGCGGGCACCGGCACCGGAAAAAAACTCCGCGGTCAGCGCATGGGCAATGCGCCATTGCTCGGGTGCGGTGTCCTGCACTTCGTCCAGCAGAAGATGGTCCAGTCCGCCATCGAGCTTGTAGAGCACCCACGCCGCGCCGGGATCGACCAGCAGCGCGGAGGTGCGGCCGATCAGGTCTTCATAATCCAGCAACCCGGCCTGCGCCTTGTGCGCGGCGTAGCTCGCCAGGACGGGCGTAGCCAGCGTGACAAGAGCGGCCGAGATCGCCGCCAGCCGCACCGCTCGGCAGGAATCCTCGACCGCTTCGATCCGCTCGATTTCGGCCAGGAACGGTGCTGCCAGTTCGGGATCTGTCGCGGCAAGTTTCGGATTGAGGAACGCACTTCGTGCCCGCGGGCCGCTCTTGGAAAAAAACAGCGTTCGCCAGGCATCCCAATGCTGCTTTCGGTCTTCCTCGGTCAGCCCAAGCCAGTCCAGGATCTGACTGGCGCGTTCGGCGACAGACGGCGAACCCTTTGCCTGGACCTGCAACGCCGCCTCGCGCAGCGCGCGCTCGCTGCTCCAATGCATCGCCTCGGCGATGATTTCCGACTCGCCGGCGGCGGTGACGCCCAGGGCGCGCCGCTGCGCCGCCTGCAGATCCGGGCCCAGCGCGAGCGCCCGTGCCAGCCGATCGCGGTCGCTTTCCAATGTCGCGACATGCTGCCCGAACTGGTCGGCGGAAGTGAGGCCGGCCAGCAGGCTAAGCGCCTCTTGCAACGCAGGCGTATTGGCGCCCGCAAGCATGCTCTCGCGTGCTTCTGTCAACGCATCCTTCGCGTCCCGTTCGTCGACAAGCTGGAAATGCGGCGAGATCGACGCCTCGAGCGGAAAGCGGCGAAGCAACGACTGGCTGAAGGCGTGGATCGTGCCGATGCGCATGCCGCCGGGCAGGTCCAGCACCTGGGCAAACAAGGCCCGTGCCTTCCGGCAGGTTTCGTCTGTCGGCTCGATGCGCAGGCTGGCGAGTTCTTTCGCCAGTTCGTCTTGCGGCAGTGTCACCCAGCGGCCAAGCGTGCGCTGGAGCCGCAGCGCCATTTCGGCCGCCGCGGCCTTGGTGAATGTCAGACACTGGATGCGCTCGGGCTTTGCCCCGGCGAGCATCAGCCGCAACAACCGGTCGGTCAGCAGCTTGGTCTTGCCCGACCCGGCGGAGGCCGCGACGAAGACCGAGACGGCCGGATCGGACGCGTCAAGCTGCGCGCGGTTGGCGCGTTCGCGTGGCGATTCCGCGCCTGTTGGCTCAGTCTGTTCCGGCACCGGCGGTCCCAACCATTGCTGTTGCCTACGGCGGTCGCGTGCGCCGTGTTTCGCACGGCACGCGAGTCGAACAGAGCGCAATCGTGCCGGAGCGAGGGCCTCTATGCCAACCGAGGAAACGCCTGAATTTCGCCGTGCCATGCCGCCCCACGTGTTCCTGACGCAGGACTCATATCGGCGGCCTGAAATCTTGACTCGTTCGTCGGTTGTCGGGCCGCTGGTATTCCTATTGATTTCGCGCGCAGCCGCCACGCCAACCCTGCGCGCATACCAGTCAGCTCTACAGGCTGCTGGTATCAGTGGGCGGGCGGGTCAGACACAATCCGTTTCGGAATGCGACACTGACGTAGCCCACGCAGAGCTGTCCGCTGCAGACAAGGGCACCGAACAGCTCCACATCCTTGTCAAATCGCGTGAGTCACGTCTGCGGTGAGCAGGTCTGCGACAATGACGCCCTATCGCGCGGCGCCCAGCACCCAGGCGAGTACACCCTTCTGGGCGTGCAATCGGTTCTCGGCTTCGTCGAACACCACCGATTGCGGCCCGTCGATCACGTCGGCATCGACCTCCTCACCGCGATGCGCCGGCAGGCAATGCATGAACACCGCATCGGCCGCCGCCTTCGCCATCAGCGCTTTCGTCACGCGGTACGGTGCGAGCATGTTGTGCCGGCTTTCGTTCGGATCGTCGGACATCGACACCCAGGTGTCGGTAACGACACAGCGCGCGCCGGCCACCGCCTTTTCCGGATCGTCCGTCAGTTCGATCCGGCCGCCCTGGGCGCGCGCCCAGTCCACCAACTCCCTGGGCGGCTGCAATGCATCCGGCGTTGCCAGGCGCAAGGTGAAGCCGAAGCGGACCGCCGCTTCGATCCAGCTTCGCGCCACGTTGTTGCCGTCGCCACACCACGCCACGACCTGGCCGGCGATCGGGCCGCCACGCTCCTCGAACGTCATGACGTCGGCCATCAACTGACAGGGGTGCGATGCCTCCGTCAGGCCGTTGATCACCGGCACGGTCGCGTACTGCGCCATCTCGTTCAGCTTGGAGGCACGGTCGGTGCGCAGCATGATCGCGTCCACGTAGCGCGACAGGACACGCGCGGTGTCGGCGACCGACTCGCCCCGGCCAAGCTGTGTCTCCTTGCCGGACAGAACGATCACCTCACCGCCAAGCTGACGCATCCCGACCTCGAACGAGACGCGGGTGCGCGTCGAGGGTTTCTCGAAGATCAGCGCCAGGGTCTTGCCCGCCAGCGGACGCGAGGTCACGCCGCCGGCCCGCTTGAACCCGGTCGCGACGTCCAGCATCTGCCGCAACGTCGCGCCGTCGAAGTCGCGCAGATCGAGGAAGTGCCGGGGACCGGCCACCTTATCGGTGGACCGGCCCTCGACCTCACTCGCGCGCCGGAGCGACGCGCTCATTGCGCCGCTGCCGGGGTCTTGGCGGCAGCGCACTTGGCCGCCGCGCGCCGCAGCATCGCCACCGCCTGGTCAAGATCGGAATCGGTGACGACGAGCGGCGGCGCCAGACGCAGCACGTTCTCACCGGCGGTGATCGCCATCAGCCCTTCCGCCACGCAGGCGGCCTGCACGTCACCCACGGGCATGGCGCATTTCAAGCCTTGC
>DATNEJ010000509.1:0-11437 GCA_035606775.1 Acetobacteraceae bacterium | reverse complement strand
ACTCTGGGTTTCGGCTTCAGCTTTGCCGAACTCGCCACCCGCCAGGGATTGGTGCGGCTCGACCGTTGCTTCCTGGACCGGCTGGCGGCGGAGGACGCGGCGCTGCACGCCAGCCTGCTGGCGGCCCGCGCCACTCCGGATACGCTGGCGGAGAAGGACGCCAGTGCGCTGATCATCGCGCTCGGCCCGCATCTGGACGCGTTCGCCGGCGGCTTGTTCGGCATCGAAACCGAGCTGCTGGCGCTGGCTCGGCAGACGCACGAACTGGACCCGGTCCACGCCTGCAAGCGGCTGTTCGTGCAGCGCCAGGCCGTGAAGAAATACTCCGATCCCTCGGCGTTCGATGGTCCGGCGCTGGCCGCTTCACTGGAAGCCCGGTTCGGCGAAGCGTTGACCGAGCCGGCCTTCGCCGCCCATGTCGCACGGTGGGAGGTGGAAGGCGCCTCCGATGCAATCGACGAGGCGCTGCGCTATGCGGCGTGGGCGACGCTCACGCCCGCCGGGCAGGCCCGCCATCGCGGCGGCACGTTGTTCCATGTGCCGCATCGCCTCGATCCCAATCATCTGGTTCCGGTGGAAACGATCGAACGTCATGGCGTGACGATGCTGCGCCTGCCGGAGCACGAATGGCGCCACCGCGACGGTTTTGGCCTGACTGATGCGGGCATGAACACCCAGCAGGCACTGGATCAGGTCAACTACTGCATCTGGTGCCATGCACAGGGGAAGGATTCCTGCAGCAAGGGACTGAAGGATCGCAAGACGGGGGCGTTTCAGAAGTCACCGTTCGGCGTCACTTTGGCTGGCTGTCCGCTCGACGAAAAGATCAGCGAGATGCACATGCTGCGCGCCCAAGGCAGCGTGCTGGGTGCCTTCGCGGCCATCGCCGTAGACAATCCGATGATGGCCGCGACGGGCCATCGTATCTGCAACGACTGCATGAAGGCCTGCATCTATCAGAAGCAGGAGCCCGTCGATATTCCGCAGGCGGAGACAAGCATCCTCAAGGACGTGCTGGCGCTGCCCTGGGGCTTCGAGATCTACGCGCTGCTGACGCGCTGGAATCCGTTGGATCCGCGCCGCCCCCTGCCCCGCCCCGAGAGCGGCCGCAATGTCCTGGTGGTCGGTCTTGGCCCGGCCGGCTTCACCCTGGCACATCACCTGATGAATGACGGCCACACCGTCGTCGCGATCGATGGATTGAAGATCGAGCCGTTGAGCATCGATCCATCCGCCCCGGTGCGAGACACCGAGGCCTTGTTCGAGAGTCTGGACGACCGCGTGATGGCCGGTTTCGGCGGCGTCGCCGAGTACGGCATCACCGTCCGGTGGAACAAGAACTACCTCAAGCTTGTCCGCCTGCTGCTGGAACGGCGCGCGCAGTTCGCGCATTTCGGCGGCGTGCGGTTCGGCGGCGGGGCGACGCTGTCGATGGACGACGCCTGGGCGATGGGATTCGACCACATCGCGCTGTGCATGGGCGCCGGCAAGCCGACCGTGCTGGACATCCCGAACGGATTAGCGCGCGGCGTGCGCCAGGCATCGGATTTCCTGATGGCGCTGCAACTGACCGGCGCGGCAAAGCGATCCTCCATTGCCAATCTGCAGCTTCGCCTGCCGGTGGTGGTGATTGGCGGCGGCCTGACCGCCATCGACACCGCGACGGAAAGCCTCGCCTACTACGTCAGGCAGGTTGAGAAATTCGCCACACGTTATCGCACCTTGGTCTCGGAAAAGGGTGAGGCTGCGGTGCGTGCGCGCTGGAATGCCGAGGAATCGGCAACCGCGGACGAATTCCTGACACATGCCGCAGCCATTCGCGCGGAGCGGGACAGTGCGGCGGCGGAAGGGCGCACGCCGAACCTGGCCGCGCTGCTGGATTCCTGGGGCGGTGCGACCATCGCCTATCGCCGCCGCCTGATCGACAGCCCGTCCTATACGCTGAATCACGAGGAAGTCGGCAAGGCGATGGAAGAGGCGGTCCGCTTCGCCGAGGGCCTGACGCCGCGGGCAGTGGAGATCGATTCGTTCGGCCACGCGGCCGGGCTGCGAGTCGGCCGAGCGGACGGGAGCGAAACGGTGTTGCCGGCCCGGGCTATCCTGGTTGCCGCCGGCACCCAGCCGAATACCGTGCTGGCGCGCGAGGATGGCAGGATCAAGCTCGACGGCCGGTATTTCCAGGCGGTGGATGAATCGGGAACGCCGGTCACGCCGGTGCGCGGGCTTGCCAAGCCCGATGTCACGCATGTGCTGATGCACAAGGCGGAGAACGGCCGGTTCGTCAGTTTCTTCGGCGACCTGCATCCCAGCTTCTTCGGCAACGTCGTGAAGGCCATGGGCGGTGCCAAGCGCGGCTACCCCGAGGTGTCGCGCATACTATCGGCGCAAACCGGTCCGCAGGTTTCCGGCTCGGCGCTGATTGCCCGATGCCGGGATGAGTTCCGGGCTGTCGTGCATGCGGTCAATCGGCTCACGCCGACGATCATCGAAGTTGTCGTGCGCGCACCCGCGGCCGCCCGGGCTTTCCATCCGGGACAGTTCTACCGCCTGCAGAACTACGAAATGCTGGCTCCGCGTCTCGATGAGCCGGGTCTTGGCCCCACCGTCCTGACGATGGAAGGGCTCGCCATGACCGGCGCATGGACCGACCCCGCAGAGGGCCTGGTCAGCATCATCGCGCTGGAGATGGGCGGCAGCTCCGATCTTGGCGCCATGCTGCGGCCGGGGGAACCCGTCGTGCTGATGGGACCGACCGGCTCACCCACCGAAATCCACCGCGATGCAACGGTGGCACTGGTTGGCGGCGGCCTGGGCAACGCGGTGCTGTTTTCGATCGGTGCCGCACTGCGCGCCGCCGGATCGAAAGTGGTCTACTTCGCCGGCTATAAGCAGATGCAGGACCGCTACAAGGTTGCGGAGATCGAAAGGGCGGCCGATGTCGTCGTCTGGTGCTGCGACGAAGCGCCCGGCTTCGCGCCCAACCCCGCGCGCACCGGCGACCGCAGCTTTGTCGGCAATATCGTTGAGGCGATGGTTGCCTACGGCTCCGGTGCGTTGGGGACGCAGGCAATCCCCCTGATCGATGCGCAGCACATCATCGCCATCGGGTCGGACCGGATGATGCAGGCGGTCGGTGCGGCGCGCCACGGCGTGCTGGGGCCATTGTTACGCGCTGGGCACACCGCGATCGGCTCGATCAATTCGCCCATGCAATGCATGATGAAAGAGGTTTGCGCACAGTGCCTGCAGCCCCAGGTCAATCCGCAAACAGGGGAGCGGTCGGTGGTGTTCTCGTGCTTCAATCAGGACCAGGCGCTGGATCGGGTGGACTTCCCGGCGCTGCATGACCGGCTCAGCCAGAACGGCGCGCAGGAAAAGCTGACCGCGCAGTGGGTGGACCGGGTGCTGCGCCGGCTGACGCTGCGCCCGGCTGCCGCAGCCGAATAACCGGCCGCTCCCTTTCCTGGAGCCTGTTCGGTGCGAACAGGCGCACCGACCAGGCTCTAATTCTTTGTTTGATCGGGCGATTCACATCTCCGGCGAGCCCGCCTGCGACGGTCACGCTCTAACATAAACTCTCCGTAACATAAACCTTGACCGGCGCGGCGCCGGCGCGGCATCGTCCGTGTCTCGTTACGAGACAGTGCCAAAACTTCGGGCCAACCCAGGAACAGTGGAGGGAAGAATGTCGAAACCGGTCACGGAAGACCTGTTCAGGTTCTCGGGCCGCCGCAACAGGAAGTCATATATATTCTACCTGATCCTTTTTACCGTCATCATGATTGCTATCTGGACTGTGGCAATGATCACCGGACTCGGCACCGGCAGCTACGCCGTTGTGGTGCTCGCGATTCTGCTCTCGCTGCCGATCATTCTGTCGGGCTGGGCCGTCGGTTCCCAGCGATGCAGGGATTTTGGCTGGACGGGGTGGGCCATGCTGCTGACCCTTATCCCCTATGTCGGTTGGCTCTTTGCGGTGGCGATCCTTTTCGTCCCGGGAACGCAGGGGGTTAATCGCTATGGCCCCGATCCGATTCCATCGCGGGTATCCGTGTAGCAGTTGGCAGTGCCGCGGAACGACGCCCGGCGGTCCCCCTGACCGCCGGGTTCGTAGCAGTCGAATTACTTATGTGTCGCCGCCTTTGAGGCGTGCTGTCGTGGTGCGGCGCCGTGTTCAACCTGTCCACGGATCTCGCCGCCCTTGTTCGCGGCAGTGTGAACATTGACGTACCATTTGCCACCCACGAGGTCCTTGATCTGCGCCTCCGTCAACGTGGCGGTGCCATGAACCGGGCTGGTGGGATTGGCACCGCCAATCGGCACAACAACGCCGGCATTCTCGCCCTTCGCGGCAGGCCCATGAAAGTGCGCAGCCGTCGCCGGGCCCGTCAGCTTGTCGAATGTTACGGTATAGGTCAGCTCCTTCGTCGCAGTGTCGAGTGACAGCGTGGCCGACCCGGTGCCGGCGCTGGTGGTCGCTGGCACCTCCGACTTCCCATTCATGACAGCGTGGAACGTCTCCGTCGCCGCGAAAGCCGGCGACAAGAACCCGGCGGCAAGAACCGCCGCCAAAACAGCACCTCGCAGCATCGCTTGTTCTCCTTGTTGCATAGCAACTCCGATAGGCTCGGAGCGGTGGCTTGTCGGCCGACGCCACGAAGCCCACCGTATCCATGAATCGAGGATGCCGCCATGCCAGTGCCGCTTGGTCCCGAGGTCGACCCTACCCCCCGGCCGCTGCCCGCCCGCGTGCCGATCCGGGGCGCTTACTCGCTGCTGGAACCTCTGCACCGGCGCCATGCAGCCGAGTTGTGGGAGGCTGCCCAGGCCGGCGGAGAAAAGGCGGAAGAAAGCTGGGCCTATCTCGGTGTCGGTCCCTTCGCTTCGGCCGACGCGATAGCTCGTCATGTCGCCGATTTTGCGGCAACACATGACCCGATGGCATGGGCGGTTCGCCCGATTGCCACCGGCGTTGTCTCAGGCTGGCTCGCATTGCTCAACATCCAGCCCAAAAACGCGGCGATGGAGCTGGGCAGCATCTGGTTCAGCCCCCGGATGCAACGGACCCGTGCGGCGACAGAGGCAATGTTTCTGCTGCTGCGCTACGCGGCAGACGATCTGGGCTATCGGCGCCTCGTCTGGAAATGCGATGCGCTGAATGCCCCTTCAAAGCGTGCCGCGCAACGATTGGGGTTCACCTATGAGGGCCGGCATCGCGGCCACCTGGTGGTGAAGGGCCGGCAGCGCGACACGGACTGGTTCAGCATCGTGGGAGACGAATGGCCCGCCTGCCGCGATGCGCTGATTGCCTGGCTCGATCCGATGAATTTCGCCGCGGATGGCACGGCGAAGCGTAGCTTGGCCGAACTGCGCAAGGCGAGTGTGTAGGCAGCTACTGATCGACGACCGATCCATCGACGTGGGGGCGCATTCGGATCGGCCGCGGCCGATAGGGGAACCGGGTTTCGGCGTCCGCAACCAGCTCGACGCCGATACCCGGTGCAGTCGGAATGGCGATAAATCCTTCCTCCTGTTCGGCCAGTCCCGTTGCCAAATCATTGCCAAGCAATTCTGTCCCGCCGTCCAAGTCCGGCGTCCGCGATGGGTATTCCTGTATCGCGAAATTCGGAATGCAGGCTGCGATCTGCAGGCACGCCGCCGTGCTGACTGGTGAAAGCGGATTGTGCGGCACCACCCAGGCATCGTGCGCCTCTGCGAGCGCGGCGATCTTCTTCGCGCCCGTAATACCGCCACACAGGCACACATCGGGGCGCAGGTACTGCACGGCGTCCCGGGTCAGCAGAGCCTGGAACTGATACAGACTGGTAAAGCGTTCCCCCGTCGCGATCGGGATGTCGATATGCCGAGCGACCAGCGCCATCGCATCGGCGCTGTTGGGACGCAGGGGATCCTCGTAGAACATAGGCGTGTATTTCTCGATCCCACGCGCCAAGGCGATCGCTTCGGGCGGCGTCAGACGGCGATGGATTTCGATGCACAGATCGACCTTCGGCCCGACGGCTTCCCGCAGGCGGCGCACGTTGTCGACCGCCTCATCGATCTTGGCCGCATGCGGCTTGTGGTATGGCTCCGATTCATCCTCATCGAGCAGCGGATTGAGATGGCCCAATGCGGTGAAACCGGCCTCCTTGAGGCGCACCGCCTCTTCGACCAGCTTCTCGATGGTACGTCCTTTGACATGGCCGTAGAGCCTCGCCTTGTGGCGCATGCGGCCGCCAAGAAGTTCGTAGACGGGAACGTTAAAGAACTTGCCCTTGATATCCCACAGCGCGATGTCGAGCGCCGATACCGCGCCGGTGATCGCGCCGCCGGTGAAGTGGTTGGCCCGCAGCATCACATTCCAATGGTGCTCGATCGGGAACGGGTCCTTGCCCACCAGGTATTCCCCATACTTGGCAATAGCGGCAGCCGAGGATTCGAGCTGTCCCCAGGTGCCGGATTCACCCAGCCCGATCAGTCCGGCATCGGTGTGGACGCGGACATAGAGGAACCGATCGAGCAGCAAAGGCTCTACCTTGGTGATCTTCATCGCGTCGCTTCCTGTCGAGAAGGCCATAGGTCCGGCAGCTTCACTGCCATCCACCGCGCCAGCGCCGCATTGACGGCGACAGGGTTCTCCTGCGCCATCCAATGCCCGGAGCGGACCACGACCTCGGTCAGATTGGTGCAGTCGTGCCGCATCGGTTCCGCCAACGGGGAATCAAGCGTTTCACATGTATAATCGTACTCGCCGTGCAGGAACAGAACCGGCATGTCCAGCCGCCCATCATTTGCTGCCTTCGCCGCGAATGCCATATTGCGCGCATGATTCATGTACCATGAATCCGGGCCGAAAAACCCGTTGCGCGTCAGGCTCGCCACATAGGCGTCCAACTCGGCCTCGGTCAGTACATCGGTGTCGAGAGCCAGGTCCGGGGCCATGCCGGCGCCGCTGAACCAGCCACCGTCGCGCCGCACCAAGGCGGTGCGCGACGGTTTGCCCTTGCCGGACGGGTTGCCCTTGCGGAACAGTGCCTTGACGGTGGCGGGCACGTTGGCATCGAAGGCGGCACACGCGGCAGCGAAATTCTCCTGATAGAAAGCCTGATACTCCCACTGCCCGGCGGGAAACGCCGCCTCCGGATAGATCGCGCGATTGACCAGGGGAATGATGTTGGGGAGAGCAAAGCCTCCCCGCAGATACGGCACGCAAAGGCTGGCAATGCCGGCGCAGCGCTCCGGATGATGGCTTGCCATGCTCCAGGCGACCGGGCTGCCCCAGTCATGGCCTACCCACACAGCCTTGCCGCAATCCAATGCGTCCGCCAGTTCGATCATGTCGCCAGCGATCTGCTCCAGCGCATAGTCCTCATGATGCGGGTGAACGCTGGACCGGCCGTATCCACGCATGTCCGGCGCAACGCAGCGGAACCCGAGGACGGCGAAGACCGGAAGCTGATGCCGCCAGCTTATCGAAAGCTCCGGCCAGCCATGCAGGAAGACAATCAGCGGCGCGTCCTGGGCCCCACACGACAGGTAGAAGGTGGTGTGACGCGCTGTCTTCACGACGTGTTCGGTCACCGGGAAATGCGTCATCGGCCCCTCTACCCTCTCGTTCGTGTTCGGCTGACAGTAGCGCTTAGCCCTGTCTCTCGCTGCCCTTTCGATCAGGATCACCGGCCCGCATCATTTGGCCGGGTTGGAGCAGGCGCTTGGTTCACCGCTCCTGATGAACCTCTCTTGCGCCTGGGCCGCGAAGGGCGCAGCAAAGCGGCGGTACCCGCCGGGATGAAACGGCATGTCGGCATGGGTATCCCTGTTGGGCTATCCGGGCATCCTGGACTGCCCAGGCAAAGCATTGTTCCGCATTTGTTCTAATGTGAACGTGACGTGACGCGCTGGCGCAGAACTGCTTAACGAGCCGGTAGCGCGAACACCCTGTTTTGTCGCATAAGAAAGGGGGCGAAAACGGCCTGATCCGGAATGAACGCGCGCAGCAAATTCGCATCAGGGCGAAAGGGCAGATTACCTTCCGTCAGCCGATCGTTGCAGGCCCTCGCAATCGTGGTCCTGCTGGTGTTCGTCGTGGCTGCGATCCATCAACTGGGTGCGGTGCGCAACGCGATCATCAGCGATACGGAACGGCAGATGTATCGCCTGGATATGGTCTTCGCGGAGCAGACAGGGCGCACGATCGAAACGGTGGATGTCGTTCTGCGCAGCGTGGTTGAGGCCCAGGAAGCAGCGCCCGCCGCGCTGGATGCGGTCCTGGAGCGTCGCATCAGGGGCGTCGCGCAGATCAAGGCACTCGCGCTGGCGGACAGCACAGGCAAGGTCTATGCGACAACGCAGCAGACGCATCCGGCGATGATCCCGCCGGCCGGGATGGCGCTGCTCGAACAGTACAAGGCCCATCCTCAAAAGAAGCTGCTGTTCAGTGCGCCATTCCGTGACGCCGACAACAACTGGACCTCCCTCATGAGCTGCCCGATCATCTCGGCCAGCGGAACGATCGAGGGTGTCGCCCTTGCCTACCTCAATCTGCGCTTCTTTGAAAACTTCTACCGCTCCGTCGAACTCAGCGAAAACGGCTCGATCATTCTGCATCTGCGCGATGGCACTGTCCTGGCGCGGTACCCGCACGTGGACTCGGCGATCGGCACCAGCTTCGGCGACCTGCCGCCATTTACCGAGGTGCTGGCGCACAAGATGGCCGGCACGCTGCTGATGGAAAGCCCGATCGACGGCAGCATCCGGATCACCGCCATCCGCGCGCTGAAAGGCTTCCCGCTGGCGGTGATGATTTCCGTCGAGGAGGGCCGCCTGCTGGTTGGCTGGCGGCGCGACGCGATGGTGCTGGTGATCGCGGCCGTGCTGGCGGGAAGCGTGATCATCGGCCTGCTGCTTCTGCTCGCCCGCCAGTCGCGCCAGGTCGAGACGCTGCTTGGCAACGCGCAGGAAGCGCGGGCGACGGTGGAGCAGGCCAACAAGCAGCTTCGGGAAGAGATGTCCGAACGCGAGCGGGCGGAATCGGCGTTGCGCCAGAGCCAGCGGATAGAGGCGATCGGTCAACTGACCGGTGGCGTCGCGCACGATTTCAACAACCTGCTGACCGTGGTGCTGGGCAACGTCGAGCTGCTGCAACGGAAGAAATCGTTCGACCAACCCGACAGCGCGGAGCGGCTCGCTGCGATCCGTGCGGCCGCAAACCGGGGTGCGACGCTCACCGGCCACCTGCTTGCCTTCGCTCGGCGTCAGCCACTGCAGCCGAAGGCCGTGGACCTCAATGCGGTCGTCGAAGGCATGCGGGACCTGATGGACAGCGCCCTTGGCAGCAAGGTCCGTCTGGCACTTCAGCTTGCCCCGGACCTGTCGCCGGCGATGGTGGACCAGACCCAGATCGAACTGGTCATTCTCAATCTGGTCATCAATGCGCGCGACGCGATGCCCGACGGCGGGAGTGTCACGATAGAGACGCGTAATCAGCCGGCAACGGAAACCGCGCGAAAGGACGGCAAGGAGGCCAGCCGGTTTGTTGCCATCATCGTGCGCGATACCGGCACCGGAATGACGCCGGAGGTGAAGGCAAAGGCGTTTGAGCCATTCTTCACCACCAAGGCCCCCGGCGCGGGATCCGGCCTGGGTCTGTCACAGGTGTTCGGCACCGCGCGCCAATCGGGCGGCGAGGTGCAGATCGATACGGAACTCGGCAAAGGCACGGCTGTGTGCGTGCTGCTGCCGCGCGCCACGCCTGCCACGTTGGACAGGCCAGCCGCCGACACGCAGGAGGGGCAGGGCAGCGGCGCCACCGTCCTGCTGGTGGATGACGATGAGCCGGTGCGTGTCGTGACCGCGGCCGTGCTGCGGGACCTCGGCTATTCGGTGCGGGAGGCAACCAGTGGCGCGGAGGCACTCGATACCCTGCGCCATGACGTCGGTATCGATGTGTTGCTGACTGATCTGGCAATGCCGGACATGAACGGCGCACAACTCGCGGAGGCTGCTCAGGCCAGACGACCTGATCTGGCGGTGGTGTTCGTGTCCGGCTACGCGGACCCCGAAAGCATCACCAGGGGGACCACGCTGCGCCGCCTGGTGCGAAAGCCGTTCCGCCCCGGCGAGTTGCGGCAGCAGATAGAGGCAGCGCTGAACGACAGGGGTTGAAGCGCCCTTCCCGCCCTGGAGCGTGATCGTCGCAGGCGGAATCGCCGGAGACGTGAATCACGCGATCAAACCAAAGCGTGATCGTCGCAGGCCGCCCCGCCGGGGACGTGAATCACGCGATCAAACAAGGACATAGAGCCTGTTCGGTGCTTCCATTTGCGCCGAACAGGCTCTAGCAAAGTCTGCATGAGGGAGGGGTGCCGATGACCAGACTAATCGAGCTGCGAATTGCTGACCGACGGGCCTTCGCCGACGGGTATCGATTCGGCGATACGGGTCCGTATGAACGCCTGTCAGGGCGCGCATTGTTTGCGGTCGATCCGCTGGCCGACGCCCAAAGCAGCATCGTCGACCTGGACAAGGCGCCCCGCGACAGCAACGGCCTGGTACGGTTCGAGGCCGACTTCATGATCCTTAAGCCGATGGACATGCAGCGGGGCAACCGGCGGCTGTTCTTTGATTACGGAAACCGGGGGCACAAACGGGCACTGCAGTTTTTCAACGACGCGCCGCACAGCAATGACCCGACCTCGCTGAGGCACGCCGGCAACGGGTTCCTGATGCGCCGCGGCTACACCGTCGCCTGGGCGGCCTGGGAAGGCGACATCCTGCCGGGCGACGGCCGCCTGGTGCTGGACGTGCCGGTGGCGACCAACGGCAGCGCGCCCATCACAGGCCGTGTGCGGGTCGAGTTCATCCCGGATTCGCCCGGTGCCACAACCATGCCGCTGAGTGGGCGGGTGGCCGCACATTCCTACCCGACGGCTTCGATGGATACGCGGGATGCGATCTTCACGCGTCGCCGCTATCCCTACGACGAACCGGAGGTCATTCCCGGCGATCAATGGTGCTTCGCCATGGATGCTGCCGGTGCCGGTGCGGAAAGCCGAGCGACGGAGCATGCGCTGATTCCGTCGGATCGGCACATCCATTTCCCGGCGGGATTTGAGCCAGGCTGGATCTACGAGCTTCTTTATACGGCGCGGGATCCAAAGGTGATGGGCCTGGGCCATGTGGTGGTCCGTGATTTCGTCAGTTTCCTGAAATACAATCCCGATGGCACGGGGCCGCTGGAGGGGATCGAGAAGGCGTATGGCTGGGGACGCTCGCAGACCGGCCGCTGCCTGCGGGATTTCGTTTATCGCGGTTTCAACGCCGACGCGGCCGGACGTCGGGTCTTTGATGGCGTGATGCCGCACGTCGCGGGCGCGGGACGCAAATGGCTGAATCACCGCTTCGCCAGCCCGATCGTATCGGGCGGCCAGCAGTATGA
>DATNEJ010000476.1:0-4230 GCA_035606775.1 Acetobacteraceae bacterium | reverse complement strand
GAAAGCTGCGTGGGTAGATTTGATAGATGACTGCCCCACGCCACCACGCTCGCTGCATTCGCCGCTCCGCCGTCACGATCCCGTGTTAACGGGGAGCATCGGCCGACAGCAATGCAAAATCTCACAATTCCGGGCCGTTCCAGCGGATTTTTCGCAGTTGTCGCCGTGATGCAACCTGGATTTCGCGACCCTTGCGGTATAATTCGTTGATCCAACAGGCTTGTGATCCCGTACGTCGCCTGGAACATTCGGCGCAACAAGAGTCTAGGCACTATGGCAAACGGCCCCTCGTATCTGCTGATCCCTCTGGTCGCGGCTTTTCTGGTCTTCCTCGTCAGATTCTATGTGCGGGAGTCAGCCGCCTCTAAGGCGAGCCCGAGCTTTATCCTCGCCTGCGTCTGCGTGGTTCTGCTGCTGTCCTCCGTCGTCTTGGCAGTTCTGTTCTTGTTGCCGCCCTACGTCGCCTACGGCTACGCGGCCGCGGGGCTCATTCTGCTGATCGTCGGTATCTTGGGATTCAGGAGGTAACCGGAGCCGCGTTTTCTCAGGCGCCGCCCCTCCGCCGTGTAGTCAGCTTTTCCTGAACAGGCGTGTCCAGAAGCCGGGCGACGGACGCTTGCCATGCGATACGTGCGGGGCATGCGCCGGGGGTGGCAAAGCGCTGCTGATGAGATGCGGACCAGTATCGCGCAGAGCGGTCCGCGCCTGCTGAAAGGCGATGATCGTCCGTGCAGTCTCATCCAGCCCCCGTGCGGCCAGGGTCGCCGCCCACGTGCTCGCGCTCTCGAACTGGCCCGCTCGGCGCAGTGCATCGAGCCGGCGCAGCGCGGTTCCTGTATCGGTGGTTTCACCCCACAGCGTCGCAACCTCTTGCCGCAGAGTGGCGGCATCGGTCATAGCGGCCGCGTCGTCCGCGGCCCAGGCGCCTTGCAGCAGCGCCTCCGCTGCATTGGCGGTATCGCCCGTGCCGCGGCAAATCAGTGCCCATCGACGGAACGGCAAAGTTTCCGCAGACACGGTGGTGGTGAGCGCGCGATACGCTGGATCTTCGACGATGGCTCGCGCTGCCGGCGGCAGAACCGACAGATCCGGTGCTGCCGCGGTGCATCGGCTGCACGTCTGGACCCAATCGGGTAACGTAGAACGCGCGGGCTCGCCGGGGCGCATATCCAGTTCCGGTGCGATCTCCGGATGAGGCGCGCGGAATGACGCGCGTGCCGGTGCACCGCAGACGCCGCAATGCCGGACTGGCCCGCTCATGATCCCACCTCGGCGCGAATGCCGCGACGAAGCCGCTCCATCGCTCGCTCCATTGTTGCAGCCGACTGGGCAAAACAAATACGTAAGTGCCCTTCACCGACCGCACCGAACGCGATTCCGGGCGCAACGGCCACCCCGTGCCGCCGCACCAATCTCATCGCAAGATCGAGGCTGTCCTTCAGGCCGTCGATCCCCACGAAGGCATAGAACGCACCGGGTGGTTCGCTGTAGCGCACACCGTTCAGGCTTCGCAGAGCCGCACCGGCCAATGCTCTCCCCGTGGCACAGTGGGCGCGGAAGTGTTCTATCGCGCCGGCATCGGTGATCGCCGCCACCCCAGCCTGCTGGATGAACGGGGCAACGCCCGAATGAGTCACCTCCACCAGGTCGGTAAAGGCGTCATGCAACCCCGCCGGCACCACCAGCCAGCCAAGCCGCCAGCCAGTCATCACCCACGCTTTGGAAAAGCTGTTGCAGACAATCACGCGGTCATCCGGCTCCGTCAGGTCCAGCACTGATGGCGCTGCGCTGCTGCCGTCATAGACCAGTCTGGAATACACCTCGTCGGAGATCAGCCACACGCCACGCCGCCGGCAGATCCCCAAGATCGCTTCAAGTTCCGCCGCCCCGGCGGTCCATCCCGTCGGGTTGTTGGGCGAGTTGAGAATGAACGCGGTTGCGCCATCCAGAAGCAGGTCCAACCGGTCCAGGTCCAGGCGAAATCCCCCGTCCCTCCGCGGTGTGAGATCGAGTTCTTCGACAATGGCGCCCCGCAGCCGCGCCGCATTGCCGACATTGGGCCAAGCCGGCGTGTGCAGCACCACGCGTTGTCCCGCCCGCACGGTTGCCGCGAGCGCGACGGAGATGGCCGCCATGCCCGAAGCCGTGACCTGAATACGCTCTTCGGGAACCGGGCGGGCATGCAAGCCGGAAAGATAAGCGGCGAGGGCTTCCCGTAATGCAGGCACACCGCGAACATCCGGATAGCGGGTATCGCCTGCCTTCAGCGCCGCAATCGCGGCATCGCGTGCGGCGATCGGCGAGGGCTGATCGGACTCGCCGAAACAAAGAAAATCGACGTCCGGTGTCGCGAATGCGACGCGCGCCACATCGACAATGCGCGAACTGGGAATGCGGGCGATTTCCATGCCGTTCATTTGGCGTTGCGGGCAAGGTCTGTCGAGAGGCGGATCGAAATCCTGCCGACTGTCAGTCCGGCGGCTCAGCGCCGGCGATAGGATCGGCGGCTGCGAAGCCAGATAAGCAAGGCGCCCAGGACAAGCCCTGCTCCAGCAATCCCGGGGATAGTCAGGTCCGACTGCCAGAAGCCGGCGAAGAAGCTTTTCGAGCGGAAACGCGTGACCCCGAGCAACCGCTCAAGCCCATGGGCGGCGACCGGGTCGTTGGCGGTGAAATCCTGGTACCCTTTCCCCGGCAGAAAGCGCAGATCGTTCAGGATGGCAGCGGCATCCTTTGTGCGCTCCGCCCATTTGGCGGAGGTGGTCTCGAACTGAATCAGAAAGTAACCGTCCCGGCCGAATGCGGCCGCCGAATAGACCGCGCTGACCACAGTTTCGCTTGGGGCGCCAGCCGGCACCACCATCGGCGCCCAAACCAGTTGGTGTGCCGATGCGTCGTAGGTCGGCGGCTCCAGCCAGCGGCGCGCGACCATTGTCGGAAGCCCGTGATCCGCACGCGACACATTGGTCTCGGCGGTCGCATCCCGCAGGCTGGCGAGAAGGTCGTCGGCGGTCCATTTGTCGATATCGTCCGCCTTGACGAAACCGGTGCGGACGAATCGCATTACGCCGATGGAGTCCAGCGCGGCACTGCCGATGACAACGCCCACCAGATCGGGCGGGATATCCAGTCCCATGGCGGCAAGAATTTGCCGAGCCTGTTCCGGCGGTACGTATAGTTCCGGCCCACTGATCCGAAGCCGACCTTCGCCGGCGAGATCGACTGCCGCGGGAGCGCCCGTGGCGGCATGCAGCGCGTCGTTCACAGCACTTCGCGTCTGGGGCGTAGCGCCGGTCGCGGGGTCGAAACCTTGTGCGCTCACCACGTTCGGCCATGCCGCCAGGCTCAGGGCCGCGACAAGCGCAATCGTGCGCAACCGGAGGTTCGGGGGCATTCGCTGCGGCAACGGGCGTCGTTCGGCGGCGGATAAAGGTCCGGCTGGCTTTCTCAGGCCACGCCGTAGACCGATTGGGCGTTTTCCAGAAACACCTTCCGCCGCTGTGTTTCATCCATTCTTATCGGCAGGGCATGTGCCGGGTCGTCAAAATCCCAATGCGGATAATCCGTGGCGAACAGGATGCGGTCCCAGCCGATCCAGTCGATTGTCTCCGCCAGTTGGCTGCGCGGCTCCGGCTCCTCGATCGGCTGTGTGGTGAACCAGACATTGGTCCGCATATATTCGGACGGTGCCCGCTTCAGTTGCGGCAACTCCCGCTTCAGCTTTGTCCACTGACGGTCCATCCGCCAGCCAAGGGCTGCGGCCCAGGCCAGGCCGCCCTCTATCAGCACCACCTTGAGGTTGGGAAGACGCTCGAACACACCTTCCAGGATCAGGCTCGCAAGCAGGGCCTGTTGCGATTGCGCGTGGCCGACCATCTCCTCAATGTAGTAGCTCGCCCATCCGCCCGAGGTATTGGCCCAGCCACCATTACCGAATGCGTGGATACCGACCGGCAGATTGGCTGCCGCGGCGGCCTCGTAGATCGGCCAGTAACGACGCTGGCCGATCGGCTCCGCGGTCTTGCTCAACATCATCACCTGGGCAAAGTGCGGATCACCGGCGCGCAGTTCGATCTCTTTTACCGATGTGGGCGTGTCTTCATACGGAATGACGACCGAAGCCCGCAGACGGGCATCTTTCGAGGTCCATTCCGCCTTTTGCCATTCGTTCGTGGCATACGTGATGGCCGCCGACAGATCGGGATTGATGGCACCCTGGCCACTCGTCAG
>DATNEJ010000472.1:0-15322 GCA_035606775.1 Acetobacteraceae bacterium | reverse complement strand
CCGCCCGAGACGCCGATCGTTCCGCACATCATCAGGAAGTTGATGACGCCGCGGTAGTTCATGTCCTGGTGGTACCAGTGGTTCATACCGGCGCCGATGATCACCATCGACCGGCCATTGGTCTTCTCCGCTGTTGCCGCGAAACCGCGCGCCACCTCGATGGCCTTTTCCGCCGATACGCCGGTGATCGCCTCCTGCCAGGCCGGCGTGTAGGGAATGTCGTCGTTGAACGACGTTGCGCAGGCGCCGCCCAGGCCGCGATCCAGTCCGTAATTGGCGCACAGCAGATCGAACACGGTTGCCACATGTGCTTCGCCGTCGGCCAGCATGACGCGGCGTACCGGGACGTTGCGCAGCAGGACGTCCCCGCCCTGGTCGTTCGACGGGAAATGCACGTGCGGCCTGCCGCCGAAATAGGGGAGGGCAACCGGCGCCACGTCATCGCGGCTGTCGATCAGGGTCAGGGCGAGCCGGACTTCCTCGCCGGTTTCACCATCTTTGGGTTCCAGGTTCCATCTTCCCTTGGGCTCGCCTTCGTTCGGCCAGCGATAGCCGATGGAACCCTGCGGCACGACCAGCGCACCGGTGTCCTCGGCTGTCGCGACCGTCTTCCATGCAGCGCGGTCCGATTGCGGTGCGCCGGGCAGGTCGCTCTGTCGCACATAGCGATCCGGCACCCAGCGTGCGCCATCCTGGCGCAGCCGCACCAGCATCGGCATGTCGGTGTAGCGGCGCGTGTAGTCCTGGAAATACGGCACCTGCCGATCGAGGAAGAACTCACGCAGGATCACATGGCCCAGCGCCATGGCCAGCGCGGCATCCGTCCCCTGCTTGGGATGCAGCCAGAGATCGGAAAGCTTGGCGACCTCGGCGTAATCGGGCGTGATCGCCACGATCTTCGTACCGTTGTAACGCGCTTCGACGAAGAAGTGCGCGTCGGGCGTGCGGGTCTGCGGGACGTTCGATCCCCAGGCGATGATGAAGGCCGAGTTGTACCAGTCGGCCGATTCCGGCACGTCGGTCTGCTCGCCCCAGGTCTGCGGGCTGGAGGGCGGCAGGTCGCAGTACCAGTCGTAGAACGAAAGCAGCGTGCCGCCGATCAGGCTGAGGTAGCGCGAGCCGGACGCGTAGGAGACCATCGACATCGCTGGGATCGGCGAGAAGCCGACGACGCGGTCCGGCCCCCATGTCTTGATCGTATGGATGTTGGCGGCGGCAATGATCTCGCTCACCTCGTCCCAGTCCGAGCGGACGAATCCGCCACGGCCGCGCGCGGCCTTATAGGCGTGTGCGGTATCGGCATCACCGACGATCGCGGCCCATGCGTCCACCGGCGCCATGGTCTTGCGCGCCGCCCGCCAGGCACTGACCAGATGGCCGCGCACCAGCGGGTACTTGATGCGGTTCGCGCTGTACAGGTACCAGCTATAGGAAGCACCGCGCGAGCAGCCGCGCGGCTCGTGGTTCGGCATTCCCGGACGCGTGCGCGGATAGTCGGTCTGCTGCGTTTCCCAGGTGACGACCCCGCTTTTGACGTAGATCTTCCAACTGCACGAACCGGTGCAGTTCACCCCGTGGGTTGAGCGCACGATCTTGTCGTGCTGCCAGCGCTGCCGGTAGCCTTCCTCCCACGTGCGGTCTTCCGCGCGCAGCTCACCATAGCCGCCGGCGAACGGCTCACGCTCGCGGGTCAGGTAGGTGAGGCGTTCCAGAAAATGGCTCATTGTCTTCTTCCGTTGGGTCTTCTTCCGCTGGGGGTGCTTCTGTTGGCAGGCATGATCAGCGTGACGAAGCCGCTGCCGGTAACGCGGAGTCCTCGCCCATCACCGGCGCTCGCCGTACTTCCGTCAGATAGCTCAGCATCAGCGACACCGCGACGATGCCGTAGAGCAGCATGAAGCAGCTTGAATTGACGCCGATGCGGTCCAGGATGGCACCGAACATGATCGGCAGCAGGAAGCCGCCCAGGCCGCCGGCCATGCCGACGATGCCGGACACGGCGCCCATCGACTCGGGGAAGTCGTCTCCAATGTACTTGAACGTCGATGCCATGCCGCACGCGAAGGCGACACCCAGCACGATCAGCAGGATAGCGAAGAACCAGGCCGGCAGCGCGATCTGGAAACTGGCCGGGCCGTGCACGGTGTGCACGGTCAGTTCCGTCCTGGGATAGGACAGCAGGAACAGACAGACCCATGCGACCCAGAGCACCCACCAGGTGACCGTCTGGGCGCCGAAGCGATCGGACAGCCAGCCGCCCAAGGCACGGAATGCGCCGCCGGGCAGCGAGAAACAGGCGGAGAAGAGCGAGGCCAGCGCAACGGAGAAGCCATACTCCGTCTTGAAATACTGCGGCATCCAGATCGACAGTGCGGTGAACCCGCCGAAGACGATCGAGTAGTATTGGCAGTATTTCCACACACGCGGATTGCGCAAAACCGCAAGCTGGCGTCCCATGGAAGACACCGGGCCGCCGGTGCCGGGATCCGGCGCCGAAAAGACCCAGAACACGAGTGCCGTGATCAGGAGCGCCACGGCGTAGACGCGCGGGACCATCTCCCAGCCGAAGCGATCGATGATGAAGGGCGCCACGAACATGTTGAGCGCGGCGCCGATGGTGCCCGCGCCGAAGAATCCCATCGCGAACCCGCGCTGTGCCGGCGGAAAGAACCGCGCGACGTAAGGCGTTCCCACGGAAAACGATGCCCCGACCAGTCCCAGCGCCAGCCCGAGCAGAAGGAACTGCCAGAGCGCGGTTGCATAGGATGCGGCCCAGAGCGGCACCGCGCAGCCGATCAGCAGGATCAGCATGATGATCCGGCCGCCGAACCGGTCCGTCCAGATGCCCAGGGGAAGCCGGAACACCGCGCCGGTCAGCACCGGGGTCGCTGTCAGCAGGCCGAATTGCATTGAATCGAGACCAAGCTGCGCACGGATCGGAATGCCGATCACCCCGAACATCATCCATACCGCGAAGCAGATCGTGAAGGCCCCGGTGGTGGCAAACAGGACCGCGTAGTTCCCGGACTTTGACATGCTTGCCTCCAAGACCGTGGTGGAGCGCGAGACATAGCCAAGGCAAGACCGGCATGGTGCCGGTGGAGGCGAGGATTAAAGCCCTCCGGCTGGCTGTGCAGCGGAGCCAGGTCGCGTCCGGACGACGCGATCCGTCCGCGATCTGTTATTTTTATGCTGGACGGTACACTAGCAGGAATTTGTCCGGCCTCAACAACCTCCTGCCGCTTCGTTCGATCGGCGGCCCGTGCGTCATTGCAGGACGGTGTCACCGGCGCGCGCCCATCAGAATATGGACCATCCCTGACTGCCGGCGACTGCCCCGAAGACCGTGATCAGGCTCAGCACCAGCAGGACCCAGTGCAGGCGCAGCATGCGCGTGAACGTCGCCTCCGGGTCCGCGGCAGCGCGGGCGCGCACATAGCGACGCACGATCAGCGGTTCCGCCACGAACAGCATGAAGGTGAACAGCAGCCATACGCAAACCATCGCGTGCATCCACCAGAATGACGCCGACTGGAAGCGGTCCCAAAGATCGAGGCGCGCGGTCATGTAGAAGCCGGTCGCGCCCACCACGATAATTGCCGTCCGTGCCTGCCAGACGAAGCGGTGCTCCACCGCCTGGAAGGCGCGCAGGCGATCCTCTCCGAACTGACCGCGCCGGACCGCCGGCAGCACGACCGAGGTCACCATCGACACGCCGCCGATCCAGACCACCACGGCGAGGACGTGCAGCGCGCGGGCAATGATGACATCGTACATGGTGAACCGCCTCCAGCGGTTGTGCTTAAGCGGACTCCGTTAGGCCGGCTCCCCGGCGAACCCGGGCTGGGTTCCCGCGGCGAGGCGGCGCGGAGGACCGGCGCAAAGCCTAGCGTGCCGCCCGGTTGCCCTGTTTGCGCTGGCGCAAACCCCTGCAAGGCGCGCGCGACAGTCGATAGAATGCGGGGATGACTGAGTCCTCGCTTCTTACGCCGCGGGCGGTTGCCGCGATGGAGCTGTTCCTCGATCTTCCGCCCGTGGCGATCGGGGAGGTGGCGGCCTCCGCGCGCGTGCGCCGCCTGACCAGGGAGACCCGCATCTTCGATCAGGGTGATCCGGCCGACCGCGCCTATGCTTTGCTGGACGGGGGCGTCCGCATCACTCAGTCGGGCGGCGATGGCGGCCAGGTGGTGGTCCGCCTCATCGGCCCGGGGGAAATGTTCGGAACGGTCGCGCTGTTCACCGACCATCGCTATCCGGCGGAAGCGGTGACGATCGGCGATGCGGTCGTCGTAAGCTGGAGCGAGATCGAGCTTCTTGCGTTGATCCGCCGCCATCCGCAGATCGCGCTGAATGTCATCGGGATCGTTGGCAGGCGGTTGAAGGAGGTGCAGGAACGGGTGCGGGAACTGTCCACCCAGCGGGTCGAACGCCGCGTCGCGCACACGCTGCTGCGCCTGGCCGTCCAGGCGGGGCACAACACGGTTGACGGTACCGTGATCGAATTTCCCCTGCGGCGGAAGGACGTCGCAGAGATCGCCGGAACGACCTTGCACACGGCGAGCCGCATCCTGACGGCATGGGAACAGGCCGGGCTGCTCGCCAGCCGGGGTCAGCGGCTGACGATCCGCAAGCCGTCCGGAATCCAGCGCATCGCGGATGGCCTGACATTGTAGGTGATGCAACCGCCTGAGGCGGGATCGCGCGGATCACGCGCCCAGACCAGGCGTCGGCGCATGATCGCGTGTTTCCGCAGCGATCATGCGCCCGGTAGGCCAATCCGCGTCAGGCGCCCTCCGCCCCCCGCTGCCGCTCAGGACTTGGCCACGGCCAACGCCGGGTAGCGCGGCGCCGGCGCGGCGGTCTGCACCGGGACGGGCATGGGCCGCATGCGGTCCCGCATCGTCGGGATCGGGATCTCGAAGCGATGGGGCTGCGTGCGCGGCGCATAGCCGAACCGCCATGCCAGTTCATCCCGGAACCGGGTGCTCGTCGTGCCGCGGGCGGCAAGGGAGCTCGCCTCCGCCTCGATCAGATGCGCCGGAATGTCCGCGTTGGACAACTGCTCCTGCTGATCCGGGCGCAGGGCATTGACGAATTCCCGCAGCGACTGGCCATCGCGGTTGGCGATGGAGAAGCCGCCATGCCATTCGACCTCGCCGTCCTCATCGGCGCGCATCTGGTACAGCAGCCCGTCCGATGCGATCCAGCTCAGGTTTCCGTTGGGAAGCACCTGCAAGGGCCGCTTGATCGCCCCGGACAGGGAGTAGCGGGCCGCACCGGCATTGAACGGCTTGAAGAAGTCGGGGGCGCAGAAATCCGAAACGATGACGCCGTCGATGCTGTAGGCCGTCGCGATGTCCTCGCAGGGACCGCAAACCTCCAGCAGATAGTCCGCGCGGCCTTGCCCGGGAATCGGTGAGGCACCGGCGATTTTGCGGGACGCCGACGGATCGGCCAGCATCTCCAGCAATTCATGGCTGGCGGCGAGAGACCACGTGTCGCCGTACAAGACGAGCGCATAGGGCGTGTCGTCCGTCTCCATGCGATGGATGCCGGCTGCGCCAGGCTCGTCCAGCACGTCGTGCACGATTATCGGCCAGCTTCCGGGCGGGATCAGCTCGAACGGAAATGCGCCGATGGTCGCGTCCACGCGCCAGACCGGGCCGAAGTCGCGTGTCACCTGGGTTTGCAGGGCCGCGGCGACCCGGGCGAGTTCGCTAATCCGGATGTTATCGCTCAGGCTCGTCAGGGCCACCTGTATCGGAAGCATGGCGTTTTCCTTCCCCGGCGCGTTGGCCAGTGAAGGGAGCATCCGCCTTCCGCCGTAATGGCACCGTGAGCCGTTTGCAGGTGTTTGCCGGTCGCGATTGACGGGTTTTGGCATGCGGCAAGGCTCTCGCCGGACGGCGTTTCACGCGCCTTGTCGGCAAATCACGATTGGATCACGCTTTAGGTGCGATCAGCGTGACGTCAGCAGCAAACGGTGGCGCAAGCGATGACAGGGCATGGCGGCGGATTTGCAAGAACGGCCCCCAGCGCTGGTGCGGCAGCCGAGGTTGTTGCGCCCCGCCCGCCTGGAGCGCTCGCCTCTGCGCCGGGGTTCCGGCATTTCCTGGGCGATCCGACGCCCGCCCAACGCTTTGCGATCGACGGACAGGACCCGACGGCCTCCCTCGTCAACGCCGATGCGTTGCGCAAGCTGATGGGGCGCCTCGCGGAGGTCTACACCGCTGGCTACTGGAACCAGGACACGCGCGACAATCAGGCGATCCCGGCCGGCTATACCTACCTGATGCAGTTCATGGCTCACGATCTTGTGCAAAGCTCGATGCCGCTGTCGATCGTGCAGGATGGGACGGCGGGCCTGCGCAATGAACGGACTTCACGCCTGCTGCTTGACGTCGTGTACGGCAACGGGCCTGACGGGTGTCCGTTCCCCTATACGGTGGACGATCCCAGCGATCGCAGCCGGACGAAGCTCAGGCTTGGCAGGATGCGGCCGATCCCGGCCAATCCAGCACCGGCGCCATTCCGCGACCTCGCGCGGGCGGCGACACCGGATGCGACCGGAGAGGATGTGAACGAGTTGACGGAGGCGCTGGTCGCCGATCCCCGCAACGACGATCACGCCATCATCTCCCAGCTCACGACCGTCTTTCACACGCTGCACAACAGCATCATGGATATGCTGCCCCCGACGGACCCCGCCTCACCCAGTTTCACGCGCGACTCGTACCGGCGCTTTCACTGCGCGCGAGAGGCAGCAACCCTGATCTACCACAGCGTGATCCGGCGG
This sequence comes from Acetobacteraceae bacterium, assembly GCA_035606775.1. Taxonomy (GTDB): domain Bacteria; phylum Pseudomonadota; class Alphaproteobacteria; order Acetobacterales; family Acetobacteraceae; genus Rhodopila. The sequence continues at coordinate 8,526 of DATNEJ010000472.1, read as the reverse complement.
GACGTGCTGAAACGCATTCTCGATGACGGCATATACGCGGCGTACACGGCGCCAGGCGCAAAGTTCATCGACGAGGACAGTCCCGGCCTGCCGATGGAATTCGCCTGCGGCGCGTATCGCTTTGGCCACGCGATGATCCGCAACACCTATCATATCAATGCGGCCGGCGCTGAACTCGAGGTGAAGGAGGCGCTGGCGCGCTCCTCTGCCCGCCGGCCCGAGCTGCTGCCGCTCGACACCGCCTGGATCGTGCAATGGTCGCGGTTCTTCGAGATGGGCGACCCGCCGCCGCAGTACAGCCAGCTCATTGGCCCGCAATACAGCCGCGAACTCCGCAACCTGGATCTGTTCCCGCAGGTCGATGCGACCGCGAGTTTCATCTTCGTCTATCGCGACCTGATGAGTGCCGGGCTGTCCGGTCTGTGGTCCGTCAACGCGCTGGCGGACGAGATCGCGCGGCGCAACCCGGATCTGGCACGCAACTACGCGCACACCCTGCTGTTTGACGCAGCCGCTCGGCGGACGGCGATCACCGATTGGCTGACCAAGGTGCGCGACAATGGCGGGTTCACGGATGACGACATCCGTCTGCTGGCCGCCGATCCGCCGCTGCCGTTCTTCGTCCTGTTCGAGGCAGCCGTCGAAGCCAAAGGCGCACATCTCGGCCTGCTTGGCAGCATCATTGTGGCGGAGGTGATGTTTCGCGCGCTCAGCAAAGGCCGCCTGGCGCAGCAGAATGGTCCGGCGCCGCTGCAACCGGCGCTGCGGCTTCTTTGCCGAGCGTTCTACGACGCCGACCACCTGGCGGACATACCGGAGATCGAGGACATGCCAGGCTTGATCGGGTTCACGGCCGATGCCGCCAAACTGCGGACAGTGGTACCGGCATTCGTATAAGCGTCATAAACTAAGGAAGGGGAATCGCTATGGTCGACAAGGTGAAATTCGGCGACGAGAAGCAGTGGGGCCTGTTGGTGAAGACCTGGGCCACCGGTCAGGACCGCATCCAGAACGGTCACGATTTCAGCCGGAAGCCGAGCACGATCGCCGAGTTCAAGCAGCAGACGGACTGGGCCGGCGCCGCCGCGATCGTCCCCGCTTCGGTCACCGGTATCGTCTTCGTGCAGGGTGATGCCTCAACCCTGGTGATCCGGCTTCCGCCGGCATCGATGATCCTGGCGGCAGAGCAGGGACTCGCCCAAGGCATTCCGTACGAGTTGCCGTCATTCTACAGCACCGACGCATTCAACAACGCGCAGCCGGTGATCGGCGACCTTCTGTCGTTCCATGCGAAGCGGATCGGCGAATATACGATCAACAACTGCCAGTGACGGTCGAGCGTGATCGTCGCAGGCGGCACGCCGAAGACGTGAATCACGCGGTCAAACCTATCGCGTGATCGTCGCAGGCGGCACGCCGAAGACGTGAATCACGCGGTCAAACAAAGCACTCGATCGTTGCAGGCGGAATCGTCGAAGACGTGGATCACGCGGCCAGACGAAGCTGGATCACGTTCATCACCAGAAATGGTGATGGACGTCTTCCGCGGGGATACCTGCCGTTGTCACGCCGAACCGCAATGTCTCCCAGATTTCTGCCTGACTGACGGGATAGAGATGCAGCAGCCAGCGGCCGATCTGTGCATCCGTGGGCGATTCAGAGCCGAACCAGACAGGCCGGATATTCTCCAGGAACCGGCGCGCATCGTGGCGCGCGGCGTCAAGTTCACCCATGTGCACAAGGGCGGCGGCGCGCCAAGCCGCCAGGGTGCGGATGACATCCTGGGCGCGGTCCGCGGCATCCACGGTGCCGGGGTAGTCGCCGGCCAGGAAAAGAATGCTCACCTGATATGCCCAGTGCGTCAGGCTGGGCGTCAGCGTCATGCTGAGCGACTGGCTCGCCAGGTCGCGCGCGCGATCGAAATTGCCGCAGAACGCATGAAACAAGGCAATGGAGATCAGTGTCCACGAATCGTTGGGATTGAGCTCGCATGCGAGGTCCATATGCACCGCCGCCTGCGCGTAATGCTTCGCCAGCGCCAGCGACCAGCCCATGCAAAGCTGCGCGCGGGAATCCACCGGATCGAGCGCCACGGCCTTACGCGCCAGGGAAAGGGTGCGCGCCTCATTGCCGCGATCCCGCATGACGCCGGGATGGATGATGTGAACCGAGTTGTTCATCTGCGCGAGGCTGCTGTAGGCGGGCGAGAAATCCGGCGCCTCCTGGATCGCCTCGCCGAAGATCTGCGCCGCGCGGTTCCAGTTGTCCGGGCTGAAATTCCGGATCAGTGCCTGGCCGCGCAGCCATTTGTCGTAGACCTGAAGCGACACGTCCGGTTCGTAGGCCAGCCGCATCAGCCGCTCGGTGGAAAGCTGGACGTTCAGCGACATGGCGATGCGCCGGACGATCCGCTGCTGGGCCTCGAACCAGTTGTCCAGGGTCAGCTCGAACCGGTCGCTCCACACGAAGATACCGCCCGTCATCTCACGCAGGGTCAACACGAGGTTGATCGCGTTGCCGGCCTGATAGGCCGTCGCGCCGACGGCATAGCGCGCCGAAACGCCTTGCCGGACCGGCTCCGGTCCGGGGTCCGCGGGGCCGTCCGTCACGTACCACTCACGGAACCGCACGAGGCAGGCGATGAGGTGATGGCGGAATCCCTCGACCAGATGAGCCCGGTCGCCGCTGACGCCGTTGATCCCGAACGGTTCCACCTGCAAGGCCATGCGGATGAACGTCGGAACGGTTGGACTGGGCGACACAGGTGCCGGCGCGGGGATCACCACCTGGGCAATGCCGACGTCTTCCGTATCGGCCTGGCGCGGCGGCGCCGCGGGAGCGGGCGGCCTACTTGGGGGTGGTGCGGGGGCTGGCGGCGACGGTACCGCCTCGTCGTAGACGCCCTGCTTGATCTCGGAGACCAGTTGCTGGGTCGCGGCTGATGGCTCCTGGTCGTACTCGTCCCCCAGAACGTGCCACAGGGCCGCATAGACCTTCAGCGCGGTACCGACATCGCCCTCCTCCGCGCGGATACGCATCACCGTTCGGCACGCTTCCTCATGCGTCGGGTCGAGGCTGATGAGCGCTTCCGCAAGCCGGAGTCGCTCGTTCCGCTCAACCCCTTCGCTTCGCAGGCCGTTTTCCAGGTGACGTACCAGCCTGTCCTGCACGGTTTGACGCTTGGCAAGCAGCCAGACGCGAAATGCGGGATCGAGATCCTCGAAATCCTGCAGCAGTCTGTCGGCGATGCGCGGCTGGTCCAGGACACTGTCATGGGCGCGATGATGTTCGGCCCAGTGCAGGACGTCGTGCAGATCGACCCCGAACGTCCCGCGGTCCAGTTCCAGGGTCTGCCTTTCCGCCCGCAGGCCGCTATAGCCGGCCCGCTCCAGTGCAGCGCGCAACTCGTGCAGCACCTGGCGAAGATTGGCCCGCGCCTTTTCTTCCTCCGACTCGCTCCACAGCAGGCCGACCAGCCGCTCCCGGGTTTCCTGGCCGCTGTCGTTCAGGGCCAGATAGGCCAGGACGGCGCGCGACTTGCGGCTGCGAATGCGCACTTCGTGCGTGCCGACCGTCGCCCGCACGGCTCCGAAAACCGACAGAACCAGGCGGCCAGTGGTCTCTTCCAACGCAAGAGGTAAACCCGATTCCGACATTCCCTCACTCGGCAGGCGAACGCGCAGCGATCATGCAACGTTACATCAGTGGTATGTGAGTACCATCATCGGTCACTCCACCCGTGTGCGCAATCGTGGACTGCAACCGAGAGCCGATCAGGCGAGACGGCTCCTTCTCCAATCCCGGGCAAATCACACGTACGACCGGGATGCCGAACCGGCTGCGCGTGAGGTCAAGCAGGAACGTTTCAATGCCATGATCGAGCAGGCGCCCGGTGACCTTGCGCGCGCCCTCGGCGGCGTCTTCCGCGACGATGTCGGGCACCGGTTCGCGCGGTGGAAGCGGATGCAGCAGGACACATGTCTCTACGTCGAGATCGTGGGCCCGCCGCAGATGCGCACGATCGGCATCGTTCAGGGCGGCGTCTCCGCCCTCGTTGCGTTTCGCCGCGACTATCTCGTGCGCCAGTTCCATCTGCGACAGCTCCCGAATGGCGGCTTCCGCGGCCTGCGCCATGGTCAGATGGGCGGCCACACCGCAGGCGAAGCCGGCACCGGCCGCGTCAACCGACAGGGCGGCAATCACTGGCACGGCCAGATCCGTCGTGATGTCCAGGAGCCAGGTCCGCCGGCCGGCGGTGCCGTGCCGAATCGCGCCCAGCAATGAAAGGGCAGGCTGGGCTACGGGGCTGTCCGCGGGAACCAGCCGCCCGCGCCGCCCGCCCCGCCACCACAGGGCGGCGGCATCGCGTTCGATCAGTTCAAGCAATCCGTGCAGAACCGCTTCGGAATGGGAAACGGCAGCGGCGCAGCCGATGCTGAGAGGCGAGTCAACCGGCAGCCGGGCCGCCGAACCCCGCCGCAGGCACAGATCGGCGGGCAAAAGCGTGGGTTCGCCGTCACGTGCGCGGGTTCCGCCGATCCAGTCGATCGGGGTCGCTTCGTCCATGCCGGTGGCGCCCAGCAGGCGCTGGGTTGCTTGCAGAATTGCCGGGTCCAGGCTGGGCGCCTGTGCCCCCAGGATCGCGCTGGTGAACGCATCGTCGATGAGCGCGCATTGCGACAGCAGCTCCACGCCCTCCCCCACGCACGCCTCGAAGGCCGCGCGGAAAGAGAGACCGGCGCCGGACGCGGACATCGGCCGCAGGTCGGAGGCGGCCGATGGAAGGGTGGAGGGATCGACCTCGGCGCCAAAGAACGCCATGCCGGGTGCGGCAGCGGCGGGCAGCCGGAACAGCCGGGTGAAGGTGGCAGCGGCCCGCAGCATGCGCACGCGATGCTCGATATCCCCCGGCGCCGGCGTTCCGTTCGCATAGTCGAGCGCCGTCAGCAGCGAGCGCACCTGCGGATCGGCCGATAGGTTCTCACGCCCATCAAGCGTATCGGCGCACCGCATCAGCAGATGCTGGAAACCCGCGACGTTCACCCTGCCACTCCTGTCCCGCGCATTGTCGCGAAGCCGCGCCCGTCCGGCAACCGGAGCGGCGCCGCTCACGAGCGGAGCGTTCACGATGCGCCCGGTTCCAGGGCTGCGTGAATCACGGTGCCCTAACGTCGAAAGTGGTCCCTTGCTCGCAGTTGGGGCGCCAGAAGGTGCCTTGCGGCAAGGCAGGAGAACCGCGTGTCCTATATCGGATTCGTGATTGCGTTGGCCGGAGAGGTGGGCACCGCCAGCTACGAGCGGCCGAACCGGATCTTACGGGAAAGACGTGAGTGGCTGATCGCGGCGCGATGGGGAAGGGATGGCGAATACGTGTCGCTGTCCAGCACGCGCCAGACGCCCGACACGTGTTCCCCGGCCCCGATCGGGCTTGTGCCACGAATTACCTGTCTTGGAGTCTTGCTTTCGCCCGGCGGGAAGGAGGACGTCGATACGTTCCTGCTGGTGCGCCGCCTGCCGCCCGGCATCACTGTGGCCGGGACGTTCTCCCCAGCCTACGGCTATGTCCGGCTGTATGGGCCGGTCGGCAATCTGCGGCTGACGGCCGCCGCTCGGCACTCGGCCGATGTAGGACGCCGGGATGGCGGGCTGATCGCCTGCAATTCGTCGCAAGAGGTCGCGTGTCGGCGAACCGGCGCGTCGTGGCACATCGACGCGCGACGACGCCCATGGGCCGGCGAATTTGTCGAAGGGACTTGCGAGCATCGTTTGGCGAGCTGATCCTGGCGCACGCCAGTCAGGATAAGCGTGGCGCATGCTCGACGACGACCCGCCTGAAGTGCAGGACCTTGCCGCGGCGGCCGAGTGGCGCATGCGGAAAGTGGATGCCGATCCGGCCGATCGGCAAAGCCGGGAGGCGGCGGTAGTGCTGACGGTGCTGGCGGAGCAGGTGCGAGGCCTGCAGCATTCCGATCTATTCAAGGAATTCCGTGCCATCTGCGGCTGGCTGGACGAGTTCGACGGGATGGTGGACTTCGCCCCCCGCGCGCACGAGTATCGCACCAGCATCGGCCTCACGCGGGAGGTGCCGTCGGGTGAAGCCTATCTCCGGACGCTGATCGCTCTGGCGAAGGACAGTTTTGGCACGCCATGAGCGTGTCGCGCCGCCGGAGAGTCCCCGCGTGCCGTATCACGCAGCAGCGGAACGCAGGCGCCGATCGGCGGCGGTGAGCAGGCGCGCAAAGCGTGCGGCCCACGCGGCCTGGCCGGCCTCTTCCTCGATCAGGTCCTGGCGGATTTCGATCTCGACATGCGGCAGCCCGCGCCGCTCGCCATGTACCGGCACGCCATAGTCGCTGGCCTCCGTGATGGCATACGGCGCGTTATCGCCCACCACGAGGTCGCCTTCCGCGCGCAGCAGGGAAAGCATGATGTCGGCCAGGGTCGCGTCGCGATTATACAGCACCCCGACCTGCATCGCCCGCCGTTCCTGCTTGAACACCGGCGTGAAGCTGTGCATCGCCACGAGGATCGTGCGCCGACCGCCGGCGGCGCGCGCATCCAGCAGTGCGCCGATCCGGCGGTGATACGGCGTGAAAACGGCGTCGACGCGGGCGGCGCGATCGGCCGGCGAGAGGCGGGCATTGCCCGGAATGGGGGTGGTCTCGCTCACCTCCGGCATGGCGGTCGGCCAGGACGGGTCGCGGTTGCAGTCGATGACAAGGCGGGAATAAGTCTGCAGAACCGCTGTCGCATTCAGTGCGGCAGAGAGGCGTTCGGTCACGCCGGCAATGCCGATATCCCAGGCGATGTGCCGTCGCAGATCGCTGTCGCTCAGCCCCAAGGTGCCCAGCCGCCGAGGGATTGCGCGCCCGGCGTGATCGGCCGTCAGGAAGAAATCCGCTGTCCCGTCTTCCCGCAGGACGCGGACCGGATCCGGCTCGTCTGGCCCCAGCAGCGAGGGCGAATCGGTCTGCATCCTGTCTCCTGGTCGCCGTCTTTTACCGGACCGCGAACATGCGCTATCGTCCGGGCATGGACAAGCAAGTGCCGCGTGCCCACCACGATCTGGGCGGTGTGTCGAAATACATGTGCGAGCCCGTGAACACCGAGGTTCACGCGCTGACCGATTTCGACAAACAGGTTGACGCGCTGCGACAGATACTCGGCGCGAAAAAGATCATGTCGGTCGATGAGCTGCGCCGCGGGATCGAATCGATTCCCGAAACCGACTATCACAAGCTCAGCTATTACCGGCGCTGGATCCGTTCGATCACCGACACCCTGCTGCGGAAGGGCGTCATCACCGAAGCCGAATTGCGCGCCGCGCTGGAGGCCAAATGATGTTCGCGGCCGGAGACGTCGTGCGGGTCAAGGACGACTGGCCGGAAACCCGCGGGCCGGTGCATATTCGCACGCCGTATTATGTGCGCGGGATGCAGGGGACGGTGGTGCGTCATCTCGGGGACTTCCCGAACCCGGAAGACCTGGCATTCGGCCGCCCGGCCGAATCGCGGCCGCTGTATCACGTGCGCTTCCGGAAGAGCACGCTGTGGCCCGAACGGCAGCCCGATGACGAATTGCTGGTCGAAATCTACGGTCACTGGCTGGAGCGGCCATGAACATCCTTGAGACGGAAAGCGAAAGCCTGCTGGCAGCCGTGCGCAACCTGCTGGCGCGGAAAGGCATCGCGTCACCGGACGAAATCGCCGAACGCATCGCGGTGACCGACAAGGCCGCACCCGGCCAGGGCGCGCGCATGGTCGCGCGGGCCTGGGTCGATCCCACATTCCGCACACTCATGCTCGATGACGGCAGCAAGGCTGCCGAATCGCTCGGCATACCAATGCGTGGCATGCCGCCCTTGGGCGTGCTGGAGAACACGCCGGAGGTCCACAACCTGGTCGTCTGCACGCTGTGCAGTTGCTATCCCCGCGCCGTGCTGGGTTATCCGCCGTTCTGGTACAAATCCGCGGCCTATCGTGCGCGTGCCGTGCGCGATCCGCGCGGGATGCTGGCCGCGGAATGGAAGACGGTGGTGCCAGACAATGTGAGGCTGCGCGTGGTCGACTCGACCGCCGATTACCGCTGGATGGTGTTGCCGATGCGCCCCGCCGGGACGGAAGGCTGGAGCGAGCAGCAACTCACCGCCATCGTGCGCGAAGGCGACATGATCGGGGTCACCGTACCGACAGCCTGATCCCATTCGTCCGATGTTTTGATCGGCATGCGCGCGGCGTTGCTGCGGCGGTCGCGTGCAATATCAACGTGCGACGAACGATTCGACATGCGCCGACGCGTTACTGTTGCGAGCCCTGGTGCCGGCGGTCGGGCAGCATAACTGACCCGCTACCGGCCGCCGGTTGTCGCCGGCGGCCAGGACAGCAGGTTGCGTCAGCCGCCTACCGATTCTGCACCAGTTCCGTCACCACGGACGGATCGGCCAGGGTCGAGGTGTCGCCCAGATTGTCGGTCTCGTTGGCGGCAATCTTGCGCAGAATCCGCCGCATGATCTTGCCGCTGCGGGTC
>DATNEJ010000470.1:0-2330 GCA_035606775.1 Acetobacteraceae bacterium | reverse complement strand
ATGACGATCGGCACGGTGTTCGGCCGCATCGCGGGACAAGAGGCGGCACGACATGCAAGAAACTGAAGCGCTCGCCAATGCGCGTCGGGACATGGAGATCTGCAACGCCTGCCGCTACTGCGAAGGCTTTTGTGCGGTCTTTCCGGCGCTGGAGCTGCGGCGGGAGTTCACAGCCGGCGACCTGAGCTACCTGGCCAATCTGTGCCACGGCTGCCGCGGCTGTTATTACGCGTGCCAGTATGCGCCGCCGCATGAGTGGGGCGTCAACGTACCGCGCAGCCTCGCGGAGGTACGGGCGGAAAGTTACGCCGAATACGCCTGGCCGCCCGGGTTCGGCCAGGTGTTCCAGCGCAACGGCACGCTGGTGTCACTGGTCGTTGCACTTTCGATTGCCGTCGTGCTGATCCTGGCCATGCTGCTGAACAGCCAGGGGTCCTTCTTCGCGGCGCGCGGCGTGCGGCCGGAATCCTTCTACGCGGTGATCCCGCTTTGGGTCATGCAGGTCGTTGGCATTGTCACGTTCGGCTATGCGCTGGTGGCGATGGGGATGGGCGTGCGCAATTTCTGGCGTGACGCCGGTCCGCGCGGCTCGATCGGAGTGCGGGCCGCCGGCATCGCGCTCTGGGACGTGCTGATACTGCGGAACCTGGGCGGCGGCGGCAATGGGTGCAACGACAACTCCGAGCGGTTTTCTATGCATCGCCGCTATCTGCACCATGCGATGTTCTACGGATTCATGCTGTGCTTCGCCGCGACCTGTGTCGGGTTCATCTATCACGCGTTTCTTCGTTGGCCGGCGCCCTATCCGTTCATCAGCCTGCCGGTGCTGCTGGGGACCGTCGGCGGCGTGCTGCTGCTGATCGGGACGGTCGGCCTGTTCGGGATGAAGCTGGTCGACGATCCGATGCCGTCCGTGCGGAAGCTGCTGGGGGCGGATGTGGCGTTGCTGGTCCTGCTGGCGATGGCGGCGCTGACCGGGCTGGCGCTGCTGGCGGTGAGGCAGACGGGGGCCATGGGGCTGATGCTGGCGATCCATCTGGGCTTCATCCTGGCCCTGTTCCTGGTGCTGCCGTACTCCAAGATGGTTCACGGTGTATACCGCGCGGCTGCGCTGCTGCGGCGCGCGATGGAGCGGAACATGAAGGTGCTGGGCGGGGAGTAGCGGGATGGTTATCCGCCGGGCCGAGTGGCTGTCGCCGTAAGGGGCCGCAACCACAACGATTTCATTCCTTCCAGCGCCGGACTTCTTGCTGCCATTGTAATCAGTAGCGCCAGGAGGAATGCGGTTATCCACCACCAGCCCAGTTCCTTGAGAAGCCATAGCAGTGCCCCGGCATAGGGACCGGCCGACATGCGCGCGGCATCGTCCCAAAGCAACAGCACCGCGACTGCGCAGGTACATGCTGCTAGCTTGCCCGAACGCGAGCGTGGACCGCTCAACCGGATAAGCGCCGGCAATACCAGGACCAGGTAAATGGCCCGATAGTCGACATTCTGCGCCAGAAAGAAGCATCCGACCAAGAGGACTGCACCGGCCATCAGGAAAGCGGTTTCCCTTGCGTCCAACTGCGCCACCGCCGGACCCACCATCTTGGCGCCGGCGAACGCAAGAGCCATCACCGTACCAACGAGAGCAGCCTCCAGCACGCCTCCAGCCGAGCTTGACCAACCGAACATCGCTGCCGCTCCCAGCGGCAGGTTGCCGGCACCAAAGGCGATGTCGAATGGTCCACGGTGCGGCGTGAGTTGGAGTGCGCGAAGAACTTCGTGCAGGTCCAGAAGCAATGCCGCGGCAAGCAGGCCGCCGCACGCGGCCAACGCGATCACGCAACGGACCGTTCTCTCACGCAAAACCAGGATCAGCAGCAGGACTGGATAGAACTTCAAGGCCGCAGCCAAGGTGGCGAGCGCGTAAGCGGCGTTACGGCCCCACACGCCCCGCAGGCAGAATGAGGCAGTCGCTGCCGCCATGGCAAAAACCAGAAGATCGTTGTTGCCCCGCTCCATTGCAAACAGGATGGATGGCGATACAGATGCCAGTATCATGACAACCGCGCCGGTCCGACCACATGCCTGCGGCAGCAGGGTCAACGCAGTCAGAAACAGCCCGACAAAACCCAGCCCGACATACGGTGTCCAACGCGCCGTTACCGGCAGGACATCCGCGCGCAGCCAAAGTGGCGAATAGACGTGCGGTCGGCCCAGAACGTCGCATGGATTAGTGGCATACACGTCGATCCCGGCACTGTGGCACTGGATCGCCGCGACGATGGCGTGCGTGTCGAGAAACGGAAACCGAAACACAGGAACGCCGAGCCCATGCAGGATCG
>DATNEJ010000458.1:0-4427 GCA_035606775.1 Acetobacteraceae bacterium | reverse complement strand
CGGAAGGTGCGCCGCAAGTCGCGCCCGAGTGCCGCCTCAGCCTCTGGGGTCTGGAGGAAGAGCTGGTAGAACACCGCATTCTCGTTGTGCGGCATGAGCGTCGTCGGCGGCACTGAGCCGCCAAACCCCCGTGGCCGAAATGGCGCGCTGAGCGCGACGACGGCACGGAAACGGTCGGGGCGCATAAGGGCCGCTTGCCATGCGATGGGGGCGCCGACATCGTGGCCGGCGATCACTGCCTGCTTGGCACCCAAAGCGTCTACGAGACCAACGACGTCGCCGATGTCATCGAGGATCGTATAATTCTCGACCCCCTGCGGCCGGTCACTGCGCCCATAGCCGCGCAGGTCTGGGGCTACCGCATGAAACCCAGCCTTCGCCAGCGCCCCGAGCTGATGCCGCCAGGAATACCAGCATTCGGGAAAGCCGTGGCAGAGAATGACCAGCGGACCTTCACCCTGTTCGGCGACGTGCAAGCGGATGCCGTTCGTCTCGATCATGCGATGCGTCACCTCGGGCATCGCCGGATCCACCCAGGATGCCGGCTGAGTGCTGGCCCCGCTCGGTTCGGGGGCGGCGGCGCGTGACGGCTCCGCGAACGCGGCACCGACAGTAAACGCACTCGCCACCCAAAGCATGGCACGTCGCGATAACGCCGCGTCCCGCATTGCGCTGCTCCCTTGAGGGCCGCGCGGCCGAAGCTTCGACATCACCGTGACTCCCTCATTGCCGCGGCGCTGGATTGGCCATGAGCAAGGCGAGCGGCATGAGTGGACCGACCGCGATGTACTCGTGGTCCATGAAATGTTCCTTGCCCAGCGGAAGGTCGTCGATCATCGTCCGTGCCTCCGCGACGTCCCTCGTATCCAGCAACAGGACGGCGCCGCGGGCATCGCCGAGCGAGTACCATTCGCGGATTTTCCCATTGAGATAGAGTTGCACGGTCGCCCGGATTTCGGCCGGCATGACGGCCTTCACCTGTTCACGCGTGACGCCCGACTTCACGGTAAGGATGACGATCACGCCAGTCGTCGCGGGCGAGAAGGCCTGAGTCTGGGCGGCGGCTGAATTGGTCATGGACGTGGCTCCTATCAAAGTCAGGGTGAGTGCGAAGACGGCATTACGGAATGCTGTCGCCGTTTTCGTTTCTGCGATCATGGCGGGCTTCCTTGTTCTCCCGGCCGTTCACATGGACGCTCGGAATGTTGCTTGCACCATTGATTTGTTCACATAGGATGTTCAGAAATGAACAGGGATGCCGATGACCTGGCAGTGGGATGACGTACGCTTCTTCCTGGCCGTGGCGCGGGGCGGCAGCCTGTCAGGCGCCGCTCGCGCCTTGGGTGTCGGTCATGTGACGGTTGGGCGGCGGATCACGCTGCTCGAACAGCAGCTCGGCGTGACACTGCTGAACCGGACCCCGGATGGGTTTATTGTTACGTCAGCCGGGGAGGCAATCCTGCGCCAATGTGCGGCGATGGAGAGCGCCGCCACGGATCTTGAGCGCATTGTCGCGGGACGCGACGCGCTCCTCACGGGATCGGTTCGGGTCACCACGACCGAGGCGCTCGCCTATCAGTTGGTGGCGCCTGCCATTGCGGCGCTGCGCGAAACCCATCCGGCGCTGCGGGTCGATTTGATCGCCGGCGTCCGCTCGCTCGACATTGCGCGCCGTGAGGCCGACCTTGCGGTCAGATTCGCGCGGCCGTCGGCTTCGGACCTCGTGTGTCGCAAATTAGGCGAAGTCGCCTTCTCACTTTACGCGTCGAAGCACTACCTGGCGCGCAAGGGGGTCCCGAAGCAAGGCCAGGGATTGGCGGATTTCGATCTGATCACCTTAACAGGTGCACCAACTGCGATGAGCCCTTTCTTTATGGGCGAGTCACTCGAAGGTGCGCGGATCGCGCTTCGCTGCGACAACCCCTTCATCCAGCTTCGCGCCGCGGCGAGCAATGTGGGCATTGCCGAGACTGCCTGCTTCCTCGGCGATTCCGCACCGGATGTGGTCCGCGTTTGGCCCGACAAAGCGCCGGCGCGACGCGTAGTGTGGCTGATCCTGCATCAGGATCTGCGGCGCGCCGCACGCATCAGAGCCGTCTCGGGCGCAATTACCGAGGCGTTCCGCCGCCAGCGACGAATTTTGGAGCAAGGCAGCGCGGCAGGATAAAGATGTGTGCGGATTCCAAGGCGCGGTGTTGTCCATATCACCCGGGAACTGTCGCTTACGTAGAGTGGGAACCCGCCCACCCATCGTCAGCGGTGGCGCCGCCGAATGCCCCGGGTTTAGAAATGGAACATGTCCACCAGGTCGCTCCGTGGGGCGGCCGCGGCCGAAATCGTGCCTGTCGCCGGGCGCATGCGGGCGCGTATTGATTTGCGAGCGCGGTTTTCGCAGGGCATTTCTGCCTGGTTGCACCGAACCCGATACGATGACGTATGCCGCGACTCTGAGGCACCATCACGGCCGATCCCGGCATGACGCCGCGTGCTCCCGGCGAAGGCCGACAGGTATTCCGCATCGCGCCGCGGCCCGCATCGGACTGGATCACCTTTTGGCGTCCTGCCGACATCGACGTTGCTCCGCCCCCCAACGACCGGATACGGTTCTGGCTGCGACACTTACGACCCGATTTTCGCCGTGGCCGCCATTGAGCGCCAAGGCACAGGGTAGCCCCACCTGTCGAAATGCCGCTTCTTGCCTGCGACGTACTGAACGTCACTCTGTCGGGAGAGAAGTCATGCGTCCTATCCTCGCCATAACCTGCGCGGTGCTGGTGCCTGCCGGCCTGGCGTACGCGCAGCAGACACCGTCCGGCGCAGCCTCGGATCAGGACTATATGAAACGGGTCATGACGGCGGCGCCGCCGCAGATCGTCGAAGAAGCCACCATCGTGCGGATGCAGGATGGCGGCATGCACACGCTGAAGAAGGGCTCCAGCGAGTGGACCTGCATGGAGGCGAGCGGCGTGCCGATGTGCATGGACCCCAATGCCATGGAATGGGCGCATGCTTGGCAGACCCATGGCACGGCGCCGGACAAGACGGGGTTCATCTACATGCTGGCCGGCGACACGGGCGCCAGCAACACCGATCCTTATGCGACAGCGAAGACGGCCGATAACCACTGGATCGAAACAGGCTCGCACGTGATGGTCGTCGGTGCCGCAGCGAAGGCGATGACGGGGTATCAGAAAGTCTCGGATCCCGATCCAACCAAGCCGTACGTCATGTGGCCGGGCACGCCGTACGAGCACCTGATGATACCGGTGAAGTAGCCGACCGGCAGGCTCGATTTCCGTTGAGACGCGCGCGGCTGTTCGGTTTGGCGTGCGGTCGTCAAGCCAATCCGGGCGGTGCCTTCGGAATGCCGCGGGGTCCGAAGATAGCGAGATTCCGGTTCGCAGGTCCGGAACCGGCTGGAGTCTGTTCGGCCCGGACAGAAGCAACGAACAAACTCCAGCTCCTTGTTTTACCGCGTGATTCACTCCTCCGGCGATTCCGCCGGTCGAGTGGCTGACAGGCGACCGGCGATCTACGCCGCGACGTTCAGCCGAACCTGGATCGGTGGCCGGTTACCCGGCCAGGGCGCCGGTGTGTTTTCGTGACTCCCACTCGGCCAGAATGGCCGGCGCCGCCTGAGAGAACCGGTCCCGGTCGCCCGACGCCTCCGTTCGCGCGGTCATCTCCATCCGGTGGCCGCTCGGGTCGAAGAAATAGATCGACTTGCAGAAGCCGTGGTCGGTCGGTCCCACGACCTCGATGCCGCGTTCGACCAGGCGGCGCTTGCCCTCGTGCAGCGTTGCCTCATCGGCGACTTCCAAAGCGAGGTGCTGCACCCAGTCGGGCGTGTTGGGATCTTTCTGCGGCGGCGGTGCGTTCGCGAGTTCAAAGAACGCGAGATAGCTGCCGTCACCGAGTTCGAAGAAGATATGCAAATGCGGGCTGAATGCGTGGGTGGATGGCACCCTATCCTGCGAGATGGCGTGCGCAAATTTCAGGCCGATGACGTTGGTGTAGAAATCCACCGTTTCGCTAGCGTTCAGGCAGCGATAGGCCACGTGGTGCAGGCGTTGCAGCATGGCTTCCTCCCTTCGGGCGATAGTGCGCTAAACTCCCCTTACGAGCGGGTCCGTGTCCGTGGTCGTTCTCATCGTTTGCCGGCCCAGCCCTGAGCCGCCACTTGTCCGATCTCCTCGACTGACAATCCTGACAAGTCGGCCGCAATGCGGACGGGCGCAGCATAGCACCATGGCGCTGGCGCAGCGTTGCTCCCGACGCTCTCCCCCTCAGATCGCCCGTGCCAGCGGCAGCTTCGTGCCGGATACCGCCCGCTCCGCCAGGACCTCCCGCCGGAAGCGGAACAGCTTGGCCGGGCGGCCGCCGGTCTCGGTCGCCATCGCGCCGGTCTCCTCCACCAGGTCCTGTTG
>DATNEJ010000455.1:0-4725 GCA_035606775.1 Acetobacteraceae bacterium | reverse complement strand
GAAGCGGACCGAATCACCCAGGAACTCGTGCACGAAGGCATTGGCCGGTTCGGCATGCAGGCGATCGGGCGTGTCCACCTGCTCGATCCGGCCCGCCCGCAGGATCGCCACGCGGTCCGCCATCTCCATCGCCTCGGCCTGGTCGTGCGTGACGAAGATGCTGGTCAGCCGCATGCGGTCATGCACGTCGCGCAGCCACACCCGCAAATTCTTCCGCACCTTGGCGTCAAGCGCGCCGAACGGTTCGTCCAGCAGCAGCAGGCCGGGTCCGGTTGCCAGCGCGCGCGCCAGCGCCACACGCTGCCGCTGGCCGCCGGAAATCTGGTGCGGATAGCGCTCCGCCAGATCGGCGATCCCCATCATGTCGAGCAGCGACTGCACGCGCGCGCGAATTTCACCCGGGGAGGGACGTCTGCGCCGACCAAGCACATCCAGACCGAAGGACACGTTGCGCGCGACGGTCATGTGACGGAACAGCGCATAGTGCTGGAAGACGAAGCCAATCCCGCGTTCGCGCGCCGGCACGCCGTCCATGGTCCGTTCGCCGAACGTGATGCTGCCGGAATCGGCAAACTCCAGGCCCGCCAGCATGCGCAGCAGGGACGTCTTGCCTGATCCCGAAGGGCCAAGCAGCGCCAGGAATTCGCCATCGGCAACCGCAAGGTTGATGTCGTTCAGCGCCACGGTCTTGCCGAAGCATTTGCGCAGCGCGTGTACCGTCACCTTCACAGCAAGGCTCCGCCACGTTGTCCAAGCCGCCATTCCAGAAAGGCTTTCACCGCCAGCGTGACGAGCGCAAGCAGCGACAGCAGCCCCGCAATGGAAAAGGCGCCGACCCAGTCATAATCGTTGAACAAGGCTTCAACCTGCAAAGGCATGGTCATGGTCTGACCGCGAATGTGGCCGGAGACCACGGCAACCGCGCCGAATTCGCCCATCGCGCGCGCATTGCATAGCAGAACGCCGTAAAGGAGTCCCCAGCGGATATTCGGTAGGGTCACGCGCCAGAAGATCTGCCAGCCCCTCGCACCCAAAGTAACGGCGGCTTCCTCCTCCCCGGCACCCTGTTCCTGCATCAGCGGAATCAGCGTGCGGGCGACGAAGGGAAAGGTCACGAACATCGTCGCCAGGACCAGACCCGGCACGGCAAAGATGATCCGGATGCCGGCGTCGTCGAGCATCGGACCGAACCAGCCGTTCGCGCCGAACAGTAGCACCCAGACCAGGCCGGAGACGACCGGGGAAACCGAGAACGGCAGCTCGATCAGCGTGATCAGCAGGCTGCGGCCACGAAACTGGAACCGGCCGATGCACCAGGCGGCGGCAAGCCCGCACACGGTGTTCAGGGGGACGGTGATCGCGGCGACGAGCAAGGTCAGCCTGATG
Source organism: Acetobacteraceae bacterium (assembly GCA_035606775.1). Classification (GTDB taxonomy): domain Bacteria; phylum Pseudomonadota; class Alphaproteobacteria; order Acetobacterales; family Acetobacteraceae; genus Rhodopila. The sequence goes on along the minus strand of DATNEJ010000455.1, from coordinate 3,339 downwards.
GAGGCAAGGGCGTCCGGCTCCGCCAATGCAGCCAGTGCCGCACCAAGACCGCGTGTGAGTGCTTCGGCGAACACGACGGCCAGAGGCAGCAGAAGCAGGCCAATCAGCAGCAGGATTGTCAGCGCCGTCAGGAAGACGCGGGTAACCGGCCGCTCCTCGGTCGGTGCCAGTTGCGGGCGCGTTGCGGTCAGCGCCTCGCTCATGCGGCCGGCCTCGCCATGCGCGCTTGCAGCAGGTTGAGCAGCAGCAGAATGCCGAACGACATCAGCAGCATGACCAGCGCGAGCGCCGCGGCACTGGCGTAGTCCAGTTCCTCCAGGCGGATGACGATCAGCAGTGGCGCGATCTCGCTGACCATCGGCCGGTTGCCGGCGATGAAAATGACCGAGCCGTATTCGCCCACCCCGCGCGCCAGCGCCGCGCCGAACCCGGCCAGCAAAGCCGGTGCCAGCGCGGGCAGCACGACGCGGCGCCACGTCTGGGCGCGCGTGGCACCCAGCGTGGCGGCGGCCTCCTCGGCGTCCGCCGGCAGCTCCATGATGACCGGTTCCAGCGTGCGGACGACGAAGGGCAGGCCGACAAAGATCAGTGCCACCAGGATCCCCAGCGGCGTGTACGCGACCTTGATGCCCAGCGGCACCAGCAGGGCGCCGATCCAGCCTTTCGTCGAGAACAACGCCGTCAGCGCGATGCCGGCGACAGCCGTCGGCAGTGCCAGCGGCATGTCGATCAGCGAGTCGGCAAGGCTACGGCCGGGAAACCGATAGCGCACCATCACCCAGGCGATCAGCAGTCCGAGGGGCAGGTTCAGCGCGGCCGCCAGTGCCGCGGCGCCGAAGCTCAGGCGCAGCGCCGCCAGCACGCGCGGCTCGGTGATCGCGTGCCACACGCCCGCAAGGCCGAGTGTCCAGGGTTGCAGCGCCAGCGAAGCCAGCGGAAGAAAGACGATCAGGCAGACCCAGAGCAGTGTCAGACCGAGCGTCGGCGCAAACCCGGGCAGGGCCGACCGGCGAGGCAGCAGACTCATTTGCCCGGCGTGAAAATGCGGTCGAACAGGCCGCCATCGGCGAAGTATTTTGCCTGTGCCGCGCTCCACCCGCCGAAATCCGCGATCGTCGCCATCTTCAGTTCCGGATACCGTTCGGCGAACTGTTTCGCCACGTCGGGGGCGCGCGGACGGTAATAGTTGTTGCCGATGATAGTCTGCGCTGGCTTGGTGTAGAGGAATTCCAGGTAGGCCGTGGCGGCTTCGCGGGTGCCTTTCTTGTCGACGACGCGGTCCACCACCGCGACCGGCGGTTCCGCAAGGATGCTCAGCGACGGGTAGACGATTTCGTAGGTTTCGGCACCGAACTCCTTGCGCGCCAGCCACGCCTCGTTTTCCCAGGCCAGCAAGACGTCGCCCAGCTCCCGCTGCACGAAGCTGTTGGTGGCGCCGCGTGCGCCGGTATCCAGCACGGGTACGTGGCGGAACAGGTCGCGCATGAACGCTTCGGCCGACGCCTCGGTTGCGCCTGGTTGGTGGCCGGCCCAGGCGAGTGCGGCGAGAAAGTTCCATCGCGCGCCGCCGGATGTTTTCGGGTTCGGCGTTACCACCGCGACGTCGGGGCGGACAAGATCGGGCCAATCGCGGATATGCTTCGGGTTACCCTTGCGAACCAGGAAAACGATGGTGCTGGTGTAGGGCGAGGCATTGTCCGGCAGCCGCTTCTGCCAGTCCGCGGCGATAAGGCCGCGCGCCGCCAAGGCGTCGATATCGGCGGCCAGCGCCAGAGTAACCACGTCCGCCTGCAGCCCATCGAGCACGGCGCGCGCCTGCGCCCCCGAGCCGTTATGGGACATGTTGACGGTGATCGGCGCGTCGTGCTGCGCCTTCCATGAAGCGGCGAAGGCCGGATTGATGGCGCGGTACAACTCGCGCGTCGGGTCGTAGGACACATTCAGCAGCGTGGTGCCGGCGGCCCGCGCGCGTCCCGTCGCACCCAGCAGCGCGAGTGTCGCTCCGATCGTGGAACGTCGGGTCATTGGCTGTGACGGCATCGTGAACTCCTTCTGTCGTCATGAACGGTTCGTTGCGGCATCGAAGAAGCAGGGTAGCCGGATCAACGGCCCAACAGCCGGCCGAGCACGTGGCCCTCGATCGCTGCGGCTGCAAGATCGCCGCGATGACGCGGACGCGACAGGACGACGGCGAGATCCATCGCGATACGACCATGCTCCAGCGGAGTTCCAGGTGGTTCGAACGGGCGCTTTGGCGCGACGTTGTTCCTGGTAGTCATGAGGATCGCTGCACCCTGCTGATAACCGACGCGACGGATTTTTTTGCTGCGCGCCGATCTTCCGACAGTTGCGCCGATTGCAGTCACGGTCACCGGCGCGGCAGCGGGCGAGGCTCGTCTCGAAATCATCCGCTCTGTTCCTGTGCTTTTGCTGTACGTGCCGCGTGCCCCGATTGGGCGGGTGAGGTGACCGGTACCCGGTTACTGACCGGATGAATGGGCGCCGGATGCGAATGCCCGTCTCAGTGGATCGGGGTTCGGGATGCCGGCCAGTCTGCGTCGCGCGAGGCGGTCGATGTCAGAAAGCGCGGGCCAGATGGTCTCCCCGAGTTCTTCGAGGCGTGGGTCTATGGCGATGAAGCGAAAGCCCTTGTCGAGGCGGATGGCTATACCGACGAAAGTGCCGTCAATATCGATGATGTGGGACTGCAGCATGGTGCGGTGCCTTCGGATGCAGGGTCAGCAGGCAATGCGGTGGCTCGACAGCCTGCCGACATCGCGTCGTGACCGGCCGCATGGCTGCGGCGGTCCGTAGGGGCGGCATGGCGCCAGGGTATTCGGCACATAGGCCTGACGTGCGGGAAGCCTGGTTCATAACTGTCCTCCGGTTTGGCTGATGACCAGCCGAGCCTCGGTTCATGGACTAGAGTATATATTTCTCTATGAAGGCAATACGAGCGGAGAGGAAAGATTTAAATTCCCATTATAGGGTATTTGGGGATTAATTCTATCTCGGGTGACCCGCCGAAACCGCTGCTTATCTACGGGGACGGCATCTCGCCAGCGGGTTGCTGTCGCGCCTGCCGCGGTCAGGTGGCTTCCGGTCCCGACAGGCGCCCGTCTCTGCGGCCGTAACCGGAGCAGCGCGCCGCCAACGCCGGCGTCGACGATCGAGGGGTACCGCATCACTTTCCCCTTTTTTCCTATCGATTAGATAGGAATTAGGGAGAATAACCGCCGCCGCTGTCAACCAAAATTTCACCACGATCCGCCGGCCCCTTGACCCGGCGCGCAGGACGGGCGCAGGAGCGGTCATGCTTTCCAGCAAGGCGAAATATGC
>DATNEJ010000548.1:0-3872 GCA_035606775.1 Acetobacteraceae bacterium | reverse complement strand
CAGCGCGCGTTCCAGCGCTTCCAGCACCGAGAGGCAGGTGGAGGTGATCGTCAGATCGGAGGGAAAACCGCGCATCGGCAGGCGTGCGTGCAGCGGGTCCTCACCGATCTGCACAATCCGGGCATCGGCCGGCGGCGCTTCCTTCGAAGGCAGCCAGGGCACGTCGGCCTCCATAACGATGACCAGATCCGCATCCGCCAGCAGCGGCCCGGGTGCCGATCCCTGAAACATCGGATGGTTCGCGGAAAGAGCGAAATACCGCGTGTTGTAGGGAATGACCGGTAAGGCGAACCGATCGGCCAGCCGTGCGAGCACAACACTGTCGCGGGGATCGCGGCCCAGCATGCCGGTGATGATCAGCGGCCGCTTTGCGTTCACAATCCATTCCGCAAGCTGATCGATATCGGCTTGTGCGGGCACAGGCGCCCTTGGCACCGCTCTGCGCGCGCGGTTGCTTGCGGCGGGGGCGGTCAGCACCTCTCCCAGCACTTCCCTCGGCAGGCTGAGATACACCGGTCCCTGCGGCGACGCGGTGGCGAGTTCCAGCGCGCGGTCAACGACCGTCGCAGCCTGATCGCCGCGCTTCATCTCGTAGTCCCACTTGACCATCTCGCGCAGCATGCCGGCCTGGTCGTACATCTCCTGCGCCCAGTGGATGTGGACGTTGCGTGCTCCCTCTGGTCCGGACTCGGTGAACGGTGTGCGGCCCGATGTCAGCAACATCGGCACACGATCCCGGCTGGCGTCGATCAACATGTTGATCGCGTTTGCTGTCCCGACATTGGTGTGGAGCATCACCGCCTGCGGCTTGCCTGTGACCATCGTGTAGCCGTGCGCCATGCCGACGGCGGCGTTCTCATGCGGCACCACCATGGGCCGCGGCATCGGGCGGTTGCTCCGCGCGGAGCGCGCAAATGCTTCCACGATGGGCGCGAAATCGGTTCCCGGATTGACGAACAGGTGCTCGATCCCGTGCGCTGCGAGTGCCTCCAGATAGTCCTCGGCGGCGATGCGGGGCGAGGCGTCCATGGTCTGCGTTCCCTTCCAGGTATTTCGCCGCTTATGGCGTGCCTTGTGTTTTTGCTGCGGTTTGGATTGCGCGCCAGACGCGCTCCGGTGTCGCCGGCATGTCGATGTGCGCGACGCCGAGCGGCGCCAGGGCATCAAGGATCGCGCTGATGATGGTCTGCGGTGCGGCGATCGCCCCCGCCTGGCCGGAGCCTTTCACCCCGAGTGGATTTGCGCTGGTCGGCACGCCATGCAGGGTGATTTCCAGATCGGGCAGATCGTTGGCGCGCGGCATGGCGTAGTCCATCAGCGACCCGCTCAGCATCTGGCCGGACTCGGGATCGTATACCGTGTGTTCCAGCATGGCCTGGCCGATGCCTTGGGCAACACCGCCCTGGACCTGCCCGATGGTCAGGAGGGGATTGATCAGCGTGCCGAAATCATCGACCGCGCCATAGCGTTCCAATGTCACCAGTCCGGTTTCAGGATCGACCTCGACTTCCGCAACGTGACACCCATTGGGGAAGGTGATGATGTCGAGCAAGTTCCAGACGTAGGTGTCCAACCCCGGTGTCATGCCCTCCGGCAGGTTGGCGGGATCGCGCGCGGCCTGGGCGACCGCGAGCAGATCGATCTCCCGCCCCTCGACACGGAACTTGCCGTCCCTGAACGCGACCTGCGCCGGCGTCGCCTGCAACAGTTCGGCGGCGATCGCGGTGCCTTTGGCAATGACCCCCTCGGCTGCCTTGAACAGGGCCGCACCGCCCATGTGCATGGAGCGCGCGCCGCCATGCCCATTGCCTTCGGGGATTTCGCTTGTGTCCGCCTGAATGTAACGAAACCGGTCGATGGGCTGGCCAAGCAGATCGGCCGCGATTTGCGGAAAGGAGGTCTCGTGTCCCTGCCCGTTCGACTGCGTGCCGACCAGCACGGCAATCGTGCCGTCTTCGCGGAAGCGCAGTTCGGCACCTTCATTGGGTGCGCCGCGCGCGGTCTCCAGAAAACAGGCGACGCCCAGACCGCGCAACCGCCCGCGCTGCCTGGACGCGGCGCGTCGCGCGGCGAATCCGGCCGCATCGGCCACAGAGACCGCATCGTCAATGTTGGCGCTGAACCGCCCGCAATCGACCACTGTGCCGAGCGCCTTTGCGTACGGAAACTGCGCGATCATGTTGCGGCGGCGCAGATCGATCGGATCGAACCAGCATTGACGCGCAGCCTGGTCGATCAGGCGTTCGATCAGGTAGTTCGCTTCCGGCTTCCCGGCACCGCGATAGGCGTCGATCGGCACGGTGTTCGTGAACACGCCGCGCACATCCATGAAAATGGCGGGGATCACATAACCGCCGCCCATCGCCGCCGCCGGCGCGTTGGTGGAACTGCCCGGACCGCCGCCCGACATGTAAGCGCCGAGGTTGGCGACGGTCTGGACATCCAGCGCCAGGAATTTTCCGTCAGTATTAAGCGCAAGACGGGCGCGGGAGACATTGTCGCGTCCCTGGGCGGTGCTGACAAAATCCTCGGCCCGGTCCTCGACCCATTTGATCGGCCGGCCCAGCTTCCGGGCCGCCCAGAGCAGCATCACCCATTCGGGATAGAGCGCATTCTTGATGCCGAAACCGCCGCCGACATCCGGGGCGACAACCTTCACCTGCTCACGCGGAACCTTGAAGACGCTGTCAGCCAGTTGGGAACGGATGGCATGCACGCCGGCGGCGGTGACGAAAAGATGATACGTGTCGTTCTCGTATCGGCCAATCGCCGCGCGGGTTTCAACCGGACCGACGACGATGCGGTTGTTGACGAGTTCGACCTCCACGACATGCGCCGCGGATGCCAGCGACGCCTGCACCGCAGCGGAATCGCCCTTCTGGAAACGGTAGGATTCGTTGGCCGGCACGTCGTCCCACAGCAGCGGCGCACCAGGGCGCAGCGCCGCCGGCGCGTCCACAACCGGTGGCAGCGGCCGATAATCAACGGCGATTTGTTCGGCCGCGTCGCGCGCGGCGATGGCGGTCTCCGCGACGACAAAGGCAACAGGATCGCCGACATGACGCACCCGCCCCCGTGCCAACGCGGGCCGCGGCGGCACACGCATCGGCGCCAGGGTCGCCACCTGCGTCACGCACGGCAGCAAGCCGAGAGCGGCAATATCCTCCGCCGTGTAGACACCCAATACACCGGATTCGGTGCGCGCGGGCTGGGCGTCGATCCGTTCGATCAGCGCGTGCGCGTGCGGAGACCGGACGACGTACGCCCATGCCTGGCGCGGCAGGTTCACATCTTCCACGAAGACGCCACACCCGGTCAGGAAGCGGGCGTCTTCCAGGCGCCGGACGGATTGTCCGACGAACGTCACATCACCGCGCCCCTCGCACCAGACGCCCGGGCAGCGCACCGGTCGCTTCGCCGTTCCGATAGACGGGAACGCCGGAAACGATGGTTGCCTCGTACCCGTTCGCCCGCTGGATTAGTCGCTTTCCGCCGCTTGGCAGGTCGTAGACCACCTCAGGCGCCCGCAAGGACAGGTTGTCGTAGTCGATGACGTTCAGGTCTGCCTTGTAGCCCGGCGCAACGATGCCGCGATCCGTCAGGCCGATAGCGACCGCGGAATCGCGCGTCACGCGCTTGACCGCCCACGGCAGGGCGAATTTCGCGCCGCGCCGGCGATCGCGTGTCCAGTGAGTCAGCATCGTGCTGATGGCACTGGAATCGCACAGGATGCCCACATGGGCGCCGCCGTCACCCAGGCCGACAATCGTCGCCCGGTGGGTCAGCATGTCATGCACCGTGTCCAGATTGCCGTAGGTATAATTGGACAGCGGCCGGTAGAGGATGGTCTTGCCGCCGTTTTCCAGCAGCAG
>DATNEJ010000547.1:0-13787 GCA_035606775.1 Acetobacteraceae bacterium | reverse complement strand
ATGTACATCTGCGACTTTTCGCGCTCGCTCGGTGCGGGCAGCGCGACGACGCGGAAGATGCGCGGGCTGACGCGTTCGGTGATCGCCTTGATGGTGCCGCCCTTGCCCGCGCCGTCGCGTCCTTCGAACACGATGCAGACTTTGGCTTTCGCGTGGACGACCCATTCCTGCAGCTTCACCAGTTCGACATGCAGCCTGCCCAGTTCGCGCAGATAGGCTTTTAGCTTCAGCTTATCGTCCGGCGCCGAAGCAGCCGCGCCCGCAGCCTCTTCGGACTTCTTCCTGTCCTTCTTGCCGCCCATCTCAAACTCCTGCTGATCGCCATTTGGGTGACGCACCTGCGGCATGCGCGTGCGCTGTGACGCCGCCTTGGGTGTGACCACGTCCAGCGATTCTCATGCGCACAGATCCGGCCTATCCGCCTGTCGGCCGGACAACGCAGCGAAAGCCGACATGGCTTGTCGATGTATCGACCGCCTGCGGATGACGCGCGGCCGGCCGGTACCGCCGGCAGTAATTCGGCGCGCACAGATGCGAACCGCCCTTCAGCACCTTGCGCGGGATGCGAATCTCGGGCTGCACCGGGTCGTAACTGCCGGATTCGGCCGCGCCGCGCGGATTGGTTGGGACGCAGCATGCCTTGCCGGCGTCCGCTTCATGCCGGGACGCAAACCAGTCGGTCGTCCACTCCCAGACATTGCCGATCATGTCATGCAGGCCGTAGCCGTTCGGCGGAAACGTGGTGACCGGCGATGTCCGCTCATAGCCGTCGGCGGCAAGGTTTTCGTGCGGAAAATCACCTTGCCAGGTGTTGGCGAGGTGCTTGCCGCCGGGGGTGAATTCGTTTCCCCAGGCAAACTCGGCGGAATCGTCCAGTCCGCCGCACGCGGCAAACTCCCACTCCGCTTCGGTCGGCAGGTCCTTGCCGGCCCATTTTGCGTAGGCCAGCACATCACGATAGGCGACATGCACGACCGGATGGTCCGCAAGGCCGGCGATCGAGCTGCGCGGCCCATAAGGCCGGCGCCAATTCGCGCCGAACCGGAACTGCCACCACTGCTCCCACCGGCGCAGATCCACCGCGTGCTTCGGCGGCGTGAACACCAGCGAGCCGGCACGCAGCATGTGCGGCTGGGCACCTGGATAGTCGGCCGCGTCCGGCCGTTGTTCGGCGAATGTCACGTAGCCGGTGGCACGGACGAACCGGTGAAACGCGGCGTTGGTGACAGGTGTGCGGTCCATCCAGAACCCATCAACGGTCACGCTGTGGACGGGCGCTTCCTCCGGATAGTGCCGGTCGGACCCCATACGGAACATCCCGCCCGGTATCCAGACCATGTCGGGATGCGGACAGTCTTCGACAGACATGTCCGGTGACGCTGCACCGATCGTAAGTTCACCCATGCACGCCTCGCACCATCCGGCTGAAACCTTTCGAGCCGCAGACTGAACCGGACGCCGGCTGCTGCCCTTGTTCCGCTCTCGCGACCATCGCAAAACCGCTGCGCGTGGTCGGCCTATTCGTACCCGTGAAGTCCGGCTGACAACCGACACGGAGGCTGAGCGCAATCCTCAACCAGCTTTCGATGAAAGCCTACGATCGGGCCATCCGGAAGCGCATTTCCCGGCAACGTCCGCTGCGATTTGTCACAGTGTTGTGATCATATGAATGCGCCCAGGCGGCGCACTGCGCGCTGCGTAGTGGCGCCGGCTCAGCGGTACATTCACGAATCCGGCGCGAATGATCAAGCTGCGAGAGCGCGACAGCGAATTCCGGTGCGGGCTGCACGATGCGCTGGCGAACGCGCTCATGCTCAAGCAACACCTGACGGCGCGGCGCGGCGATTTGGACCGGCCCCGAAAAGGTGACCCGCGCCCCGCTTACGATCGGACCGCGGCTGTCTGCTACACCACCTTCTTCGCCCGCAGCGCGGCGATCTCCGGCGCGCCGTAGCCGAGTTCGGTCAGGATCGCATCGCTGTGCTCGCCCGGTTCGGGCGTGGCGCTGTGCACGCTCCAGGGCGTGCGGCTGAGTTCGATCGCCTGACCGATCACCTCCACCGCGCCCAGCACCTTGTGCGGCACGGTGCGGGTGATGTTCAGGTGCTTCACCTGCGGATCGGCGAACACCTCATTCATCCGGTAGATCGGCCCGCAGGGCACACCGGCCTCATTCAGTGCGGCGATCCATTCCGCCGATGTCCTGTTGCGGGTGATCGCCTCGATCGCCTCATTGAGCGCGTCGCGGTTGGTCAGGCGATCCTTGCCGGTGGCGAACAGCGGATCGGCGGCCAGCTGCGGCGCGCCCAGCGCCTTGCAGCAACGGCGGTAGATCTCGTCGCCGGCCGCGGCGATGTTGATATGGCCGTCGGCGGTGGCGAAGACTCCGGTGGGAATGCTGGTCGGATGGTTGTTGCCGGCTTGGCCCGGCACCTGCTTGCCAATGGTCCAGCGGGCCGCCTGGAAGTCCAGCATGGAAATCTGCGCGCCGAGCAGGGAGCTTTGCACCCATTGGCCCTCGCCGGATTGCTCGCGCTCCAGCAGGGCGATCAGGATGCCCATGGCGGCGAAGATGCCGGCGGTGAGATCGGCAACCGGAATGCCGACCCGCACCGGTCCCTGGCCCGGCAGGCCGGTGATGGACATCAGGCCACCCATGCCTTGCGCTATCTGATCGAATCCCGGCCGGTCGCGATACGGCCCGTCCTGCCCGAAGCCCGAGATGCTCGCGTAGACGATCCTGGGGTTGATCGCCTTCAGGCTCTCGTAATCGACGCCGAGGCGGAATTTCACGTCGGGGCGGTAGTTCTCCACCACGACGTCCGCGCGCTCGACGAGGCGCTTCAGCACCGCGAGGCCTTCCGGCGCCTTCAGATTGAGCGTCAGGCTTCGCTTGTTTCGATGCAGGTTCTGGAAATCCGGGCCATGCCGGTCGCCGCCGAGCCCGGCGTCGCCTTCCGGCGCCTCAATCTTGATGACATCGGCGCCCCAATCCGCCAGTTGGCGCACTGCGGTCGGGCCGGCGCGCACGCGCGACAGATCGATGACCTTGAAGCGGGCGAGGGGGCCTTGCGTCATAATGGGGTCTCCGTTTCCAGGTCGCAGATCGCACGGATCACCGCGGGCCGTCGAGGGTGACGCCCTATGCCGGCTTGCTTGCCCGAAGCGAATAGGCCAGCGGCAGCCAGGGCTTGTCCGGCCAACGATAGCCGGTGCGATCGTCGCCAACGAGACAGCCGAACATCTGCCAGACGACCGAGTCGTGCTCTTGCAGCATCTCCAACCGCAGTCCCGCCTCCAGCAGGCCGGTGACCACATCCGCCAGCGGATGCAGCCACTCCGTGGTGCGGCTGTTGTTCAGGCGAGCATCGGGATCGGCGTAGTCGATCGGCTGGTCGATCAGCAAAGGGGCGCGGGCAAGATAGGGCGCGTACCAGCCCGGCATGTGGTCGATCCCGCCGGCGGCGTCGTCGAACACGTAGGCTGCGGGGTGCGCCTCGGCGAGCGCGAGCCAGCCACCTGGCTTCAGGAAATGCGCGACGACGCGCGCCCAGGCGCGCATGTCGGGCAGCCAGCATAACGCGCCCCACGAGACGAAGACGCGGTCGAACGAGGCTGGCTCCAGCAGGGCTGACGGCGTTTCGTACACGTCCGCCTCGATGAAACGCGCCCGGTCGGACAACCCAAGGTCCATGGCAAGTCCCCGCGCCGCCGCGATCGCCGGGGCGGAGAAGTCGATCCCGACGACTGTCGCCCCGTGCTGCGCCAACACAAGCGAATCCATGCCAAAATGGCACTGAAGATGCAGGATTTTCTGCCCCGACACGGGACCGAGCACGGCCAGGGCGATGGGATCGATCTGCCCGATGCCGGCACGCAGTGCGGACTGGTCATAATGATGCACTGTGTGCAGGTGGATGGACACGCGCTCATCCCAACTGGCGCGGTTCAACCTGCGCCATTCCGGCTCGCTCACCGGGTCTGCTCCGCGGCTTTGACCGCCTGCCAGCCCGCCTCCATCTCGTCGAGTGAGGCTTCGGTCAGCGCCTTGCCTTCGTTCTCAAGACTGCGTTCCATCGCATTGAACCGGCGGATGAATTTTCGGTTCGCATGACGCAGGCAGGCTTCCGGGTCCAGGTCCAGCTTGCGGGCAAGGTTGGCCAGCACGAACAGCAGATCGCCCACCTCATCCTGCAACCGAAGCGGATCGGCGGCCGGAAGTTCGGCGCGGAGTTCCACCGTCTCCTCGGCAAGCTTCACCAGGACCGCCTCCGCATCCGGCCAGTCGAAGCCAACCCGCGCCGCGCGGCTTGTCAATTTGGCGGCCCGGATCAGAGCGGGCAGGGCATCTGGCACACCGGCCAGCGCGCCGGTTTCCCGCCGCGCCGCGCGTTCGGCGGATTTCTGCGCTTCCCAGGCGGTCGTCTGAGCGGCGGCATCGCGCGCGGCTGCATCACCAAAGACATGAGGATGCCGGCGGATCATCTTGTCGCTGATGGATTTCGCCACATCGGCAAACCCGAAGCGGCCTTCCTCCTCGGCCATGCGTGCGTGATAGACGACCTGGAACAGCAGATCCCCGAGTTCATCCGGCAGCGCGGCGAAGTCCCGATCGGCGATCGCATCGGCGACCTCGTAGGCTTCCTCGATCGTGTAGGGCGCAATGGTCGCGAAACTCTGTTGCCTGTCCCAGGGACAGCCGCGCACCGGATCGCGCAGCGCCGCCATGATGTCGATCAGACGGCGGAGTTCGGCTTCGGCGCTGGCCGGCCGGGCAGGGGCTGTGTCCATGACTCGCGCATAGGCCCGCGCGACGGAATCACGCAAGCGGCGTGGGGGTACGCACGTGCTCCGGCCGTACGCCCATCCCGACCAAACGGGCGGGGAAACGGCGCAGATAGGGAAACCGCTGAAGCAGACGAAGCGGCAGGGGTAGGGTCTCTGTGCTGGCGCCGGCCAGCACGCGGCTGATGATCCGGTTTTGTATGACTACCTGCACTTTCTGAGTCACCGCTACGGGCCAGGTGCGCCGGCGCTGCACGGCACGTAGATCGTCCTCGGAAGGCGCCCCGCGCAGCAGCACACCGGCAAGCAGGTTGGCCGCCGCCACCGCGTCCTGGATCGCCAGGTTGATGCCGACGCCGCCGATCGGCGACATGGCGTGCGCCGCGTCGCCGATGCACAGCAGGCCAGGGCGATACCATTGTTCCAGCCGATCCACCGTTACGGTCAGCAGTTTCACGTGGTCCCAATCGGCAATCTCCATGACTCGGTCGCCCAGCCATGGCGCCAGTTCGGCCAGCGTTTCCCGAAAGCGCGGCAGCCCCTCGGCGCGCAGCGCGTCATAGCCGCCCTTGCGGATGACGAAGGCGCATTGCCAATAGTTGCCGCGATTGAGCTGCACCAGGATGCGTCCTGACTCGACCCGGCCGCCGGTCTGCGGCGGATCGGTGGGGTGCCGCGACAGACGTAGCCACAGCACGTCCATGGGCGCACCGAGGTCGGTGACCTTTAATCGGGCCTGGGTGCGGATTGTCGAGTGCCGGCCATCCGCGCCGATAACGAGATCGGCGGCGATTTCCAGGAAGCCGGTGGGGGTGCGGGCGCGAAGACCGGTGACCCGGCCGTTCTCCTCGGTCAGCGCTGTGGCTTCCGCTTCCATGATCAGATGGAAGGTCGGATAACGCTTCGCTTCCGCGGCGAGGAAGTCGAGGAAATCCCATTGCGGCATCAGCGCGACGAACCCGCAGCGCGTCGGCAGGTGCCGGAAATCTGCGATTTCGACCTTGGCGGGGCCGATTTCTGCGCTCAGCGTACGGACCTGATCGTGTGGCAGGCGCAGCAGCGCGTCGAGCAGGCCGAGCTCGTGCATAACCTGAAGCGTGGAGGGGTGGATGGTGTCACCGCGGAAATCGCGCAGGAAGTCGGCGTGCTTTTCCAGCACCAGCACATCGACCCCGGCGCGTGCCAGCAGCAGTCCCAACATCATGCCGGCGGGTCCGCCGCCGGCGATGCAGCATCGTGTCGCCATGCGGGTTGTGCCGGGGTCGGCAATGCCGCTCATCGCCCAGCCCATAGCCGATTGGGATGTGGTTCCGTCATGGGATACCCCATGTCTTGTGCGCCTGGATGGCCAGCCGCCACTCAGGATGCGCCAGACAATACGCGCCGGCCAGCCGAATGTTGCGCTTGAGGTGTGGGCCGTCCATGGGTGACAGCCAGCGATGCGTCGCGGCGAAGGCCGTGAACCGCTCCGGCTCCGCGCCTGCCTGGGGATAGACGAGTTTCAACTCGTCAGCCGAGGACAGAAGCAACGGCGCCCCAGACTTGGGGCTGACGCACAGCCAGTCGACGACGCCGGGCAGGGGTTGCGTGCCGTTCGTTTCCACCGCCAGTTGGAAGCCCCGGGCGCGCAGAGCGGCGAGCAGCGCACAATCCACTTGCAGCAGCGGTTCGCCGCCGGTCAGCACGGCGAAGCGGTGAGACGCGGATGGCCAGAGCGCGTTGGCGGCATCGGCCAATTGCGCCGCGTCGGCATAGCGCTCGCCGCCAACGAAATCGGTGTCGCAAAACTGGCAGATAGCCGCGCTGCGATCCTGCTCCCGCCCGGACCACAGATTGCAGCCGGCGAACCGGATGAACACCGCGGTCCTGCCGATATTGGCACCTTCGCCCTGGGCGGTGAGGAATATCTCTTTGACGGTGTAGCTCATGACAGCTTTGATACACCTTTTTGATACACCTTTGGGCATCGGGCTGCCGAGCGGTAGGCGGTCGGTTGAGGAAGGGTATGCGCAGGGGAACGCCGCTTGCGCGATGAAGACCTCGCTACAGCGCTGCCAAGCCCTGCACCAGCAAAGCAAGGTCGGGCGAGGAGGAGGAAGCTCAACCGGCGTTGTTCCGGCCGAGCCGCTTCCGCTACTTCCTCTTGATCGTGATCTTGACCGTGACGACCAAAATCACGAGAATCGGTAGCGGAAGCCAACCATGTCTGTGCATGGGTGGTCCTCCTCCAAGCGCCGGCCGGGGCCATCCCGGCCGGTGTCCTGTTTTTCGGCCAATTTCGTTAGCGGAAGCTCAACCGCGGGCAACCATGGTTGTCGTGCGCGGTCGAGCCTGGACGCACCTTTGGGTATAGGAGCGCCGAGCGGCTGGCGGTTGGTTGGCGAGCGCGGGTTTGGCGGCCGATGAGTCAATAGGGGGCTCGGGGCGACTGAGGCGCGAGATAGGGCGGTAAGGCGATCCGTGCTCGCAAAGCGGCGTCGGACGAGGAGGAAGCCCGGCCGGCGTTGCTCCGGCCGAGCCGCTTCCACTACTTCCTCTTGATTGCGATCTTGACCTTGATGGTCAAAGTCACGAGAATCAGTAGCGGAAGCCAACCATGGTTAGGCATGGGTGGTCCTCCTCGAAACGCCGGCCGGGCCTGTCCCGACCGGCGTCTTATTTTCGGCTGATTTCGTTAGCGGAAGTTAAACCAAGAACGACCGTGATTGCCGGCCTGGAAGCGCCGGCTCGGAGATGCCGGCCGGCCTCCTGCTTTCAATCGACCCTGGGGACATTGTTCCGAGCCGTTAGACGCAGAAGGAATATTATGTTAAATTATCCGTATTTGCCGTGACCATCCGCCATGGTCGGCATCCTCGTCACACCGGACCTATCTCTTGCCCGAAACGGCAACCGCAGCTTTAAACGGCGTCCGACTATCTTCCCGGTGAACGTATGCGGGTCGCGTGCATCATGATGCAGAAGGACGAGGATGACCTCTTCGGCCCTTGGGTGGCGCATCATGCCTACCTTTTCGGTTTCCAGAACCTCTACGTTCTGGACAATGGTTCCAGGAATCAGCGGACCATCGAACAGCTCGCGGCGTTCGAACGCCTGGGTGTCCGGGTCGACCGGTCTTTCCCCAGCCGCGAGGATTACAATCGCAAGGGCGAGCTGATCGGCGACGTAATTCGACGGCTGGACGGCACCGGTGCGTTCGACTTCTTCCTGCCGTCAGATTGCGATGAGTTCCTGGCCCTCCGTGTCCCGTGGGGTTTCACATGCCGGAAAGAGCCGATCCTCGCCTATCTGGCCACCTTGCAGGGCGAGACGCGGGCCCTGCGCATACCGTACCAGATCGCAAACAACCCCTACGAACAGGATTTTTATACATACTTCACCTTCCATAAGACGTTCTTCACCCGGGGCACGTTCGACTACCTCGATCATGGCCACCACTCGGGTCGGACGAAGGGAAATCCGGGCACCCGCAACGTGGCGCTTGCGCATATTCACTTCCACTACCCCGCGCATGCCAAGCTCGCGGCGCGCGCCCACAACAAGTGGTACGCGCCCGTCAGTGCGAACGAGGCCCTGGCCGACCCGTCCTATCAGGGCAGTTCAGCCCATCTGATCCCGCATTTCTCGACATCGGAGGACGAGTATCGGGCTTCCCGGATGGACGGCGTGCAGTTCTATGTGCCGGCGCTACGGGAACAGGTCCAGACCCTGGGGCATTCACTCCTGTGGCCCCCGGAGGCAACGTCTGGGGACATCGAGAATCGCCCCCTCCTGCCATTGGCCGAAAAGCTAATGGGTCCCTATGACCGAATGGACCTTGGGCCGCTGACACGCACTGCGATGTTCGTCCCGCCGCTCGCCGAATCCGGCCAGTGGACGAAGGTCTACTTCGAAGAAACGGATTATCTTCGCCGCCATGCGGATGTCAGAGCAGTCCCAAACCTGTCGGCCCTCTATCACTTCTGCCGGCACGGCTATAAGGAGCCCGGACGCGTGCGCTCCATTCGCGATACTGGTTCCGTGGTCCCTTCGTTCAGCGGGGACCCCGCCATTGCGGCGCTCATGGGATTGTTCTTCAAGCTGTAGAATGTGATCGCTTGAGGTGGAATCACGGCAGCGCACAAAGTACTTTCTTAAACAACGGCTTGGAGCCTGATCGCCTCACCTGCGGGAAGCGATCCGGCTCCTGGCCCCCTACAAACCGAACTCCAGCACCATGCCATCATACCCGGCCTCGACCCCTGCCGGCAGGTTCGCTGCCAGCCAGGCCCAATCCATGTCGGTGCCCATATGCGTGAGAAAGGTGCGCCGCGGCCGCAGCCGAACCACCCAGTCCAGCACTGCCGGCAGGTCGGCATGAGTCCAGTGCGGACCCTGGCGCAGGAAACAGCCCACCACCCAGGTATCGACCCCCGCCAACGCCGCGAGGGCGTCCTCGTCCAGCGTCAGGACATCGGTTGAATAGCCGAACGGACCAATGCGCAGCCCCAGGGTCTCAACCTGACCGTGCCCCTGGCCGAACAACCGCACCTGCAAACCGGCCGCCTCAATGGTGTCGCCGGGTCTGACCGGCACGGCCTCCAGCACCGGCCGGTAGAAATGCGGTTTCTGCCAAGGCTTGAAGGCATAGGCGAAGCGGCGGGTGATTTCGTCCAGCGTCTGCTGAGTGGCAAAGGCTGCCAGCGGTCGCCCGGCGATGCGATTCAGAATGCGCACGTCATCAACGCCGGTGATGTGGTCGGCATGCGCGTGCGTGAACAGCACCGCATCGGCGCCCGGTATCCGGCAGTCCAGCAACTGGCTTCGCATATCGGGCGAGGTATCAACCAGAAGCCGCTCATGATTATCGCTTTCCACGATGATGGAGGAGCGTGACCGGCGGTTGCGCGGTTCCGCCGGGTCGCAGACACCCCAGTCGCCGCCGCCGTCCGCGCCGCCGATCATCGGCACACCGGCGGATCCGCCGGTGCCCAGCAGCGTCACCTTCATGCAGTTTTCCGGAACAAACGGCGAAAATTCGCGGTGGTCAGGTCGGCCAGAGCCTCCGGCGTCATGCCCCGCACCTCGGCCAGCACCCGGGCGGTATGGGCGACCCATCCCGGCTCGTTGCGTTTGCCGCGAAACGGCACCGGGGCGAGATACGGCGCGTCGGTCTCGACCAGGATGCGGTCCGCCGGAACGTCCCGCGCGATGGCCCGCAGGTCCACCGATTTGGGAAAAGTCAGGATGCCGGAGAAGCTGATGAACCCGCCCAGGGCCAACGCCGCCTCGGCCAGCTCGCGAGAGGAACTGAAGCAGTGCAGCAGGAAGGCGAACGCCCCTCCCTGGTCCGTTTCTTCCCGCAGGATGGCGGCAATGTCGTCGTCCGCATCCCGGGCATGGATCGCCAGCGGCAGCCGGGCCAGGCGCGCACCGCGGATATGCGCGTGGAAATTCGCCGCCTGCACGTCGCGCGGCGCCTTGTCGTAGAAATAGTCCAACCCCGACTCGCCAATGCCGATGACCTTCGGATCCCGGGTCATGGCGGCCAGCGTCTCCGGCGTCGGGATCGGTGCCTCGGCTGCATGATGCGGGTGGACTCCCACAGTACACCACAAATTGGCATAGCGAGCCGCCATCGCCGGCAAGGTTGCCGACTGGGCCAATGTGGTGCCGATGGTCACCATCTCGCCCACGCCGGCTTCCGCCGCACGCGCCAGCACAAGCGGCAGGTCGGTGTCCGAATAGTAGTCCAGATGGCAGTGTGAATCGATCAACATCAGAGAGTTATTGAGTCTGCTCAATGTACCGTGGGAATACGCCCTGGGGTGCCGGCAGGGCCAGCCCGTCCGGCAGTGGTGTGGCCAGGGCCACCAGGCTGCGCGCGTCGGACGGCACGCCAAGCTGATCCAGCATACGGCCGATGCTGGCTGGCATGAAGGGCTGCAACAGCGTGCCAATGACACGCAGCGCATCGGCCAGCACCCGCAACACCGTCTCCATGCGTGGCTTGTCCGTGCGGTTCAGCGCCCACGGCGCCTGCCGGTCGATATAGCCGTTGCCGGCGCGGACAACCTTCCAGACCTCCTCCAGCGCCTCGTGGAACGTCTGGCGGTTCATGCACGCGCGCACCGCATCCGGCAGCGCCGCGGCAGCGGCAAGCAGAGCCGCATCGTCCTCGGTGAGCGGCCCCCTGCCCGGCAGCACACCGCCGCAGTTGCGCGCAATCAGCGACAGCGAGCGCTGCGCCAGATTCCCCAGGTCATTCGCTAACTCCACATTGATCCGGCTGACGATCGCTGCGTGGCTCATGGACCCGTCGGCGCCGAACGGCTTTTCCCGCAAAAGGAAGTAGCGGATCTGGTCCAGCCCATAGGTCTCCGCCAGCTTGCGCGGCTCAATGACGTTGCCCAGGGACTTGCTCATCTTCTCGCCCTCGACCACCCACCAGCCGTGCGAGGAGATGCGCTTCGGAACCGGCAGCCCGGCGGCCATCAGGAAGGCCGGCCAGTAGACCGCATGGAAGCGGATGATGTCTTTGCCGACGACGTGCACGTCGGCCGGCCAGTAGTGCCAGCGCGGCGCGCGCTCATCCGGGAAGCCGCAGGCCGTCACGTAGTTCTGCAGCGCATCCAGCCAGACGTACATTACGTGGCCGGGCGCATCCGGCACCGGGATACCCCAACTGAACGTCGTCCGGCTGATCGACAGGTCGAGCAGCCCGCCACGGACGAAGCTCATGACCTCGTTCCGGCGCGAAGTCGGAGCGATAAAGTCCGGATTCTCCTCGTAGAATTTCAGCAGCCTATCCTGCCAGGCCGCCAGCCGGAAGAAATACGAAGGCTCCCGCACCCACTCCACCGGCGCACCGCTCGGCGCCGCCCGCGTGCCGTCGGGACGGGTCTCCAACTCCGACTCGTCGTAGAACGCTTCATCGCGGACCGCGTACCACCCCTCGTAATGCCCCAGGTAGATGTTCCCCGAAGCCGCGATGCGCCGCCACAATTCCATGGAGGACAGCTTGTGCCGTGGCTCGGTCGTGCGGATGTAATCGTCGTACGACACGCCCATGGCATCGGCCATGCTCCTGAAATCGGCGGAGATCCGGTCGGTGAAGGCCTGCGGATCAAGCCCCGCGTCGCGTGCCGCCGTCTCCACCTTCTGCCCATGCTCGTCTGTGCCGGTGAGGAAGAAGACGTCGTACCCGTCCAGCCGCTTGAACCGCGCCAGCACGTCGGAGGCGATCGAGGTGTAGGCGTGCCCGATATGCGGCGCGCCATTCACGTAATAGATCGGCGTTGTGATGTAGAAGCTTTTGGTCATTGCATTGTTCCGGTGAGCATTCCAAGACCGGCGACGATCGCCTGGCGCTTGTCGAGCGCGAACCGTTCGGTCTCGTCCTGCAGCCTGGTCAGGCCGTGCCATACCTCGCCCCAGGCTTCAAGCGGACGCAGCGCCACCAGCCTTTCCTGCTCCTCATCTGCCCGGCCCCGCACCGCCTCCCTCACCGCCGCCGCAAGGCCGGTACGAAGCAGGTCCATGAACGTCGAGAACCCCGTCTCGCTGCGGGCGAGCGCATCGGCGATCTCATAGCCGCGCGAAGGCGGCAAGTTCGGCAACTCGCCCAGCACCTTCTCCACCATCGCCGCCACCGTCAGACCTTCCTGTTCAGCCAGCAGAATGGCGCGCCCCGGGGAACCCTCGGCGACGGTCAGCATGCGTCCGCGTTCGTCGTCCAGCAGGTCCGGCAGCAATTCGGCCAGCGCGCGGGCCATGGGCTGGTCGGCCAGGGCCGACAGCCGCAGGCGACGGCAGCGGCTGCGAATGGTCGGAAGCAGCCGACCCGGCGCCGAACAGGCGAGAAGCAGGATCGCCCGCGCCGGCGGCTCCTCTAGCACTTTCAGCAGCGCGTTGGCCGAGCTCTGGTTCATGTCCTCGGCGCCGTCGACGATGACGATGCGCCAGCCGCCCTCCGCCGGCGTCAGCGCCATGAAGCTGTTGATCCGGCGCACGTCCTCAACGGCAATCTGGGTGCGCAACCTCTTGGTCTTCTCGTTGACCGTCCGCTCGACGGTCAGCAGGTCGGCATGGGATGCGGCCGCGACCCGGCGGAACACCGGATGCGCCGGATCCAGGGCCAGCGATTCCCCTTCCGGCACACCCGCCAGCAGCCGGCGAGCGAAGCGATAGGCCAGCGTCGCCTTGCCGACGCCATCCGGCCCGGTGATCAGCCAGGCATGGTGCATCCGCCCTGCCCGCATCGTGTCCGAGAGCTCTCTTTCGGCCGCCTCATGGCCATACAGCGACGGGTTGGCGCGCGGTTCGGGGACGGGCATTGCGGATCGCCTCGCGTCGCTCAGGCGTGCGCCCGGCCGTCCGTCGGCACGGCGAACGCCTCGGCCTCCGTCTCCCGCACCGGCACCACCCGATCGATGCCCGATACGGCGAAGACCTGCGCGATCGCCGGAGAGGCATGGACAGCCAACCCGCCGCCACTCGCCGCCAGTCGCCGTGCCGCCACGAGGACCGCGCGCAATCCGAGACTGCCCAGGAACGTCACACGCGTCATGTCGAGCATCAGGAGCGCGTCGCCGCGCTGTGTCGCCTCCGCCAGAAGCTGCTCCAGCGTCGGGATCGCGTGGGAATCGAGCCGGCCTTCCAGTCTTATCCGTCTCTCGTTCATCTCATGATCCCGCCGCACAGCACATTCCTCGGCCGTGCGCCTGTTCCCCAGATCAGGCCCGCATCGCCGGCGGACGCCGCAAGGCCCAGAACGCGACACCGCCACAGACATAGAACAGGATCGACAGGGAGAAGGCCACCCGGTAGCTGCCGGTCGCGTCGAAGACGAAGCCGGCCACCCATGATCCAGCCGCGGCGCCGATGCCGGTGCCGATGGAGATCACCCCCAGGATCGCACCGAGGTTCGGGCCGGGAAACAGATCGGCAGTCTTCGCGGTGATCGCCGGCCCCCGGGCGCCCCAGGTCAGGCCGAAGAAGCAGGCGTGCAGCCACAGCAGCAG
>DATNEJ010000438.1:0-3292 GCA_035606775.1 Acetobacteraceae bacterium | reverse complement strand
GGCGCGCAGCGAGCGGCCGATCAGCCGCTGGATTTCCTGCGTGCGGCCGGACTGCTTGCCACGTGCCGCTTCCCGGTCGCCGCGCGTGTGCGTGGCGCGCGGCAGCATGCCGTATTCGGCGGTGACCCAGCCCTGGCCGGTGTTGCGCAGGAAGGGCGGCACCCGCTGCTCCACGCTGGCGGCGCACAGCACCTCGGTGCCGCCCATGCGGATCAGGCAGGAGCCTTCGGCGTGGCGGGC
Organism: Acetobacteraceae bacterium; assembly: GCA_035606775.1. Lineage (GTDB taxonomy): Bacteria > Pseudomonadota > Alphaproteobacteria > Acetobacterales > Acetobacteraceae > Rhodopila. The sequence goes on along the minus strand of DATNEJ010000438.1, from coordinate 3,052 downwards.
GAAGCCAGGGGTCAGGCTGATCTCGCGCAAGGCGTCGGGCGTGCGGCCGGATGGGCGCATGGTGCTGGTTGCTCCGTGGATCGAATGGCGCGGACCATACAGGGCGGAGCGGGCAGTGTCAGCCAAGGGCGCGCATGCCAGGATGGCCGCGTGAGGGAGAGGAGAATGGACATGCCGGGTTCACGCAAGCGGCTGCTGCTGGTGCAGGCTTTCACCCTGGCGGAAACCTCCCGCCACTATCTGCGGCCGGCGGACGGTTCGAAAGAGGCACAGTTGATGAACCATGAGGATGTCGCACCCGTGCTGGCCGGCGTGGACTGGGACCTGCACCCCGGCCCGATCGCGCCGATCGGCGAATCCTATGTGGAGACGCGGGAGGAATTCGCGCTGGTGGGCGCGAAGCGGCTGCCGATCGTGCGGGAGGCGTGCGAGAGCGGGCGCTATGACGCGATCGTGCTGCTGGGCGGCGGCGATCCGGGGTTCATCGAGGCGCGCGAGATCGGCCAGCGCCACAACATCCCCGTCACCGCCTGCGCCCACGCGCAGATGCATATCGCGACGATGCTGGGCAACAAGTTCAGCGTGATCGACATCTCCGAAGTCCACAACATGCACTACTACAATCTGGTGGTGCAGTACCGCTTCACAGACAAATGCGCCTCGATCCGCGATATCGACTGCCCGCTGCCGCGGCCGTCCAATCCGGGCGCACGCAACATCCAGGCGGAAAAGACAGCGGCGCAGCGCGGGGAGCGGTCGGAGATGCTGGAGCGGTCGGTGACCGAAGCGGTCGCCGCAATCGAGGAGGACGGCGCGGAGAGCATCATCCTGGGCTGTTCGGCGGCGTTCTGGATGCAGCCATTCCTGCAGCGCCGGTTGTACGAATTGGGCTGGGAAGTGCCGGTGCTGGAAGGCTACCGCGCCGCAATCGAGATGGCGAAGCTGCTGGCGGATCTGAACCTGTCGGTCAGCGGCCTGGCCTTCCCGCGCGACAACCCGCGCAAGTGGCGGCGGCGCAAGGTGTTCTGAGGCGGGAGGTTCCGCGTCGTGGTCCGGGCACACGCTTAAGAAGTCCGCGTCGCGCGGTGCGCTTCCTTCCTTCAGTGTACGGATGCAGGCCACGCAACAACTCCGGGCCGCGGCGAGTTGCGGGGGCGATGGGGCAGGGGTGAGCCGAGGCGAGTGGTGCGGGCGCCCCTCATCCGCCAAAGGCGTGTCTGCGCCGGCATGAACCATCGCCAGTGGCTCGCCACCGGCGGCCGAAGCCGCGGTGCCGCCCGGCACCGGGCGCATAGCCCTACGTTAGGCGGGTATCCGCCAGCGTCTTGATTGCGATAGCACCTGGTGCTACATTATCACCATGACTGATGCCGAGCGAACCGCGCGGGCTTTCAAAACCGCCTGGTTCGCGAAGGCGGCGCGCAAGGCACGTATCAAAGACGACGAACTGTGCAAGGCGATTCAGGAGGTCATGAACGGCCAGGCAAATGATCTCGGCGGCGGGGTTTTCAAGAAGCGCCTGAACAAGAACATGCACCGAAGCATCATCCTTGCGAAGGGCGGCCGATACTGGATTTACGAATACCTGTTCGCGAAGAAGGATCGGGCGAATATCGAGGATGACGAGCTAGAGGACTTCCGCACCCTCGCCAAGAGCTACGCCACGCTGCGCGAGGAACAGATCGCCCGGCTTTTGGAAGACAGAGACCTGACGGAGATATGTCATGGCCACGAAGAGTAGGTTCAAGAGCGATATTTCGGAAGCGATCCACTCGTCTGCTGCGATGCTCCACAAGGTTGGTGCGCTTGACAAGGCAACGATGCGCGACTTCGACGCGCGCCACCTGATCGTCCCAAGCGGGATCGAGCCAGCCCAAATCAAGCAGCTCCGCGAGGCCAACAACGTCAGTCAGCCCGTGTTCGCCCGCTACCTCAATACGAGCGAAAGCACGATCGAGAAGTGGGAGACCGGCGCCAAACGGCCGAGCGGCATGGCGCTCAAGCTGTTGACCGTCGTCCAGAAGCACGGTCTTCAAGTTCTCGCGTGAGCCGCAGGCTGTCACGCACTAACCCGAACTTTGCCCTCCTTTTAGCGCAAGAGCGCGATCGTCGCAGGCGGAATTGCCGGAGACGTAAATCAGGCGATCAAACAGAGAGATGGAGACTGTTCGGTGCGTCTATTTGCACCGAACAGTCTCTAGAGTTCGCTATCGCGCCTGCGCACCTTCCTCGGGCAGCCTCTCGAACGGGTCGTGCGCCGGAACGGCGAGCGTACGGAAGTGCCGCAGATTGCGCGTGAGGACGGTATAGCCCCAGTGCGCCGCCGTGGCGCCGATCGCCAGATCGGCCAGTCCCGGCGCCTGGCCTGCACCGCGCGCCTTGTCGGATAGCCTGCCCAACAGTCGGGCGGCAGCGATGTCCAGCGGCAGGATGCGGGCGCTGTAGAGGTGCAGCAGCGTTTCCAGCCATTCGGCCAACCGATCCGCCTTGCGGGACGCGCCCTCGCGCCGGGCTTTGGCGATGCCGTCCTCTACCTCGGCCACGGTGATCACCGACAGGTAGAGATGCGCGCTATTTCGATCCATCCAGGCGACAAGATCGGTTGCTGCCTGCCGTCTGGTGGGTGCACCGGCCGAAAGAACGTTGGTATCGACCAAGTACACGCCTTCAGAAATCCGTCGAACGTAGTGCACCCGCATCCCTGTCGGGCAGATCACCCGGCGCGATGGGCGCGGCCATCAGCAAGCGTCCGAACGATGGGACACGGGAAAGCCGCTCCCATTCCTCGAAGCTGAGCACCACGGCCTCGCGCCGGCCGTGACGGGTGATGATCGAAGGCTCGCCCCGACGGGCGCTGTCGATCACCGCGGACAGCGTGGCCTTGGCGTCGCGGAGTTGGATTTCGTGCATGGGATTCCTGACATGACTACTGTAGTCATAATAGGGATTCGACCGGTACGATCAAGCCCTAGAATAGGCGTGCCCCGAATTTTCACCCCAAGGCGGCAAATGGCCGGATCGGCGGATCTGCGCCGTATCACCGGAACGTTCG
>DATNEJ010000436.1:0-3530 GCA_035606775.1 Acetobacteraceae bacterium | reverse complement strand
AGTCCCTGCCCGATGGCATCGTGCCAGATGGCGAAAATCCCCAGCCGCTGCGGCGCGGCGATCTCCCATTCCAGGTTGTCGCCGATCATCCAGGTCTCGTGCGGCGCCACGCCGAGCGCCTGCATGGCATGGCGGTAGGCGCGCTCATCGGGTTTGCCGTAGCCGAACTCGCCCTCGATCTGGATGTGGTCGAAGCGGTGTCCCAGTGCGAACCGCTCGATCTTCGCGCGCTGCGCCGGGCCGGTGCCGTTGGTCACAAGCGCCAGTTTGACATCGCGCGCCCGCAGCGCGTCCACCACGTCATGCGCGCCGGGAAACAGGTACATCTGCTCGTCGCGATAGGCCGCGTAGCGCGCCGCCATGCGCAGCGGGAGATCGGACGCCAGCGCTGGGAATCCGGCCCCGACCAGTGCCGCGAAGGCGTCTGCCACGATGTCAGCCCGCGCGTCGGCCAAATTCAGGCGCCCCCGCCTGTGCCGCTCCGCATCCGACCAGAACATTTCTGACGCGCGGGCGATGGCCGCGGCGGCATCGGCCGAGGGAACCGGATGCAGCAGAGGGGCAAACTCGGCGGCAACCGCGAGCCAAGCCAGTTCCGGCTGGCTATAGGCCGAGATCAGCGTGTCATCGAGGTCGAACAGAATCGCGCGCGGCAGCATGGGACAGGACGTATACTCGACTTCCAGGCAAAGTCAGGCGAGTCTTGGTTTGGCGCGCAGCCGCGAACCTTGGGCAACCCTGCGCGCGGGATATCTCGACATTGCCGTGGATGACAGGTGACCCGCTATCAGCCGCCGCCTGAAACCCCGGCCCGCTCATCCAGCGTCGGCGCCGGTTCCATCTCGGGCTGGCCGCGCCCGGCCGGACGGCCGTGGCTCAGCGTCCTGGCCTCCAGGATCGCCGCGATGCGGTCCGCGAGGTGCGCCCCCTGGATCGGCTTGCGGAGCAGCGAGAACGCGCCGCTGATCGCCCCCTGCACCGCCAGCGCCGCGCCATCGCCGGCATAGCCGGTCAGCAGGACCGCGGGTAGTCCGGGGCGCCTCACCTGCGCCTCCCTGATCAGGTCGGCCCCGCTCATGCCGGGCATGGACAGGTCGGTGACCAGAAAATCGACGGCGGTGCCCAGGTCGAGCAGGGCCAGCGCCTCGGTTCCATCGACCGCGACCGTCACACGCATGCACGCTGCTTCCAACTGCGCGGCGAGGGTGACCCGAACGAGTTCGTCGTCGTCGACCAGAAGGACGCGCCACGCATCCTGTTCGGCCTGACGGCACATGGCATCCGGCAGCGCATCCCGGGCCACATTGATATCCGCGAGCGGCAGCCATAGCGTGACCGTGGTGCCGAGACCCGGCGTGCTGTCCAGCGCCAGCGCGCCGCCCGATTGTTCGGCGAAGCCCTTCGCCATCGACAACCCGAGACCGGTGCCGCGACCGGAGCCTTTCGTGGTGAAGAACGGCTCGGTCACGCGCGCCAGCACGACCTCATCCATGCCGATGCCGCTGTCGCTGACCGCGATGCGGACATAGCGGCCAGCCATAAGGTCGCCGCGATGCGCCGCGCTACCCGATACGATCTCCTCCACCGTCTCGATCGTCAGGGTGCCACCGGCAGGCATCGCGTCGCGCGCATTGGTCGCCAGGTTCACCAGCACGGTTTCAAGCTGCCCGCGATCGGCCAGCACAGCCGGGACTTCGCCACGCTCCACCATGCGCACGCTGATCGCCGCGCCGAGCGTGTGCTCGAACACCTGGCGCAGTCCGTCGAGCAGCGGGCGCAGGGAAATCGGTTCGGCGCGCAGTTCGTCCCGATGCGCGAACGCCAGCAGCCGGCGGGTGATCGAGCTGCCCCGCGTCGCCGCCTCGGTGGCGAGGCGGGCAAACCGCATGACCGCGAGGGGATCCTGGGCACGGGTGGCGATCAGGCTGACCGCACCGGTGACGACCTGCAGCACATTGTTGAAGTCGTGCGCGATGCCGCCGGCGAGCTGGCCCAGCGTCTGCATTTTCTCGGCGTGGACGGCACGCGTCTGCGCGGCGGTCCGCGCCGCGACCTCCTCGCGCACCCGCGCGTCGAGATGCGCCGTCAGGTTCCGCAACGCGGCCTCCGCCCGCTTCAGGTCGGAGATGTCCTCCCAGGCGCTGAACACCATGGTGACGCCGTCCATGGACAACTGCCGCGCGACGACCCGCACGGTGACGAAGGTGGAGTCGGGGCGCGCCTGGCGCCATTCGAAGGTCTGCGGGTTGTCCTCTGCCATGACCATCTGCAGGCTGCGCCGCATGGTTTCCGGCGGGATGTCGAACACGCCGCTGATGCCGCGCGCGCCCAGTTCGTCGCGCGTCAACCCAACGATCCTCGCGGCGGTATCGTTGAACGCGGCGATTTCCCCGCTGTCCGGGTCGATCAGCACCAGCCCGACCGGGACATTCTCGAACAAGGTTCGGAAACGCGCCTCACTGTCCCGCACCGCTGCCTCGGCCTGACGGCGGCCGGAGACATCGCGCATGACCAGGACGACGCCTTCCCCTCCGCCGGCCTGGGGAATCGGTGCGCTGGAGCAGGCGACTTCCACGGTGCTGCCATCGGGGCGGCACAGCAGGATTTCCTGTTCCTGGAGCAGTGCGTCATCCTGCCGATCGCCCAGCAGCGAACCGGCTTCGCCAAACTCCGCCAGCCGCAAGGCTTCGTCGAGACCCCGTCCCACCACGTCTTCGGCCGCACAGCCCAGCATGCGCGCGGCGGCCGGATTGGCGAAGCGCACCTGGCTCCGTGCATCCGCCATCAGGATGCCGTCGGCCGTGTGATCCGTGATGCCCCGCAGCATCATCGCGTTGTATTTCGCCACCACGTCGGATTGGTGCAAAGCGGACTCGATCCGCCGCAGCTCCGACAGGTCCACGAGGAAGCCGGAGATCAGCGGCTCTGGCTGATCGATGACGGCAAAGGCGGCGAGCACCGGGACGCGGGTGCCGTCCGTGCGGAGCAATTCCTTTTCGTAGGCGGCGCAACGGCCATTGGCCATCGCCTCCGCGACGCCCGCGCGCGAGGCGGGCATCCATTCCGGCGGCGTCACTTCGTCCCACCGGATCTGCCCGGCCTCCAGCGCCGCCCGGGTCTGCCCGATCATCTCGAGGTAGATGTCGTTTGCCTCAAGCACGTGTCCTTCGATATCCGAGCGGACAATCCCGACCGGGCTGGCGGCGAACAGCGCCTGCATTGCCGCCGCCGACTCCTCGCGGGCCCGTGCCACCGCGAGCCGGCGGGATACACGTGCCTGTCCGACAAGGCTCGCCAACAGCGACACGACGGCGACAATGAAGCAGACAAAGCCGGAGACCGACAGCCAGTAGAAGACGCGCGACATGCGCCGCTGGGCTTCGGCGGCAGCGTCCTGCCGCAAGGACAGCAATTGCTCCTCGATCTCAACGACCTGCTGCGCGGAGACGGCGATCTGGCGGGTGAGCTGGAAGCCGACAAGGCCGGGCGGTGGCGCGATGTCCGTGCCCTGGTCCCGATCAACCGACTGC
>DATNEJ010000435.1:0-5274 GCA_035606775.1 Acetobacteraceae bacterium | reverse complement strand
CGGCTTGGCGCCTGGCGGTCCAGCAGGACGAAGACGCCGCGATCGGAGCCGCGGCGGATCAGCCGACCGAACGCCTGGCGCAGGCGAAGGCGTACGATGCGGTCGTCATAGGCTTTCGGGTTGCCGTCCGACAGGTGGATGCGGCGCTCCCGGTGCAGGATGTCCGGCCGCGGCCAGGGGGTCCTCTCGAACACCACCAGTCGCAGCGCGCGCCCGGGCACGTCCACCCCGTCCCGCATCGCATCCGTGCCCAGCAGGCAACTGGCTTCCTCGGTGCGGAACACATCCACCAGGGTCGCGTTGCCCATTGCATCGACATGCTGCGCGTAAAGCGGAATCCCCCGCTCCTCCAACGTGGGCACCATCAGCGCGTGCGCCATGCGCAGCCGGTGGATCGCTGTGAACAGGCCAAGCGCACCGCCACCGGCGGCAATGAACAGCGCGGCGTAAGCGGCGGCGACCTGCGGCATCCGCGTGGCGGCAACGTCGGTGACGACGAACGCGCGGGTTTGCGCCGCATAATCGAACGGTGAGGCAACCGCCGCGCGGATCGCCGGCGAGGGAAGGTGCGGCGCCCCGACATTCGCTTCGGCGGCGGCCCAGGCAAGCTCCGGGTCTGCCTCGCCGGCATCGCGCAGCGTGGCGGAGGTGACGAGCATGCCGTGCGCCGGCGCTGCCAGCATCGCGGCGAACGGCACGGTGGGATCGAGCCAGTGCCGGTGCAGCCCGACATCGGTATCGTGCCGGCCATCCCGGCGCTCGAGGCGGAAGAACTGCACATAGGTGGGGCGCTGCCCGGGCGCCTGCGGTGCGGCACTCATGCCAAGCAGCATCGCCTGCCAGGCGGACAGCGGATTGAGCGCGCGGCGAGCCAGCGAGCGGCAGACCGCGTCGATCCGGTTGCGCGTGGCGGAGTCCAGCTCCTCGGCTTCGTCGTCGAGGCGGGCCAGCAGCCGTTCGCGCAGCGTCTTCAGCGGCTCGAAGATGCGCGCCAGGGCGCGGGCGAGCTGCTCGCCCGCTGGCCGTAATTCCTCCAGCAGCGGGTGGATGTCGCATTCCACGCCCCAGAGCGTCCCGGGCGGCGTCGCGGGGTGCGGGACGCTGGCGTCCTCCTTGTCACCACCGGTGCGGGCCAGCACTTGGCGCCGCGCCAGGCGCAGAAATGCCTCGGTCGGGTTGCCGGTGCCTACCTCGATTCCCGTCAACGGCGTGGTGTCGTCGGCCAGCCGGGAAACCCAGTCGGCCGTGGGCAGGGCGGACGATGCCTGCAAGGCTGCTTCCAGCGGAGTGAGCAGGTCCGGCCGGTCCGCCACGAGTTCGTCAATGCGCCTTCGCAGGCCGCGCGCGCGGGATCGGCCGCCCTCGGCACCGCGCAACCAGCGGCGCAGCTCGGCGGTCTCCAGCCCCGACAACTCGGCGGAAAAGGCCGAATCCGCCGCGTCGAACACGTGATGGCCTTCGTCGAACACATAGCGAGACGGCACCACGGAATCGTCGAGCCCGCCCCACGCCGCTTGCGTCATCACCAGCGCATGGTTGGCCACCACAAGCTCGGCCGTGCGCGCCCGCCGGATCGTGTGCTCGACGAAACATTTTCGCCAATGCGGACAGGCGGCGTGAATGCATTCGCCGCGCCGGTCGGCCAAGGTGCCAATCAAGGACGGCCCATAAAGTTCCGATAGCCAGCCAGGCAGGTCCCCGCCCTGGATGTCGCCGTCCGCGGTGATCGTCGCCCAGCGCGCAACAAGGCCGAGCGGAATGGTCTGGGATTGGAGAAAGCCGCCGGTGGATGCGTTGACGGCGTCTTCCAGGTTCAGCAGGCAGAGATAGTTCTCGCGTCCCTTGCGCACGACGACCCGTTGCCGCCGCGTGGTCGGATCGGGGAACAGCCGGGTCAGTTCGCTGTCGATCTGGCGTTGCAGGTGCCGGGTGAACGTGCTGACCCAGACGGCACCGCGGTTCTTTTCTGCCCACACGCTGGCCGGTGCGAGATAGCCGAGTGTCTTGCCAGTGCCGGTGCCGGCTTCGGCAAGCACGACATGGGGATTGCCGCTGGTTTCGCGGGGCGCGAACGCCGCTGTCACCGCCCCCGCATAATCCGATTGGCCCGGCCGCTGTTCGGCCTGCGGCCCCAGCATGGCGGCGAGGCGGGTGCGGGCGTCCGCTTCGGTGACGGGGTGGGAGGAAGGCGGCGGCGGCGGCGCGCTGTCCTCCCATTCCGGCAACCGCTTCCACACCTTCAAGGGCTCGACCGAAGCCGCCGCGCCCGACTGGCCCAGGGCGGCCATGACGAACGGTGCCCAGCCCCAGCCGGCGCGTCCCATCAGTGCGGCGAGCGAAGCGGCGTCGCGGTTGAGCAGCGTGTCGCGACCCTGCGCCAGCCTGGCAAGCAGGATCGCGGCGAGGTCAGGCAGCAGCGCGGCCTCAGCTTCCAGATTGCCTGAAGGCACGTCGCGGTCGAGCGCCAGCAGCAGGCCGCGCACCGTCGGGGCCGCGGAACAGGCTGGCAGCACAAAGGCGAACAGCTCGAGCAGGTCGTAGGCAGGCCCAGGGCGAAGGTCCAGCCGGCGAAAGGTCGCCGGCCCATGGATCAGGATCGGCGGACGCATCGTTCGCAGCCGTTTGCCGGCTTCTCCCAAGGGCAGCAGCAGCAATTCGCCATCGGTCGTCAGGATGGCTGCGCGGCTATGGCCGGCGGCAACCGCGGGCGCATCGGGCAATGCGGGCGGGTGAGTCATGGCCATGACGAAGCAGGCATCGTCACCCGGGCGCGAAACATTCCGGCCGAACGCCACCGGATGGGTCGGAATGCCGATGCCGTATCGACACGCGGCTCCCAGGTTTCGTCGTTGCACCCGACCGCGACGGTACGCCGCATGGCCATTCCCTTACGTGGCGGCCAGGGTCTGGAAGACGTCACCCACCGGCGGCAGGCCGAGTATGTGGCGGCGATGCCAGAGCGCGTAGAACAGCAGCTTCCAGCAGGCGAAGCCGTGCCGCCAGCGATGCACGTCGCGGAACAGCGCGATCACCCTGTCCGGATGCGCGATCTCCGCCACGCCGGGTTGCGCTGCCACCAGTGGCCCCAGCCGTGCGCCGCGGCCTTTGATCCACGTGCCGACCGGCACCGTGAAGCCCTGCTTCGGGGCGAACGGACGCGCGATCGGCAGGTTCTTCTCCAGCCATTTGCGCAGGATCCATTTTCCCATGCCCTGCCGCAGCTTCAGTCCGTCCGGGAGGCGGAATGCGGCGGCGGCAACACCGGGATCGAGGAACGGCGTACGGCCCTCGACCGCATGCGCCATCATGCAGCGGTCGAGCTTCAGCAGCAGGTCGTGCGGCAGCCAGTCGGTCATATCCAGTGCCTGCGCCGCCGCGAGCCGCGACAGCCCATTCTCCGCCGCGCGGGCTTCGGCGGCGGCGATGCCGTCACGCCAGGCTGTCGGACGCGTGCGCAGCACCGGCACCTTGTCGAAGCTGCCGCGCGCCCACATGGTGCGACCGCCCATCCACCACGGCCGCATCGCGCTGCGATAACGGTTGTAGCCGGCAAAGATCTCGTCGCCGCCTTCGCCGCTGAGCACCACCTTCACATCCTGCCGCGCGCGGCGCGCCAGGAACCAGGTCGGAATGATCGCATAATCCGCGGCCGGGTCGTCCATGGCAGCGACGATTTCCGGCAGGTGCTGCCAGACCATCGCCTCATTGATCTCGATCGCCTCGTGCTTCGCACCGACCGCCTTGGCAACAGCGGCGGCATGTTCGCGTTCGTCGGCCGCGCCCGGCGCATCGAACCCGGCGGTGAACGCCAGCACGGGCTCGCTGTTCAGGCGCGCCATCAGCGCAATCAGCGTGGAGCTGTCGATTCCGCCGGACAAGAACATGCCGTACGGCACGTCGCTTCGCTGGTGCAGATCGACGCTTTCCATCAGCGCCTTATCGAGGCGGACCAGGGCGGCATCCTCATCGATGTTCTCCGGCCCGCCTGCGGGAATGTGGGAGACGCGACGGCGCTCCATGATGTGGCCGTTCGAGCAGGTGAGCGTCTCGCCGGGCAGCAGCCGCTGAATCCCCTCGAAGATCGTATCGGCCCCGGTCGTGAACTGAAGCTGCAGCAGTTCTTCCCGTGCGGCCGGGCGAACCTTGCGCGCGACGAGGCCGGCTTCCAGCAGGGCCTGCGGTTCCGACGCGAAGGCAAGCCCGTGGTCGACCTGCGCGATATAGAGCGGCTTGATGCCGAAGGCGTCGCGCGTGAGCGTGACGGTCCGCTGAGTCCGCTCGTGAATCGCGATGGCATACATGCCGCGAAGCTGTTCGGCGTAGGCGGCGCCGTCGCGCAACCACAGATGCAGCGCCGGTTCGCAATCGCTGTTGGTGGCGAAGTTCACGGCCGGCATATCCGCCCGCAATTCGCGATAGTTGTAGACTTCGCCATTCGCGACCAGCGTGGCGGCACCGGCGAACAGCGGCTGGTCGCCGGTGACGAGATCGATGATCGACAGGCGATTATGCACCAGCGCGACACGGCCCACGACTGCATGCCCCGTCCCGTCAGGTCCGCGATGATGCAGGCTGTCGATCAGGCGCGACAGAATGGCGGGATCGGGGGGTGGCGCCCCGGAGGTCAGGATCAGGCCGGCAATGCCGCACATCAGACGTTCTCCACATTCGTGGGCATGTGGGCATCGTACTGGCCCAGCTCCGGATTCGCCGGCGGCGCGACACTACCTTTCTGCGCGTGGTGCAGGAAAGTGCGCCAGCGATCAAGCACCGGTGCTTCGGAAAATTCGGCGACATAGCGGGCGCGGCCGGCATCGGCCATCCTTTCGGCGGTTTCGCGATCCTCAAGCAGGAAGGCGATGCGGTCCGCGAGCGAAACGGCATCCTCCGGCACCACCAGGCAGCCATCCTTACCGTCGGCGATGAGTTCCGCGGGTCCCTGGGCGGCCGCGGCGACTACGGGGCGGCGGGCGGACCACGCCTCGATGACTACATTGCCGAGCGGTTCGTGGCGCGAGGGGCAGACGAGGAGATCGGCGGCGGCGAGCAGGGCGGCGGTATCGGCACGCCAGCCGAGGAAGTGCACCCGCGCCGACACGCCTTCCCGGCGCGCCAGGTCTTCGAGCGCCGGTCGCTCCGGTCCTTCGCCCGCAATCAAGGCGTGCGCGGCAGGCAGGCGCGGCATCGCGCGGATCAGCACGTCAAAGGCCTTGTTGCGATGCAGGCGCCCCAGGCTTAGCAGCACCGGCGCGCCGGCCGGGACGGGCAGGGACG
>DATNEJ010000423.1:0-2050 GCA_035606775.1 Acetobacteraceae bacterium | reverse complement strand
AGGCCTTGCGCCGATGCCAAACCCATCGAATCGACATCGACGATCTGTGTGAACAACCCAGCCAGGGCCTGCTTCTTCGTCAAGCCGAACTCCGTGGCCTGCTTGACCGCGTTGATCAGATCCGCGCCGGTATCGGCCAGCGCCACAACCTTCGCGCCGGACGCCTGCGCCTGCACCAGGTAGGAGGAAAAATCCGTGGTCCCGAGCGGATGTTTCACCGATCCCAGCACCTTGCCGCCGAGGGATGTCAGGGTGGCGGTGGCGTCGCGCTCCAGCGCCGCGCCAAGGGCATAATCGAAGGAGATGAAGTACCAGCTGTCGCCGCCCTGCTGCATCATGGCCCGGGCGATGGTGTTGCCCATCGCATAAGTGTCCATGGTCCATTGCACCGTGGTGGGCTGGCAGAACTTTCCGGTCAGGTCGGATGTGCCGACATTGGTGGCGACAAAGGTGCGGTGCTTCTCAGCCAGGATCTGGTTCACCGCCAGCCCGACGCTGGAGTTGACCGAATCGGCAACCGCGTCCACGCCGTCCCGGTCCACCCACTCGCGAACGATCTGTGCGCCAAGGTCAGCCTTGTTCTGATGATCGGCCGCGACGATCGCCACCTTGAATTCGGGTTTGGCCGTGGCAATGAAATCCTCGGCGGCCATCTGGGCAGCCACCACCGACCCGCGGCCGGACTGGTCGGCGAACGGACCGTTCATATCGTTCAGGATGCCCACCTTGACGGTGTCGGGCAGCGCGGCGTGCGCGGCTGGCGCGGCCAGAAGCAGCATGGCGGCCAGGACATGCAGGCGGTTCCACATGGCAGGTGCTCCGATGCGTTGACTGGTTAAGCCAGGATGCGTCCCAGGGCCGGCCGGAGACAATGGCTTTCAGGTGCTGTGGGGCCTCGGCAGGCAGGCGGCCACCACCTGTGCGAAGGCGCGGGCACGGTGGCTGATCGCGTGTTTGGCGTCTTCGTTCATTTCACCGAAGGTTTCCTGCCGGCCCGCCGGGCGGAACATCGGGTCATAGCCGAAGCCCTTGTCGCCGCGCGGCGGCCACACCGCCTCCCCGTCCACACGGCCCACGAAGGTTTCCGTATGACCGTCCGGCCAGCCCAGGCACAGCGCGGCGACGAACCAGGCGCGCCGGTCCGTCGCGTCGGCCGTAAGCGCGTACACCCGCGCCATGGCGGCGGCGAAGTCCTTCGTAGGGCCAGCCCAGCGCGCGGAGTGCACGCCCGGCTGGCCGTTCAGCGCGGCGACGCAGAAACCTGAATCGTCCGACAGCGCCGGCAATCCGCTGGCCCGCGCGGCCGCCTGCGCCTTGATGCGCGCATTGCCGACGAAGTCCGGCGCGTCCTCGGCCGGTTCCGGCAGGCCAAGGGCACCGGCCGATACCAGCGCAATGCCGAAGGGCGCGAGCAGCGCCTCGATCTCCCGCAGCTTGCCCGGGTTGTGACTGGCCAGGACCAGCTTCGATCCGGCGGTCAGCCGCCGCCCCATCAACCTTCCAGCGCCCCGCGCTGCGCCGCGAACAAGGCGTCGGTGCCGCGGCGTGCGAGGGCAAGCAGCTCCAGGAATTGCGCCTCGGAGAAGCTGGCCCGCTCCGCCGTTCCCTGGATCTCCACAATCCCGCCCGTGCCGGTCAGCACGAAGTTCGCATCGGCATCGGCGGAGGAATCCTCTTCGTAATCGAGGTCCAGCACTGGCCGGCCATCGACGATCCCACACGACACCGCGGCAACCTGTCCCGTAAGCGGGACGGTTTTCAGCACATTCATCTTCACCAGATGGCGGAAGGCCAGGGACAGCGCGATCCAGGACCCGGTGATCGCCGCGCAGCGCGTGCCCCCGTCGGCGTTCAGCACGTCGCAATCGACGGTAATGGACATTTCGCCCATGGCCGCGCGGTCCACGACGGCGCGCAGCGAGCGGCCGATCAGCCGCTGGATTTCCTGCGTGCGGCCGGACTGCTTGCCACGTGCCGCTTCCCGGTCGCCGCGCGTGTGCGTGGCGCGCGGCAGCATGCCGTATTCGGCGGTGACCCAGCCCTGGCCGGT
>DATNEJ010000414.1:0-13571 GCA_035606775.1 Acetobacteraceae bacterium | reverse complement strand
GCGGTCACGGCCGAGTGATTGGGGCCTTTGAAGCCGTATTTGATCGACAGATGGCCGGACGCGAGATTGATCAGCGCGGACGGGATAAAGAACGGTGAAAGCCGGCGCGCCTTGCCCTCATGCACCTGCAGCGACGCTTCGTAGATCGTCTGCAGACCGCCGATGCCCGAGCCGATCATCACACCGGTTGCGTCGCGATCCTCCTCATTCTCCGGCATCCAGCCGGAATCCTCGACCGCCTGGGTGCCGGCGACCATCGCCAGATGGATGAAGCGATCCATCTTCTTCTGGTCCTTCACCGGGATCCATTCACCGATATCAAGCCGGCCGTCTGCCTTGACGCCCTGCGGCACCTGGCCCGCGACCTTGCACGGCAGGTCCTTCGTATCGAAGGCCTGAATCGCGGTGATCCCCGATTCGGAATTGATCAAGCGGCGCCAGACATGCTCGACGCCAATCCCCAGGGGACAGGCAATCCCCATGCCCGTCACCACCACACGCCGCATCGCAGCAGGCCCTTTCACGGTTGCAGGGCCAGCCTTACTTGCCCTGTTTCTCGATGTATTCGATGGCGTCCTTCACCGTGGCGATCTTCTCCGCCGCATCCTCGGGGATTTCGACGTTGAACGCCTCTTCGAAGGCCATCACCAGTTCGACCGTGTCCAGGCTGTCGGCGCCAAGGTCGTCGATAAAGGACGCTTCAGGCGTGACCTTGCTTTCATCGACCCCCAGATGCTCGACCACAATCTGTTTGATCTTGTCTGCAATCTCGCTCATCGGCTCCGCAACTCCTGACCTGTGGTCCGCTTATCGTTTCGTCCGGTCTTGTCTGCAAGTCGGGCGAATCCCGACCAACGAAGCCGCACCCGTGCCGGACAAGCTGCGGGCCGCTTAGCATGGTTTGTAACGCCGAGAAAGGCCGCTGGAAGGCTGACTCCCGCCCTTACAGCATCGCCATCCCGCCGTTGACGTGAAGTGTCGCGCCGGTGATCCATGCCGCCTCGTCCGATGCGAGGTAAGCCACGGCCGAGGCCACGTCGTCAGGCTGACCCAGCCGCCCCAGCGGGATCGACTCGGCCAGCTTGGCGCGCTGCTGCTCATTCAGCGCATCGGTCATTGCAGTGACAACGAATCCCGGGGCCACCACGTTCACCGTTATCCCGCGCGACGCCACTTCCAGCGCCAGCGCCTTGGACATGCCGACAAGGCCCGCCTTCGCGGCGGCATAGTTCGCCTGCCCGGCATTGCCGGTGGCGCCCACGATGCTGGAAATATTGATGATCCGGCCTGCCCGCCGACGCAGCATGCCGCGCAGCGCCGCGCGCGCCAGGCGGAACGGTGCGCTCAGATCCACGTCCAGCACCGCCTGCCAGTCGGCGTCGCGCATCCTAAGCGCCAGCATGTCGCGGGTCATGCCGGCGTTGTTGACCAGGATGTGCAGCGGCCCCGCCGCGGCCTCCGCCGCTTCCACCAGCGCGTCAGGCTCCGCCGCGTCGCGCAGGTCGGCCGGGCAGACATGCGCCCGCTCCCCCAGCTCCGCCGCCAGCGCCTCCAGCGCGTCCCGCCGCGTGCCGGACAGCGTCACATTAGCGCCCTGTGCATGGAAGCACCGGACGATCGCCGCGCCGATGCCGCCCGAGGCGCCCGTGACGAGCGCTGCCTTGCCATCCAATCGGAACATCCTGGCTCCTTTGCTTGGGTGGGACGGTCTGAGGCGCCGCCGCCCGAGACGCAATACACTCCCGGAGTGCAATCACCGCACACGGACTCGCCGGGAACGTGAATTCTACGCTTGAACGATACCTTGCAAGACCATATCCGGGTCAAGCACCCGCGCGGTCCTGGTCTACAGGACCTTCAGCATTGCCTCGATGTCGGCCGGGGTCGCCGCCGCGATCGAGGCGGCATCCGGCGCGATGCGCTTGATCAGCCCGGTCAGCACCTTGCCGGCGCCAAGCTCGACGAAGCTGTCGACGCCCAGCTCGGTCATCGCGTTCACGCACTCCCGCCAGCGCACCGTCGCGGTGACCTGGCGGACCAGGAGGTCGCGAATGGCGGCCGGGTCGGTTTCCTTGGCGGCGGACACGTTGGCAATCAGCGGCACGATGGGCGAACCCGGCGGGGTGTCCTCGAACGCCTCGGCCATCGTGTCGGCGGCCGGCGCCATCAAGGCGCAATGGAACGGCGCGGAGACGGGCAGCAGCATGGCGCGGCGGATGCCTTTCGCCTTGGCAATCTCGATAGCGCGCTCGACCGCAGCGCGATGGCCGGAGATGACGACCTGGCCGCCGCCGTTGTCGTTGGCCGGCTCGACGATTTCGCGCGCCCCGGTCTCGCTGTCCGGCACTGGGCAGGCCTCCTCGCAAATCGCCTCGGCCTGGGCCATGTCGGCGCCGAGCAGGGCGGCCATGGCCCCGGTGCCGGCGGGTACGGCTTTTTGCATCGATTGGCCGCGCAATTTGAGCAACCTCGCCGCGGCAGCCAGCGGAAAAGCGCCCGCGGCGGCCAGCGCGCTGTACTCGCCCAGGGAATGGCCCGCGACCACAGCCGCCTTCTGCTTCAGGTCGATGCCGCCCTCGCGTTCCAGGACGCGCAGCACCGCCAGCGAATGGGCCATGAGCGCGGGCTGGGTGTTCTCCGTCAGCGTCAGTTCCTCGCTCGGTCCCTCGAACATCAGTTTCGAGAGCTTCTGGTTCAGTGTGTCGTCCACTTCCTGGAACACTTCCCTGGCCGCGGGAAAGGCGGCGGCAAGGTCGCGGCCCATGCCGACGGACTGGCTTCCCTGTCCCGGAAAGATGAAGGCGTGGACGGGCATGGATCAAACTCCAACTGCGGCTGATGCGGACGGTTCTGGCGAGCTGCGATCGCGGCCGGAGCGAATCCGCCCGCGCTGCCGGACCGCGTACGGATCAAGCCGATCCGCTCCCGATCTGGCAAGCCGCCGGTTCGGCGTCGTGTTCATTCTGCCTGCAATGATCGCGCGCCTGCACGGCGGCGGGTGCGCGGTCCCCCGGCGGGCGCCGGGGCGTAGCGGCGCTCCATAAGGCTGTCAAGAATCCCCCAAGAATCCCCGGGCGGCAGGATCAACTGTCCGCGTAAGGATTGTTCGTGCCGCGCAGATGCAGGCGTATCGGCGTTCCCGGCAGCGAGAACGTCTCGCGCAGGTTGTTCACCAGATAGCGCCGGTAGTCCTCGGGAAGCCGTTCCGCACGCGTGCCGAAAATCAGGAACGTGGGCGGGCGTGCTTTCGCCTGGGTGACGTAGCGCAGCTTGAGCCGCCTTCCCTCCACCAGCGGCGGCTGATGGCGCGACAGCGCCTGCTCGAACCAGCGGTTCAGTGCCGCCGTCGGCACGCGCGTGTTCCACACCGTGTGCGCCTGGCGCACCGCGGGCAACAGCCGCTCCACGCCCGCACCGTTCAACGCAGAGAGCGTCACCACGGGAATCCCCTTCATCTGCGCAAGCGAGTCTTCCAGCCGTTCCATGATCGCGCGGCGCGTGGCGTTGCGGTCCGCGACGGCGTCCCATTTGTTCAGCGCGACCACGCAGGCGCGCCCTTCGCGCTCGATCAGGCGGGCGATCTGCAGGTCCTGATCATTTAGGCCCTCCGTCGCATCGACGGTCAGCACGACAATTTCTGCCATCTTGAGCGCCTCGATCGCCGCACTGACCGACATCTTCTCCAGCGGCGCCTCGATCCGCGCGCGGCGCCGCAGCCCGGCGGTGTCCACCAGTTCGATGGCGCCGCCTTCCGCGTCGGTCAGCATGACGGCCACCGCATCGCGCGTCAGGCCCGGTTCGGGGCCGGTGATCATCCGCTCCTCCCCGATCAGGCGATTGAGCAATGTCGATTTGCCGGCATTGGGACGGCCGACGATCGCCAGTTTCAACGGACGGCCCGCATCGGGGTCATCGGCTCCGGCCGTCTCGGGCAGACGGTCGGCGATCTCCGCCATCAGGTCGGCGATGCCCTCCCCATGTTCGGCGGAAACCGCGAGCGGTTCGCCAAGCCCCAGGGCAAACGCCTCAAGGACGGCGGATTGCGTGGAACGCCCTTCCGCCTTGTTGGCCACCAAGAGGACGGTGCGGCCCTGCCGGCGCAGCCACTGGGCAAAATGCTGATCGGCCGGCGTGATGCCGGCGCGGGCGTCGATGACGAACAGCACGAGGTCCGCCAGCGCCACCGCGGACGCCGCACCCGCGCGCATGCGTCCGGCCAGGGTCTCCGGCGCGGCTTCCTCCAGCCCCGCGGTGTCAATCAGTCTGACCGTGCGTCCGCGCAGCAGCGCCTCGGCCTCCTTCCGGTCGCGCGTCACGCCCGGGGTATCGGCGACCAGGGCGGCGCGTCGTCCGGCAAGGCGATTGAACAGCGTGGACTTTCCCACATTGGGGCGTCCCGCGATCACGACGACAGGCAGCATGATCCCATCCGATGATGTTCCGCGGCCCTGCACCGCCGGCGCGGTGCTGTCAGCGTCGCCGAAATGTCTCCGCTCCGAAATTTATACCCCTTGGCTCTACCGCTTTGTTTGATCACGTGATTCACGGCTCCGGCGATTCCGCCTGCGCCGATCACGCTCTAGCGCAGCGCCAGCAGCCTGCCATCGTCGCTGATCACCAGCAACGTGCCGTCGACCACGATCGGCGAGACCGGCGCCGCGGCGGCGGACAGCGCCTGACGCCCGAGGATATCCCCGGTGTAAGGACTGATGGAGAGCGCATCCTCATTGGTGCCGGTGACAACCAGGCGGTCGCCGATCAGCACCGGGCCGTACCAGGTCAGCAGGCCCTTCTGCTTTTCCGGGTTGTCGTAGCGGGGCAGCGATGTGATCCAGGGAATGCGTCCATCGGCGAGGCTGATCGCCGCCATTTCCTGCTGCAGGGAGATCAGGAACAGCCATCCGCCCGCGACATAGGGCGTGTCCTCGCCGGAAACCTCCCGCTCCCACAGCCGCCGGCCCGTCGGCAAGTCGATGCCGACCGCAAGGCCGCCCATGCCGATCGCAAACACCTGCCCGCCGCTGATGACGGGCGCGCCACGGACGGACAGGAAGTCCGCGATGCTGGCCCGCCCGCGCGCGGCGCCCAGATTGTCGGTCCACACGGCGACGCCGCTATCCGCGCGCAGCGCCGCCAGTTCGCCGGATCCGAACCCGGCGACGACGAGGCCGCGCGCATAGGCGGGTGCCGGCTGGCCGAGGACAGCGCTCCTCGTGTCGGTCGCCTGATGGCTCCAAAGCGGCCTTCCATCTTCAGCGGCCATCGCCAGAAGCCGGTCCTCGATCGTCGTCAGGAAGATGCGGCCGTCGGCGACGGTCGGGGCGGAGCGGGCCGGCGCACCGATATCCTTCCGCCATTTCTGCGTCCCCTTCGCCGCATCCAGCGCGACGAGCTGGGAGACGCCATTGGCCGCGTAGACGGTGCCCTGGTCGAAGCAGATGCCGCCGCCGACATTGGTGCTGTCCATGTCCTCGGGCACCGTATCGGCCCGCCAGAGGCGGGCACCGGAGGAAAGCTGGAAGGCGGACACCGTGGCGTCAGAGTCCATCGTGTAGACCACACCGCCGAACGACACCGGCTGCGCCAGGATTTTCCGCCGATAGCCGCCGCCTTCCCCGATATCCGCGCGCCACGCCTCGGTCAGGCGCGGAGCGGCCGCGAGATTGCCCATGAGGTGCGCCGGATTGCCGCCGGCCTGCGGCCATGCGGCGTTGCGCACCGGCGGCGGCAGCACGACCTTCGGCGCGCTGTCGTCCACCGACAGGCCACGCCTGGCCACGGCAACCGCTTCCCGCTTGCCGGGCAGCGGTGTCTTCTTGGTGCCGAACCAGTCGTCGAACAGGCCGCATCCGCCCAGTGCCAGCGGTGCCAGCAGCGCCGCCCTCCGGGGCAGGCGATGCCAGCCCGGTTCCCTCTCACGCTCGCTCGTCACGCCAGCGGCCCCTCGTTCTTGCTATTATTCATCCGCCCAGCCTGCCCAGCAGGGCGCCCGCTCGGCCCCGCACCCCGGAGGGCGCCGTGACGTCACGGCTGAGGCTGCGCAGCGCCGTCCTGGCCGCGTCCGTCTTGCCCTGGCGCAGATCGAGCAAGGCCAGTTGCTCCTGCGCCAGCGGACGCCACGCATTGCCGGGCTCGCTCAGCGGCTTGAGACGGGCCGCAATCAGCGCGGGATCACCGGAATCGAGCTGGTGCTGCGCCCAGAGCAGGCTGGCGAGGTCGCGCAGCAGCGGATCGGCCGCCGAATCGGCCGCCACCTGATCCCAGAGCGCGTCCGCGCCCGCCAGATCGCCCGACTCGGCCTTCAGCGCGGCTGCACGCAGGCGCGCCAGGGTGCGGTAGCCTTCGGGGGCTTTCGCCGCGAGCGCGTCGAACGTGGCGATGGTCGCGGGGCGCGCCTTGGCAGCGGCAGGCAGGCTGGAGTCGGCCGCCGTCATAGAGGCAACGAACTCTGTGGCGGCGGCCCTGTCCTGCTTCGCCTGCCACCACTGCCACCCTTGCCACCCGGCCGCCGCGCCAATGATCAGCACCGCCGCCGCGACGATGAGCCCGCCATAGCGCTGCAGCAGCTTTTGTGCCCGCTCTGCCCGAAGCTCTTCCTCGACTTCGTCGAATAGATCAACCACGCGGTTCTCTCGCCTGTCACCCGGTACAGCGCGCCCTCGGCGCGCGAATGGTTCCCGTTGCCCGCAGCGCGCACGACCGCTGCCACGGGCGCGGCGGACCATAGCGATGCCGCTCCGTGCCCGCAAACGGCGTTGGGAGGGTGGAAACCGGCAGCACGGTCTGCGCATCCGGGCGGCGAAGATGCACCCTGGAGCAGACTAGGCTGTGTGGGCATCGCCCCCTGGATTCGGTCGCGGCGGAAAAGCCGCCGAGGCGCGGCATGACGTTGCCCAACCCTCTATTTCCTTCTCAGGTTTCCGGAAACAGGCTGGGGAACAGGATTTCGATCGCATCCAGCGAAAATCGCAGGGAGACCGGGCCTTTCGGGGTTTCCGACCCGATGATGCCATCCTGCGTGAGTGTGCCGAGCAGGGCGCGGGCGCTGCGCTCCTTCAGGCCGCTGACGAGGGCAGCCTCCCCCCTTGGCAGTTCGCCGCGCTGGAGTACCTGCTCCAGAATATGGAAAGCCTCAGGCTTGAATTGCCGGCGTGCGGCGTAGACTTTCAGCCGCTCAACAATGCCGTCGAGCGCGAAGAGGCCGCTCATGAAGGTGACCTGATCGAGGCAGACATGCAGGAACCAGGCGGTGAACTCGCTCAGCGCCCTGCGCGACAGGTTGCCGCGGCCGTCGAGATCGCCCTGCCGGGGGCTGTCGGCGTGGTCCATCATCCGCTTGTAATCACCACGGCTCTCAATGCCGCGTGCCAGACCGCGGGAGACAGACCATAATCCATGCGCGCCGATCCCTGCCGATAGCGCCATGGCGTGGCTCATGAGGCGACTGACCCGCCCGTTGCCGTCCAGGAAAGGGTGAATGTAGTTGAGACGGTGATGAGCGGCTGCGATGGCCAGGATTCGGCTGCCGGACCCAAGCGCCTCAAATCGGTAACGCCGCTCAAAATACGCCATGAACGCTTCCACGCGGCCAGCCGAAGGCGGCAGATGCCGACCGGCGATGACCTCATGGCCGGAAGCCGTGCGAAATTCCCCCGGTACCATTTTCACGGTGCGCTCGCCGCCGCGAATGAGCAGCATCGCCTCAGGGGCACCTTCGTAGAAGGAGCGATGCAGCCAGCGGATGAATGAAGCGGACGCAGGCTCCGGCAGAGTACCGGCCGCATGCAGCCGGTCCATTTTACGTTGCAGGAGGATATGTGCCCGCGCTTCCATCTGGAGATTGCGGCGTTCCTCAACGGTATCAAGCTGGTTATTGAGCGCCCGCTCAATCTCGCGCGGCGTTGTGTTATGCCCTTCGATCAGGTTCGAGTAATAGCAGTTCATCGCGCGAATCAGCTCGGCCAGACTCGCGGCCGAACGCGGATGCAGGCGGGCACCCAGGCTATGCGCCGCGCCAGACAGCGAGGTCACGAGATCGAGGATCTCGGGATGGATGGTGTCCAGCAGGCAGGGCTCGATCCGGGCCGGGGTTTCTTCAATGGCGGGCAATTGCCGATCCTGAATGGCGGAAGTCAATTGATATTATAGACAAATTTGCAACCCAAGCCAGGGATTTGCCGATCTTTGCTGCCGATACCCAAAAACCCAATATCAATAACGACTTCAATCAGTTGACTGGGCAATTCCCGGATCCTTTGCCGATCGGGCGATCGACGCGTCCTGCGAAAGCCCGGTTCGGTCATCGTCTTCCCCGGATCGCGGCGGCAGGCGCGCCTCCCGCTTCTCCGCGCTCGGAATCAGGATAGTTTCATCGGGCGGCATCGCCGAGACCGTGGACCGCGCGATCAAATAAGGACGCAGAGTCTGTTCGGGGCCTCCGTCCGCACCGCACAGACTCTAGCCGTAGACGAACTCCGGGCCGTCGAGATCGATGGCGGGAAATTCGTCCTTCTCATTCCAGTAGTCCTGCGTGTGCTGCCATTCCGGCTTGTCGCCGCGCTTCGGCAGCAGGTGCATGCCGCGCATCAGGTAGCCGGGGTTGAAGTTCTCCGGGTCGATCCAGGGCAACAACGGCATTTCTTCGTCCTGGGGCCGCAGGCGCGGGGTCACCCGCCCTGCGCCCTTCCGCTGCATGTGCTTGAGCAGCCGGCAGACGAAATCAGCGACAAGGTCGGCCCGCAGCGTCCAACTGGCCCGGAAATAGCCGAAGACCCACACCATGTTGGGCACGCCGGTGAACATCATGCCTCGGTAGGTGACCGTGCCGGCGAAATCGAGCGGCTCACCGTCGATCGTGAAAGCGATGTCGCCCAGCACGTTCAGATTGAAGCCGGTCGCCGTCACGATGATGTCGGCGTCCAGGCGCTTGCCGGATTTCAGCAGGATGCCGGTCTCCACGAACCGCTCGATCTCGTCGGTGACGATCGAGGCCTTGCCCGTGCGGACGCCCTGGAACAGGTCTCCGTCCGGGATGAAGGCAATGCGCTGCCGCCAGGGCCGGTAGCGCGGCGTGAAGTGCGTGTCCACGTCGTAGTCAGGTCCAAGGTAAGAGCGCACCGCCCCGAGCAACTCGCGCTTGACCGATTCCGGTTCGGAGAACGCCCGCCCGGCGAACACCGACTGATCGTGCAGGATCTTCCGGCGCACGATCTCGTGGATCCATGTCTCGTCGATCGCCAGCGCGCGCAGCTCGTCAGCGATTTCGACTGCATTGCGGCCGGTCCTGAAATATGTCGGTGAGCGCTGCAACATTGTGATGTGGCCGCAGTCCGCCGCCATCGCGGGAATGAGTGTCGCGGCCGTCGCGCCGGAGCCGATGACGACGACGTTCTTGCCCTGATAATCCAGGTCCTCCGGCCAGACCTGGGGATGGACGATGCGGCCCTTGAAGTCCGCCATCCCGTCCCACTGGGGCGTGTAGCCCTCCGCGTGGCGGTAGTAGCCTGGCACATCCAAAGAAAGTTCGCGGTGATGCGGTTCGGCGCGCCGGTGGCCGTGTTCGTGGCATCGATCGTCCACAGGTTATTGGCGCTTGACCAGGCGGCGCGGTCGATCCGATGCCGGTAGCGGATATGCGGGCCGAGGCCGTTTTCCTCGATGACCTCACCCATGTATTTCAGGATCTCGGCGGCCGTCGCGATGGGCGCGCTGGTCCAGGGCTTGAAGCGATAGCCGAAGGTGTAGAGGTCGCTGTCCGACCGGATGCCCGGATATTTGTGCGTGATCCAGGTGCCGCCGAAGCTCTCCTGCGTTTCCAGCACGACGAAGCTGGTGCCCGGGCATTGGGTGGTGAGGTGGTAGGCCCCACCCACACCGGAGATGCCAGCGCCGACGATCAGGACATCGAAATGTTCGGCGGTCTGCCGCGGTGCCGGCTTTGTCAGGGTGGCTGTATCGGACATGGCGGATCACCTTTCGGGTGTGGACTCTTCCGGTCCGGGATGTTCCGGATCGGCGGCCGGTCTGTCTGCTTCGAAGTCAGGCTCCTGTTTCTCCCATCGCGAGGACCCAACGGCGGACGCGGCGTAAGCGCGTGTACCGGCGCAGAGGATTGGCCAAGGATACGCCCCCGCCGCGCCTGCTGCTATCGGTGGAGTGCGCGATGCCGTGCGCCACGTCCGGGTGCAGGAACGGTCAAGCTTTGGTTTACCTTTCTGGTGCAGCATTCGGCCATGTCCCGGGCCCTCGCCGGTCTTTTGCTGCTGCTGTCCGGCTGCGGCGCCAGCCCCGAACAGCTTGTATCGGGTGTCGGCGGCGTGGGGGTGGCCAGCGTCGCGATCATCCATCGCAGCCCGTTCGATGCGGTGTATTCCGCGCTGACCGGCCGCGACTGCTCGGTTGTGCGGCTGGACGAGAACAAGAGCTATTGCCGGGGGAAGGAGCCGCCGCCGGAGCGTCCGCCGTACTGCACGCGCAGCCTGGGGGTGGTGGACTGCTGGACCGACGCCGCGCGTCCGGCGAACGGCGCCGGCGGTGTGGCCGACGGCCCCGAGACACTGACCCCGGCACAGGACGCGGACAGGACCCGGCGCTGGCCGTTCTGATCCGCGCTGGCCAGGTCCGTCAGTGCGCTGCGCCGATGCCTCGGGACGTGGTCTCCCCACGGTGTATGGCCTTCTTTCTATCGATCAGGCTGTTTGCGTGTATTGGCGCTTGGTCCGGGCCTGGGCGAGGGTGGCGCCGTGCTCGCGGCCGTCAAGGAGAGCCGCGCTGGCGCGCGGCGCCTTGTGCGCGTTGCAGGCCGGGACGGAGACACGGCGCTCAGCCGAACCGAGAAACGTTGGTTTCTTTTGGGATGTCGGGCTGATGGGTATGGCGGCTTCGTCCTCGGTTTCGGCATTGCGGCCAGCGGTTTTTCACGGCGCATGGGCTTTTCGGATTGGATCAAGGCGGTGACTGTGTTGGCGTGCTGCCCTGACGCCGGCCGGTGGCCCCGCAGTTGGGGCCAGAGTGGGCAGCACGACACGGGCGGCCAGAGGTTGCCGGAGCGGCTGCCTCTCACGGCGTACCGGGTCTTGCCGCAGCGGGGGCAATGGACTGAGCGGGGCGAGAGATGCGAATCCCAGGCCGGCCGTTGCTTGGTCAACGTGACCTATTGGTGGCTCCGGTAAAGCGATCCTCACGGTGCATGGACTTCTGCCGATGGTTTGTTGGTCTGGCGGCTGCGACCGCCCGAAGAGCATCCCGGTCGGCAGCCCCAACAGCGGGCGGGGCAGCAGCGCATCGAACAGCGCCTCTGGGCTGACGGCCGGACGGTTCCCGGCTGGCATTTCGGCCAAGGCCAGCAGCGCCCTGGTCTCGCTGATCAGGACACGGCAGGAACGCGCGAAGGCACGCGCATCGGCGGCGGCCTCACCACCGTGGCGGGCGCGGGCAGCGGCACGCAGCCGGGCGAGACCCTCGACCGTGCGTGGCCCGGTGCTTTTGCCCCCGTGCATGCGGCAGCGGCCGTTGCGCATGGCCGGTCCCCTGCACGGGCAGCCCTGCCGGGTGCGCGCACCGCAGCGGGGCGCGAGGTTGGGATTGCCGCGCGGGTTGCCGTTGCGCAGCGGACCGCTGCGCGGAAGCGAGGCCTCTTTCTCACGGTGCATCGGGTCTTTTGCGTGCGCCGCGATCGTGGTGGCCGCGGGCGGAATCGAGGGCGCTCTGTCACCGGACGGGTCGGCAAGCGTGACAGGCAGAGACAACCGCGCCGCGCTCTCACGGCGCATCGGGTCCTGAAAACGCGCCGTCGCGTGGGCGGTGGGCGGCGAGGTCCCGGGTTCGGGCTGCGTCGTGCCGGGGTTCTCACGGCGCACCGGGTCCTTCCCTCTCACTGCCCTCGCGACATCCCCAAGCGTCTCTGCGAGGCGGAGGGCGGCGGACAGGGAGACGGTGCGGGACGGTGCGCCCGGTAGCTGCGGATAGTCTCTGCGGTGCCGGCGTGCCTGTTGGTTGCGCCGCACGATCAGGGCCACCGCCTGCTCCCAGGCGGGCAGGCTGGGCATGCGGATGGCGGGCATCAACCTGACCGCGCCGCCGCGTGCGACCGCCTCGGCGGAGGTGGCCGGCAGGATCAGCACCGGGCAGAGGGCGGAGGTGGACCAGAGCAACGGCGGCAAACGGTCAACCGGCGCATGAGGCGCGGGTCTCGGCTGGATGGCGACATGCCAACCGAGGCAGCCGTAAGGAACCCTCGAGGGGAGGCCGATCATGGTCCCGAGGTCCCGCGGCGCGCATGGTGGGACTGTCGGCATGGGCAGGGCCGGAGCAAGGTTGTCGTCAGCCTCGGCTCTGGCTTTGGCTTCCGCTGTGTCACTGTTGCGCATGGGCGGGTCCATCCCGTTTGTTCTCTGTATGTTCACAATATATCGGAACGACTTTCCGCGCCAAGTGCGACGAGAACCTGAGCTCGGCCAACGCCCGATCACGGCAACGGCCCGCGTTCAGATCAGATCACACCCACTCGCGTCGGGACGAGGAACCGGGTCAGGGCCTGGCTTTCAGAGAGGCTTGAGACCATGGGCGCTCGGACGTACGAGGCAACGCGCCAGCCCCCACCCAGGCATCGCACCCATGCCGGCTCGCGACGGCTGGCACCCACCCCAACCAGCCTTGCCGCGCAAATTGCGCCAAACAATATGGTGTTGCAGTGCAGCATGGACTATCTTGCGCCGCAACCGCCGCGCCCCGTAAGGACACATCCAAAATGAGCCCCGACCGCTGGCAGCCCGACCGCTCGGACCCACCGCCCCCCTGGGCGCTGCCGCCGATGAAGACCGCCCTGGCGCGCGGCTTCCGCGGACTCTGCCCTTCCTGCGGCAAGGGCCACATCTTCAACGGCTTCCTCAAGGTCGTCACCGAATGCCGAAACTGTGGCGCGCCGCTCGGCCTGGCACGCGCCGACGACGCACCGCCCTACTTCACCATCCTGGTCACCGGCCACATCGTCGTGCCCATCATGTTCATGGTCGACCGCATGTCGGAACCGCCGATCTGGCTGATGTCCGCCATTTTCCTGCCGCTCACCGCCGCCGTCGCCGTGGCGCTGCTGCGGCCCATCAAGGGCGGCACGGTGGGCCTGATGCTCAAGCTCAATATGCTGAAGAGCGAAGCCGACCTCGCATGACCGCGGTCGGAACCGCGTCCGAACGGCTGGACCGGGTAGTGCTCGATGAGGAGGCACACACTGCCCTCTCGCCGTTCATCGAAGCAGACCGGGAGCAGGCGGTGGCCGACCTCGCCGCCGCCAACCATTTTCATCCGCTGACCGGCACCAAGGGCGCCGGCCCGTACGTGCTGCGGCTTTCGATCCGCGACGGCCGGCTGGTGTTCGACATCCGCGATGACCACGACGCGCCGCTGACTGCGATCGGGCTGGTGCTGGGGCCGTTCCGCCGGCTGATGAAGGACTATCAGCTTCTGGTGGACAGCCACATCAAGGCGGTCGAGGAAGGGCGGGAAGCGCGCATCCAGGCGATCGACATGGGACGGCGCGGCCTGCACAACGAAGGCGCAGAACTGATGCACCG
>DATNEJ010000411.1:0-3935 GCA_035606775.1 Acetobacteraceae bacterium | reverse complement strand
TCCGGTCCCTCAACCCTACGGTCGCCCCGACTGAATCGGGGGACCTCGCGTGGACTGGAAAGCCAAAATGGATTTGTTCGAGCAACTTCGTCGGGAGCATGAGTTCGGGATCGGCACGATCGCGGGTGTCGCCGCGAAGTTTGGTGTCCACCGCCGCGTGGTGCGCCAGGCGCTGGCCGGTGCGCTGCCTCCGCCGCACCGCTATCCGCCGCGGGCCAGGCCGAAGCTCGGCGTGGTGGCCGCCTTCATCGATACGGTGCTGGACGAGGACCGCCGGGCCCCGCGCAAGCAGCGCCACACCGCGCGGCGTCTGTATTGGCGCATCCTGACGGAATTCCCCGACGCCACGGTCGCTGAGTCGACGGTGCGCAACCATGTCCGTGAACGCAAACATAAGATGGGGTTGCTGCGGCGGGAGACGTTCGTGCCGCAAAGCTACGGCTGGGCGCAGGAAGCGCAGGTCGACTGGTATGAAGCCTGGCGGCGATGAGCGGACCAAGGTGCAGGTGTTCGCGATGCGCTCGATGGCCAGCGGGGCGGCGTTCCACCGTGCCTACCTGCACGCGATGCAGCAGGCGTTTCTGGAAGGGCACGAACATGCCTTCGCCTACTTCGGCGGGGTGTTTCATCTGCTGCGCTACGACAACCTGGCCAGCGCAGTGCGCAAGATCCTGCGCGGCTACCGGCGCGAGGAGACGGTGCGGTTCCTGGCGTTCCGCTCGCATTGGCGGTTCGCCGCCGAGTTCTGCACGCCTGGCGAAGGCCATGAGAAGGGTGGCATTGAAGGCGAAGGCGGTTATTTCCGGCGCAACCATCTGGTGCCGGTGCCGCGCGTCGCCGACCTGGATGCGCTGAACAGCCTGCTGCTGACGGCCTGCCGCGCGGACGAGGCGCGGGTGCTGGATGGGCGCAGCGAAACGATCGGTGCGGCGATGGCGATCGAGCGCGGCCATCTGCTGGCCTGCGCAACCGAGGGCCTCGATCTCGCGGAGATCGTGTTTCCGCTGGTCGACAAGCAGGGCTGCGTGACGGTGAAGACCAACTTCTACTCGGTGCCGGCCCGTGCGGGCACGCGGGTGGAAGCGCGGGTCCAGCCGTTGCATGTCGAGATCTGGCATGCCGGTCGGCTGATCGCGCGCCACGAACGATGTCACCGCCGCCGTCAGCACGTGCTTGATCTCGAGCATTACCTCGACGTGCTGAGCCACAAGCCCGGCGCATTCAGCGGCTCGAAGCCGCTGGCGCAATGGCGCGAGGCGGGGCGCTGGCCAGCTTGCTACGACACGCTCTGGAGCCGGCTGCAACAACGGCACGGCAGGCAGAACGGCACCCGCGCGATGGTGGCGGTGCTGGCGCTGGGGCGGGAGTTTGGCCATGACCGGCTGCGCGCGGCAGTTGCGTCCACGGTGTCGCTGGGCGCCTGTGACGTGGCGGCGGTGCGGTATCTGCTGACCGAGGCAGGCTTGCACAAGGTGCCGCAGGCGCCGGTCGATGTCGGGACCTTGGCCCGCTACGACCGGCCGCTGCCGGATCTGGCCGACTACGACACGTTGCTGACGGGTCCCTGTGCGGGGACTGCGTGATGGCCGAGCTGCAGGACCAGGCCATCCGCCAGCACTGCAAGGCGCTGCGGATGCCGACGATCGGCACGCAGTTCGCCCGCCTGGCGGAGGCGGCGACCCGCGAGGGGCAATCCCATCTCGGCTACCTCGAGGCGCTGCTGGCGGCTGAGATGGAGGAGCGCGAGAGCCGCGCGATCACCCGGCTGCTGCACGAGGCCCGGCTGCCGCGGATGAAAACGCTGGAAACATTCGAGTTCGATCGCTCCGGCGTCGCCGCCACACAGATGCGCACGCTGGCCGAGGGGGATTACGTGACCAAGGCGGAGCCGGTCCTGCTGGTCGGCGAGGCCGGCACCGGCAAGACCCATCTGGCGACGGGGTTGTGCGTGGCGGCGTGCCGTCAGCGGCGGCGGGTGCGGTTCACCACGGCAACGGCGCTGATCAACGAACTGGCCGAGGCGGCGCACGCCAATCAACTCAGCCGCGCGCTGGGCCGGTGGGAGCGGCTCGACCTGATCTGTATTGACGAACTCGGCTACGTGCCGCTGGCCGGGACCGCCTGCGAGTTGATGTTCCAGGTCATTGCCGACCGGGCGGAGAAGGCGGCGGTGATCGTAACCACCAACCTGCCGTTCTCGGAGTGGTCGCAGGTGATCCCCAACCCGCGGCTGTGCAAGGCGCTGATCGATCGGCTGACCGACCAGGCGCACATCATCACAACCGGCGCTGACTCCTATCGGTTCCGCCGCACTACGGCCCAGCGCAAGGGTAGCAAACCATGAAGGGGAGGAGGCAAAGGCGACGCTGACCTGCTGAGCCGGGCCTCGGCCCGGCTCAGCAGGTCAAACCCCCGGAGGTGGGCCAGAATTCGTCAGCACAAGTGGGCCAATATTCATTGTCACAGCCACGCGCCGCTGCGCAGGATCGCGGTGAGCGGATCGTCGACCGCGTCGGGCTGACGGAGGGGAACAACGGTGCTAGCTAGTGTAGGCCATCGATGGCGCTGCGTTTTTCGGACAATGGAATAAAACAGGCCGCTCATCCATCGTTACCTGCAGAACATGCGGCCGGGCGGGAGATCTTCCAGGATGCGCTGCTGGCTCGGGAGACGAACGGATGGGCAATCGACCTTTGACCCAACGCCTTTTCCGCCGTCCTGAGGACCCTCCGGCATGCTCTCGAAGATCGAGGACTGCATTCCGACTCTCCGGCGTTACGCCCTGGCGCTGCTCCGTGACCGGCAGGACGCCGACGACCTGGTGCACGACTGCTTGGTCCGTGCCCTCGACAAGCTGCACACGCGCCGCGATGACGTCGATGTCCGCGCCTGGCTGTTCGCGATCATGCACAACCTGTTTGTCAGTCAGCGACGCCGCGCGAAGGCGCGGCCCGATACGGAAACGCTCGAGGACCCTGACAACGGAAACGCTCATAGTGCGCCGGGGGATCAGGAGGACCGGCTGCGATGGAAGGAGTTGCTGCGTGTGTTGAACGGCCTGCCTGAGGACCAGCGTACCGTTATCCTCCTCGTGTCGGTTGAAGACCTCAGCTACGCCGAGGCGGCCCGGGTTCTCGGCGTGCCGATCGGCACCGTGATGTCACGCCTCGCCCGCGGGCGTGAGCGTATGCGTCAGCTCGCCCAGGAAAAAGGGCGGCCGCCCCTGCGGAGAGTCAAATGACCGGACCGGGGCGACCCATCGCCGAGGAGGATCTGCACGCCTATGTTGATGGGCTGCTGGATGCGGAGCGGCGTGCCGCCGTGGAACGCTATCTTCAGGCCAACGCGGAGGCGGCCGAGCGGGTCGCCATCTATGTGGCGCAGCGTCAGGAGCTGAGAGCCGTCCTGTCGGTGCGGGCTTGGGATCCGATCCCGCCCAACCTGAACCTGGCCCGCCTGCTGGAGGAAAGCCTGCGCCGCCGCCGAAGACCCTGGCGCGCCGCTGCCGCCATCCTGCTTGCTGCGGGCCTGGGCGCTGGAGCCGGATGGATTGTCGGGCAACGCCCGGCCACCGGCATTCGTGCCATCGCCCAGGAGGGAGCAACGAGCTACGCTGTCTATGCTGCCGACAAGCGGCGGCCCGTCGAGGTCTGGGCGACGCAGAAGGACGACCTGTCACGGTGGCTTACAAACAGGCTGAACAGGCCGGTGTCCCCGCCTGACCTGTCCAGCCTGCAATATCAACTCCTGGGCGGCAGGCTGGTTGCGACCTCGCACGGCCCTGCAGCCTTGTTCATGTATGAGAACCCGCGTGGCGTCCGCCTCGCCATTTATGTGCGTCCCATGTCCGTCGGGGAGACAACCCCGATCAAGGCGACGGACGTCAACGACGTTGACGGTTGCACCTGGATTGAGCGGGGCATCGGTTATTCGCT
>DATNEJ010000408.1:0-3408 GCA_035606775.1 Acetobacteraceae bacterium | reverse complement strand
CGGGTCGTGGATGAATCCGCGCGCCATCACCTATCGCCGCCTGCACGACATCCCCGCCGACTGGGGCACCGCCGTCAATGTGCAGGCGATGGTGTTCGGCAACATGGGCAACGACTGCGCCACCGGCGTCTGCTTCACCCGGGACCCGTCCACCGGCGAAAACGTTTTCTACGGCGAGTACCTGGTGAACGCACAGGGAGAGGACGTGGTGGCCGGCATCCGCACGCCGCAGCCCTTGTCCAAGGCGCGCGCCAAGGATGGCGAGGTGCCGCTGGAAACGGCGATGCCGCAGGCTTACGCCGAGCTGCTGGCCGTGCGGGAAAAGCTGGAAAAGCATTACCGCGATATGCAGGATATCGAGTTCACCGTGCAGCAGAACAAGCTGTACATGTTGCAGACCAGGAACGGCAAGCGCACCGCGGCGGCCAGCCTGCGCATGGCGGTGGACATGGCCCGCGAAGGCCTGATCGACCAGTCGGAAGCGGTGCGCCGGGTCAATCCCGCCTCGCTCGACCAGTTGCTGCACCCGATGCTGGACCCCACGGCACCACGCAGCCTGCTGGCCAAGGGACTGCCCGCCAGCCCCGGCGCAGCCTCGGGCGCCGTGGTCTTCAGCGCCGACGAGGCGGAAAGCCGCGCGGCGAAGGGCGAAGCGGTGCTCCTGGTACGGATCGAGACAAGTCCCGAGGATATTCATGGCATGCATGCCGCCCGCGGCATCCTCACCACGCGCGGCGGCATGACCAGCCACGCCGCCGTGGTGGCGCGCGGCATGGGCCGGCCCTGCGTCGCCGGCGCCGGCGGCATCAACGTGGACTACATGGCGCAGACCCTGTCGGCCGCAGGCAAGACCGTGCAGGCGGGCGAGATCATCACCCTGGATGGCGCGACGGGGGAGGTATTCATCGGCTCGGTGGCGATGATCGAACCGACGATGTCGGGCGATTTCGGCACGCTGATGGAATGGGCCGATTCCTGCCGCCGCATGGGCGTGCGTGCCAATGCGGAAACCCCGATGGATGCGGAGACCGCCCGCAAATTCGGCGCCGAGGGCATCGGCCTCTGCCGCACCGAGCACATGTTCTTCGATCCCGAACGCATCGGCGCCGTGCGGCAGATGATCCTTGCCAGCAACGAGGCCGGCCGGCGCGTGGCGCTGGACCGTCTGCTGCCGTTCCAACGCGAGGATTTCCGCCAGATCTTCACCATCATGGCGGGGCTGCCGGTGACCATCCGCCTGCTCGACCCGCCGCTGCACGAATTTCTGCCGCACGCCGACGCGGACATGGAGGAAGTCGCCGCCGGCCTCGGCACCGATGTCGAGACCGTTCGCCGCCGCGCCGCCGAGCTCGCCGAAGCCAACCCGATGCTGGGTCATCGCGGCTGCCGCCTCGGCATCTCCTATCCGGAGATCTACGAGATGCAGGCGCGTGCCATTTTCGAAGGCGCACTGGCGGTCGCGAAGGAAACCGGCAAGGCGCCGCACCCCGAGGTAATGATCCCACTGGTCGGCACGCGGAAGGAACTGGAGATCACCCGCGCGCAGGTGGAGAAAGTTGCCGCCGCCGTGTTCGGCGAGGCCGGACGGAAGATCGACTACAGCATCGGCACGATGATCGAATTGCCCCGCGCGGTGCTGGTGGCCGACAGGATCGCCGAGGTCGCCGACTTCTTCAGCTTCGGTACCAACGACCTGACGCAGACCGTATTCGGCCTGTCGCGCGACGATGCCGGCAAATTCCTGTCGCAGTACGTGGAAGCGGGTATCCTGCCGAAGGATCCGTTCGTTTCCATCGACGTCGACGGCGTCGGCGCGATGATGCGCATTGGTGCCGAAAAGGGCCGCGCCACCAAACCCCACCTCAAGCTCGGCATTTGCGGCGAGCATGGCGGCGATCCATCCTCCATCGCGTTCTGCGAAAAGGTCGGCCTGGATTACGTATCGTGCAGCCCGTACCGCGTGCCGGTGGCCCGCCTTGCGGCGGCGCATGCCGCGCTGGGCGTGGACAGCGACCGCACGGCCTGATCGCCTGAGCGTGATCGTCGGAGGCGGCACGCCGGAGACGTGAATCACGCGATCAGACCTGAGCGTGATCGTCGGAAGCGGCACGCTGGGGACGTGAATCACGCGAAGGAGAGCCGGTTCGGTGGCTCTATCTGCATCGTCCCGCCTCAGAACGCCGGGACGGCAGCGCCGCCCCCCAAACCATCGGCTTCGGCGAGTCGCGTCACCTTCCGGCAATTCGGCCGCGAGCCGTCACGCTGCATAAATCGCCTTGATACCAACCGAGCGGAGGTGCTGACTGTCCCGACACCTGCTCCGGCTGGTGTCGCGCGCCAAGTGGTGGGCAGCGGCGCGCCAAATCAGGATACCAGCGATCTCCTTTGGTGATTGCTTGTATGAAATGATAAGAAGGGGGAGGAAGCGATGGCCGTACTGAAACGCGACGGCGCCTCTATCTATTACGAGGAATTCGGCGAAGGCTATCCGGTGCTGCTGTTCGCGCCCGGCGGCATGCGCTCGCGGATCGATTTCTGGCACGCGCCGCCCGGCGGACCGGCCCGCCCCTGGAACGACTGGACTGAGGTCCTGGTCGACGCCGGCTATCATGTCGTGGCTATGGACCAGCGCAATGCCGGCCGTTCCCGCGCGACGATCAGTGCCGATGACGGTTGGCACAGCTACGCCGCCGATCACCTGGCGCTGATGGATCACCTTGGGGCGGAACGCTTCCACATCCTGGGTGGCTGCATCGGCGGCAGTTTCTGCCTCAAGCTTTGCGAGATCGCGCCACAGCGCGTCACCGCCGCCGTGCTGCAGAACCCGATCGGCCTGCATCCCGAGCATCCGGAATACTTCCCGGAAAGCTTCCTGGAATGGGCGGCGGAGCAGCGCGGCGAGCGGCCCGAGCTGGAGTCCGCGGCGATGCGCGGCTTTGGCCAGAACATGTGGGGCAGCGATTTCGTCTTCTGCGTTGATCGCGCCTTCGTCCGGCGCTGCCCGGTGCCGACCTTCCTGCTGCCCGGCACCGACATCCCGCATCCGGCAGCGACCAGCAGGGAACTCGCCGCGCTGTTGCCGGGAGTCGAGATGCTGGAAAACTGGCGTGGCCCGGAGCACCTGGAGGAACAGCGGCGGCGGGTTGTTGCGTTTCTCGACCGGCATCGGCCGTAAGTTCGTTGAGCGAGCTCACCGGCGGATCATGATATAGGCGACTGCCTGCACAGGTACCCGCCTATACATCTAGGATCCAGCCCCAACCTCCGCTTGACCGCGGCTGACTCGCGCAGTGCAAATCACCCTTCGCGCCGACGCGGCGACGAGCCAGAGGATAATCGGCACCGGCACCCAAATAGTGAAATGGACGCTCAAAATCACGGCGAGGTGTGCGGTCACGGCGAATCGCC
>DATNEJ010000402.1:0-21643 GCA_035606775.1 Acetobacteraceae bacterium | reverse complement strand
GCGCTGTCGTATTACGGGCGGAAAGGCGTCGATGCGCCCGGCAAGGGCGATCTGTGGCGTGAATACCAGGATTGGCGCCACACGGAAAAAGCACAGGCTGCGCTGCGCAACGGGCTGATCGGGTCACCGGCGACAATCCGGGAACGGCTGCGCCAGTTCGAATCGGCACATGTCGATCAGGTCATTCTGCTCAATCAGGCGGGAAAGACGACTCACCAGGACATCTGCGACAGCCTGCGACTGTTCGCCGAGGAGGTCATGCCCGAGTTCCAGGCGCGTCAGCCGCAACAGGAAGCGTGGAAACAGGACGTGATGGCTGGCCGCATCGTGCTCGAGGATATCGATACCGGTCAATACGACCTGTATGCCCATCAGAATGAGGACATCGTTCGGCTGACTCCGGAGCAGCTCAAGCAGCGAATGGCGGAGAAGGAACGAGTGGCGTCCGCGGGGAATTGAAACTCATGCCTCGCCGCAACGCCGGTGAGAGACGCGACCGGGAGAGAGGCAGTTCATGCGACAGATGGTGATGGTCGGGTTCCTGCAGGCGCAGAACTGCACGAACCTGGTAAGTTCGTGGCGTCATCCGGACTCGCGTGAGGATTCCACCAGCGCCGACTATTACCGGACGATCGGCAAGGTACTTGAAGAAGGCAAGTTCCATGTCGGGTTCTTCGATGACCGGCTGGCTATGCCGGACCGCTACGGGAACGATCATCGCCACACTGTTCAGCACGGCATCCGCTGCGTAAAGATGGACCCGATCACCGTGCTGACGGTGATGGGCATGGCGACGGAACGGCTGGGCCTGGGCGCGACCTGCTCCACGACGTATTTCGAACCGTTCCACGTCGCCAGAACCTTCGCGACTCTGGACCTGATGACCGGTGGCCGCGCGGCCTGGAACGTCGTCACGTCGATGAATGACGGCGAAGCCCTGAACATGGGCCAGGAGGCGCATCTTGAGCACGATGCGCGCTACGACCGGGCGGATGAGTTCATGGAGGTGGTGCTGGGCCACTGGAACTCATGGGACGACGACGCCATCGTCCAGGACAAGAAGACCGGCCTGTACGCCCATCCCGACAAGGTGCGCCGACTGGACCATCATGGACGCTGGTTCAACTCGCGCGGTCCATTCACAGTGCCGCGGTCGCAGCAGGGACATCCGGTCATCATCCAGGCCGGGCAAAGCGGGCGGGGCAAACAGTTCTCGGCGCGCTGGGGTGAGCTTGTGTTTGTCAGCACACCGACAAGCCTGGAACATGGACGGCAGGTCTATGCGGAACTCAAGGCCGATGCCGAACGGCAGGGCCGCGATCCAAACCACCTGACGATCACGCCATCCGCCTATGTTGTGTGCGCCGCCAGCAAGGCCGAGGCCGAAGACAAGATGGCGTTGATTGAGACGCTGGCCACGGATGAGGATGCGTTGTCGCTGTTATCGGAGGCGATGAATTTCGATTTTGCCAGCAAGGGACTGGATGAACCCTTCACCGATGAGGAGCTGAAGGGGATTTCCGGCACGCAGTCGATGCGCGATCGTGTGCTGCGCGCGAGCGGAATAAAAAACCCGACGCCGCGCGATTTCATCACGTACAGCCATCGCGCGCGACCCAACAAACCCTTCGTCGGCGGTCCCAAGGAAGTTGCCGATGGTCTGGAGGAATGGTTCTCCACCGGCGTCTGTGACGGATTCGTCGTCGCAGCGACGCATGTTCCAGGCACTTACATGGACTTCGTGACTCACATCATCCCGGAACTGCAAAGGCGCGGCCTGTACCATCGAGATTACCAAGGCGCGACCTTGCGGGAGAATCTCGGTCTGCCGATGCCGAGCGGCGCGTATTGAGGGATACGGCGGAATGATCAGCATGCCGGCGTTGTGCCGGATCGCGGCGTACTGCAGGAGCAACCCATGAAGCTGGGGCTTTCCATCGGATACTCCAAGGCTCGGCTGGAAATCCCAGTCGCGCTGGTGCAGCGGGCGGAAGAGCTTGGCTACCACTCGGTGTGGACAGCTGAGGCGTACGGGTCCGATGCCGTGACGCCGCTGGCGTTCCTTGCGGGGCAGACGAAGCGGATCCGGCTGGGTACCGGAATCATGCAGCTCGCGGCGCGGACGCCGGCCAATGCGGCAATGTGTGCCGGCACGGTTGATGCACTGGCCGGCGGGGGTCGCTTCATCGCCGGCCTGGGCGTGTCGGGGCCGCAGATCGTCGAAGGCTGGTACGGCGAGCCCTGGGGGCGGCCGTATTACCGCATCAAGGACTACGTCGCGATCATGCGAAAGATCTTCCGTCGCGATGCACCGGTCAGCCACGCAGGCAAGGAAATCAGCCTGCCCTATACAGGTGAAGGCGCCGCCAATGTCGGCAAGCCGCTGAAGTCCATCCTGCACATGAACCCCGACATTCCGATCTATTTGGCGACCGGCAATGAATCGACCGTGAAGCTGACGGCGGAGATTGCCGATGGCTGGTTGCCCATGGGCTTCTTTCCCGGGTCAATGGAGGAATACCGGCCCTGGCTCGAAGCCGGATTCCGGCGCGCGGCAAACGGCAAAGGCTTGAAGGACTTCGAGATCCAGGCCTCGGTCCATGTCGAAGTCGACAATGACGTGAAGGGCGCGCTCGCCAGGCTGAAGCCGGAGGTTGCGCTTTACGTCGGCGGGATGGGGCACCGCGACAAGAATTTCCACAAGGACATGATGGTGCGCCGTGGGTTCGGCGATGCCGCGGCGCGAATCCAGGAGCTTTACCTGGATCATCGGAAAGAGGAGGCCGCCGCCGCCGTGCCGGACGAATGGGTGGACCTGAAGTCGCTGGTCGGCCCGCCGGCGCGCATCAAGGAACGCTACCGCGCATGGGAAGAGTCCGGCGCAACCGGGATCACCGTGCGTTCCCGGCAGCCCGAGGCCGTCGAGGTGATGGCGCAGGCTGCACGCCTTAATTAGCGCGCGACCGTCGGAGACGTGAATCACGCGATCAAACTTGGACGCGGAGGGAATGCGATGCGCTTTACCGACCGGACTGCACTGATCACCGCGGCCGCCAGCGGCATAGGGCGGGCCACGGCCGATATCATGGCGCGCGAGGGCGCCACGGTGATCGCGGTGGACAACAACGCCGAACGCCTGGATGCCGTGGTCGGCGAAATCGCCAAGGCCGGCGGCCGGGTCGAGGGCCGGCTGTGCAACGCGCTGGATCAGTCCCAGGTGGACGACGTCGTGGCCGGCGTGGCGCGGGACTTCAAGCGCATCGACATCCTGGTCAATGCCGTGGGCGGCAGCACGATCATCGCCAAGCCGTCCGCGGACCTGGAGGAGCATTCCCTCCAGGACTGGCAGCGCGTCGTCGCCTTCAACCTGGATGGCACGTTTCTCTTCTGCCACGCCGTCATCCCGGTCATGAAGGCGCAGAAAGGCGGCAAGATCGTCAACCTCGCCTCGATTGCCGGCCGTGGAATGAGTGTCGCGAGTGGCGGTGCGTATGCCGCCGCCAAGGGCGGGATCATCGCACTGACCAGGAAGCTCTCCTTCGAGCTCGGCCCCTTCGGGATCAACGTCAATGCTATTGCGCCAAGCCTGACACTGACCGAACGAATCCGGCCGCACTGGAACCAGCGATCACCTGAGGCGCAAGCCTCGCAGATCGCCAACACACCGCTGCGACGCGTGGCGGAGGCGTCGGATCAGGCCAAGGTCATCTGCTTCCTGGCGTCGTCCGATGCGGATTTCGTCACCGGCCTGACGATCGATGTCACTGGTGGACAGTAGGCGAGCGGCGCCCGGTTGATCCACAACCGCGGGGCTTACGCCAATCGTCAGGAACCGAACCGGGGCAACTGCGCCGCCAATTCGGCATAGGCATCGTCGTCGGTCCGATCGTAGCGCAACGGTGTCACGACGATCTTGCCTGCGCGCATCGCGCTGTAGTCGCTTTCCGGCCCCTGCTGCAGGTCGCCGCGGCGGAAATTAAGCCAATGGTAGGTCATGCCGCGCGGATCGACGCGCGTCTCCACGTTCATGCCGGCGACCATGCCTTCGCCCTGGCGCGCCAGGGTCAGAGGCCCCGCCTGATCCGCCGGAATCGGCGGAAAATTGACGTTGAGGCAGGCGCCCTTGCTCCAGCCCAGTTCAAGCAGGCGGTTCACGGTCGGCGCGCCGAGGCTCCGCGCCGTGTCCCACGGCACGTTGTTGCGGTTGGCGAACGCCTGGCTCAGTGCAATCGCTGGAACGCCCAGCATCATCGCGGTCATGGCGCCGCCGACGGTGCCGGAAAACACCGTCTCCATGCCGAGGTTCAGGCCGCGGTTGACGCCGGACAGGACCAGTTGGGGAAGCGCGTCCTTCATAAGGTGGCAGATCGCCATCGCTGCGCAGTCGCCCGGCGTTCCCGTTACGCTGAAACGCCGAGGCCCATACTCGTGGATTCGCAAAGCATGGTGCAGGCTGATCGCGTGCGACTGGCCGCTTTGATCGTGCTCGGGTGCCACCACCCAGACTTCGTGTGCGATCTTGGCGGCAATCTCTTCCAGCACCGTCATGCCCGGCGCGTCGATGCCATCGTCATTTGTCAGCAGGACCCGATCCAGCACGCCCAAGGCTCCATCCGGTAAACGACGCCTTGTTTGGCCCAGTTGCGCCGCCGGGGGCAAGGGGCCAGCATGGAAGGGGAGGCAGCCATGCGGATCATCGATGCACAGGTGCATATCTGGGGCAGCGGCACGCCCAGCGGCCATCACCGGCAGGTCTCGGTCTTTACCGCCGAGTCATTGATCAGGGAGATGGACGACGCGGGCGTGAACGGCGCCGTTCTGCATCCGCCGAGCTGGGATGCAGGGTCGAATGAGATGGCGGTGCAGGCGGCGCTGAAATATCCGGATCGGTTCTGCACTCTTGGATGGTTTCCGCTCGATGATCCATCGCAGCGGGGACGCATTTCCACGTGGAAGCAGCAGCCCGGCATGGTGGGGTTGCGCTGGTCGCTGACCCGTCCGGGGCAGGAGACGTGGCACGAAGACGGCACGATGGATTGGCTGTGGCCAGCCGCGGAGCAGGCCGGCACGCCCGTTGCGACAATGGCCGGGCGCTTTCTGCCATTGTTCAAGCAAATTGCGACCCGTCATCCCAAGCTGAAGCTGATCATCGACCATCTGGGCCTGATCCGTTCCGCCAAAGGTGAGGCTGCGTTTGCGAACCTGCCGGCGCTGCTGGAGCTTGCCTCGCTGCCGAATGTCGCCATCAAGGCAACCGGCGCGCCGGGCTATTCGGCGCTGGCCTATCCGTTCTCCGACGTGCATGACGGGCTGCGGCGGATATTCGACGCCTATGGACCGCGGCGGTTCTTCTGGGGGACGGATATCACCCGTATGCCCTGCAGCTATCGCCAGTGCGTCACCATGTTCACCGAGGAATTGCCGTGGCTGCAGGGCAAGGACCTTGAACTGGTGATGGGACAGGCGGTTTGCGACTGGCTTGAATGGTCGCCCGGTACGAAGCGAGTCAACTCCTGAACCCAGTGCGGGGTGGTTACCAAACGGTCCGATAGCCTCGGAACGGCGTTGGAATGCGCTTGATGTCCTGGAGAAGGTCCGGCGGCAGGTCCTGATGGGTGCTGGAGTCGGCGCGCATGTTCAGGGCGTCACTCAGGCCGCCGAAGCGTTCTTCGATCCGGGCGGTGATGTCCTTGTATGTGCCGACCGCGGCAAACAGATGCACCACGTCGTCGGACACACGAGCGGCCATTTCGGTCCACTTACCTTGCTTGGACATGGCATTCAGCTCACGCCCGAGATCGCCCAGGCCGTGCAATTCCAGCACGCCCCAATAGCCGGGCGTCGATCCATAGAAGGCCACGCGCCCGCGAACCACTTCGAACATCTTCGCGACGGCGGCTTCATCGGGGCCGGTCGCGATGAAGCCGCCGCCGGTGATTTCGAAATGCTGCCGGCTTCGTCCGGTCCGAAGCATGCCCTGCTCGATCTTGGGGACGATTTCTTCGGCAAGGTAGCGGCGGGTGCAGAATCCGTGCAGGCGAACGCCATCTCCGATCTCACCGGCCAGCCGCAGGGAATGCGGACCGACAGCCGCCAAGGTGACCGGCACCATCTTCTGTCCGGATGACGGCGGAACGAAGTACGGGGGCATCAGCGTGAAGGTGTAGTGCTCGCCCTGAAAATCGAGCTTCTCGCCTTTCTCCCACGTGGTCCAGATGGCCCGTAATGCCTGAACGTATTCCCGCAGCCGTGGGGCCGGCGCGGTCCAGCGGACGCTGAACCGGCGTTCATTGTGCGGCCTGATCTGTGGGCCGATGCCCAGGACGAACCGCCCCCCGGACGCGTTCTGCAAGTCCCAGCAGGCGTTTGCCACAACCATCGGGCTGCGCGGGAAGGCGATCGCGACGGACGTGCCAAGCTCGATCCGGCTCGTGCTGACGGCGGCGATGGCGTGCGCGAGGAAAGGGTCGTGCTTGTTTTCCATCGTCATGACGGCGTCGTAACCGGCCTGTTCGGATGCCCTGGCCGATTCTGCGGTCTTGCGCAGGTCAGCCTGGTGCAGCGTGTTCAGGACTCGCATCTGTCATTCCCCGATCAGCGTCCGTGAAAGACGGGCTTCCGCTTTTCCTTGAATGCCGCGACGGCCTCGCGGTGATCTTCCGTCTGCGAACACCGCGCCTGATGAATGGCCTCCATCTCGAGGGTGGCGGAAAAGGAACCGGTTTCCGCCTCATGGAGGTTCTTCTTCGCGTAACCAAGTGCAACGCGCGGCATGTCGGAAATGCGACGCGCGATGGCCATTGTTGTTGATGTCAGCGATTCATCGTCCACGACCTGATTGACCATTCCGATCGAGAAAGCGGTTTCGGCGGTGATCATGTCGCCGAGGAAATACAGCTCTCTGGCTTTGGCCGTGCCAACGAGGCGTGTGAGCGTCCAGGTGCCTCCCCAATCGCCGGACAAGCCGATCTTTGCGAAGCCGGTACCGAAGCGGGCGGAGCGTGCGGCGATGCGAAGATCGCAGGCGAGTGCCATGCTCAGGCCGGCGCCAACGGCGACGCCGTTCACCATGGCGATGATTACCTTCGGGGAGGACCGCATCATCATCGGGATGCGATTGGAGTTGCGGATGCCGGCCGCGCGCGCTTCAAACCCGCGGGCAGAACGCTCCCCCATCGATTTCACGTCCCCGCCGGCACAGAACCCACGGCCGGTGCCCGTGATGACGATGCAGCCGACGGAGTCGTCGTTTCCCAGGCGCTCAAGTGATTCGAGCAAGCCGAACCGAATCTCCATGGAAAGAGCGTTCAACGACTCGGGCCGGTTCAGGGTCAGGGTGGCAACGCCCCGGTCCACCGTCTCGATCAGGTCCGGCATCGACTTCCCTCGTTTGCAGGTGACAGGCAAGCTTGGA
This sequence comes from Acetobacteraceae bacterium, assembly GCA_035606775.1. Classification (GTDB taxonomy): domain Bacteria; phylum Pseudomonadota; class Alphaproteobacteria; order Acetobacterales; family Acetobacteraceae; genus Rhodopila. Next base: position 14,229 of record DATNEJ010000402.1, on the reverse strand, counting down.
CGGAGGCTGGCCGCACCGCAATACCGGATGTGCGCGATCGGACGGCGCCGAGGGGCATTGCTGCATCATGCTCGGCGGCGATAAGCTTGATCAACTCTAATGGGGAGGTGCCGATCATGAAGCTGGCGTTCTTCAATGATTTCAGGCTTGGCGTCGTTAAAGGCGACACAATTGTCGATGTGACCGAAGCGGTCGCGGACATACCACATGTCGACGCGGGAAGCTTGATCAGCGGACTGATCGGGCAGTTCGAAAGCTATCGGGGAAAACTGGAAAGCGCTGCGGTGAAAACCGGCGTTCCGCTGGCAAGCGTGCAGATCAGGCCGCCGCTGCCGAAGCCGGGCAATATCGTTTGCATGGCCGTCAACTACATGGAAAACGGCACACTGGCGAAGCCAGCGCCAATCAATGCCTTCCACAAGGCGCCGACTGCGATTATTGGCCCCGGCGATACCATGGTGCTGCCGGATGTGCCTGCCACGATCTTTGAGGGCGAGGCGGAAATGGCCGTCGTCATCGGCCGCCGCGCAACCAATGTCCCAGCCTCACGCGCCATGGATTATGTCTTCGGGTATGTGAATTTCATCGACGGTTCGGCACGCGGGCTTCCTCCGCCGGGCAACGTGTTCTTCCAGATGAAGTCACGGGACACGTTCGCGCCGACAGGGCCGTACCTGGTCACGAAGGATGAAATCGAAAACCCGCAGAAGCTCGCAATCAAGCTTTGGGTGAATGGGGAGCTGAAGCAGGACTTCAACACCGACGACATGGCGCACAACATCGCCCGCTGCATCGAATGGGTCACGTCGATCCATACCTTGGAACCGGGGGACATCCTGGCAACCGGCACCAATCATCGCGGTTTGTCGAGCTTCATGAATGGCGATGTCGTCGAACTGGAAACGCAGGGTTTGGGAAAGTTGCGTTTCAATGTGCGGGATGAGCTGAAGCGCGTTTGGCTTCGGGAAACCCGCCTCGATCGGCAAAGGGCCGGCAAGGAAGGACCGACGCCGCAAGTCTCCGGCAAGTACGCGCCGGCAGGGTAGCGGAGACAGGCTGTAACACTTTGTTTGATCGCGTGATTCACGTCTCCGGCGATTCCGCCTCCGACGATCACGCTCTACTCGCAGGAAGCCTGGGTGGGTATTTGTGTGGAAGCCTACCCAGGCGGATGCGTTCAGATCCTCGCCGGTGTATTACCGACGATCAGAGCGCGGTGTCGCTCAGCGGAATGCCGGCAAATGTCGCCGCAAGGGGAAAGTCGGTGTCCCACTCACTGCCGAGGTCGAGGGCGATGTCCCAGCCGGCGGGCTTTGGGAGGGTTGAATAGTTGTCGGTGACCGCATTGCCACGCCCGATCGCGTTCGCGCCATAGGGATAGTACAACGAGCAGTCGGCAGCGGTATGTTGCAGGGCAGCCGAGAGCTGCAACACGAGATGCGTCGAATCTGTTCGGCTGCATGAGGCAGGACTGATAATCGGCCCCGGCGCATCGGGCGTTCCGCCATCCATGACGGCAAAGCCTTTCCCACTGCTTGCCTGTCGTGGAACAAGCAGGTCGGTTCCGGCATCGTGCCGGATCGTCAGAACGATGGTATCCGGCTGCTGAAGGTACGCGTGAACGATCTGCGGACCGCCGGCCGTGGGCAGACCCGCCGGTATAGCCTGCAGCGAGTCGCTGATGCCGGATGCCAGAACGGCGCGCGATGCCATCACTGCGGCCAGGCGGGCAAAGCGTTGATTATCGGCAGTATCGCGGTGAGCGGAGTCACCGCCGGAAGCTATCCCCGTTGCGGGGTCCCAAGACGAGCCGCGGGCGTTGCTGTCAGTCGTCTGGTGGTTGCCGATCGCAATCGCCTGCGACGGATCGGCAGAGAGTGTGGAAACGGCGGATCGGTGCATCTGCATGCCGGCGTCGGTGCCGTATGGGATCGCGTTCCACCAGATCAGTGGAACAGTGGTCGAGCGTGTGCCGAGCATGGCGCGTTCAAGCTGCAGGAAACGCTTCGCCGCGGTCAGGAAGGTTGATTTGTCTGCGTATGGCCGCAGGCTGTCCGTCTCGTTCCAGGGCCACACGATCGCGCAGATGTCTGCCAACTCGTCTGGGGCAAGGCTGTCGACCGTCTGCTGCACAGCCAGCCCATCTGCTCCGAGCTGCCAGGTTGATGGGTCGGACTCGTCGCCAGGGTCTTCGACGAAGCTGCCAGGATAGCTGCCGTTGAGCGCGGCGTAGATGCCGTGGCCACTTTCCATGGTGTAGCTTGATGGTGCACCCGTCGTGGCAAGGACGCTATAGGCAAGAGCGCCCAGATGCCACGCCACGCCCTGCGCCAGCAGCAAGGCCGCACCGTCGTTCAGGGCGTAGTTGATGGCGTTGGATTGCCCGTCGATCAGCAGTTTGATGCCACGCCGCTCACCGCGGTACCAGCGCGTCAAATAAGCCAGGGTCGAGTCGATTTCGGTATCGGACAGCGCTCTCACCCACTCTGCTGCTTCATGAAAGTAGCACTGTGCGGCCCCCAATGGCCCGCCATCATGAAGAAGCAGAGTCGTTGTTCCGATGCCGCCCGGGATTGCATTCGGTGCCGCGCTTGCTGCGAGCGTGCCGTCCAGCCACACGTCGATATCCGCATTCTGGCCACTGCGAAGAACCACCGAATGGGTGTGCCGTCGCTCCAGCGAATTGGAGAGTATGGTTTGGTTGGCCCCGGGACATAGAACCAAGCGGCCCTGGCCTGCCAGCCCGTCGGCCTGGAGCACGGGCGAACCGCCTGAGGAGATCAGTGTGACAGGGCCGGAATCGTTCGCGGAGCCATTGCGCCAATTCGAGCGCGACCAGACAAGCATCGCCGTCCAGCCGCCGGCATTGCTGATGACCGAGTCGGAAATTGCAAACCCCAGATCGGGATCGAGAACCGGGCCTGTCGATCCGTCGAAGGAGGCGAGTTTGCCGATACCGCCAAGGAGTCCGGACAGGCGCGGGACCGCGATAGGATGGCTGCCGGAGGCGGCATAGGAATAGGGAAGTAGCGTACCGGAGTCTCCGGCTCCGTTCGATATCGACGCGACCGGGTCGCTCCAATTCGCAGCGGGCCCGCCCGAGGGTGTTACCAGCGAAGCGAGGGTCGCGGCATCCCACCAGCCATGCAGGCCGGAAATCGATGCAAGTCCGGGGGCGGCTGAGTCGGGTTGCGATGCGGTGGGAATCGGCTCGACCAATCCCACGGCACCATTGCCGATCAGCATCGGCCGGAAGGGGCCGATTAAAAGGAGACCCACGCTAATTCACCGTGAACGGTGTCGGCAGGACCGTGGGGCAACTTCCATCCGTGCCCTCGGCCCAGGCAAACCAGGAACCGGCGGTTGCGGGCGTTGGCACATAGGTGCCCCAAAGGTCAGAGTTGACGAGCGTCCCCTGAGTCCATGCCGAGGGGACCACCGTGGCAGAGGTTGAAAAGCCGAACTGGATCGAAGCCGATGCGGGGGCTACGTGCGCGTTCACCCCGATCGAGCCTGAGCCTGCCGCATACGTGCCTGTCGGTCCGACATTCCAGGTGATGCCCGTCACGCTTCCTGCCGCGGTACTGAATGTCGCGACCTGACTTGCCAGGCTGCTGCCGGATGCATTGATCGCGAAAACCTCGAAGTCATAGCTTGTCGCAGGATCGAGTCCCGTCACGGTCTGGGATGTCGTCGTGATCCCCGCTATCGTTCCAGACCATGCCGATGAGCCGGACGGTCGGTATTGCAAGGTGTAGCTTTGTACCGGATCTCCCGACGACGGTGCGGTCCATGTCATGGAGATGCTCGTGCTGGACGCAGCGGGCGCCTGGACCCCGACAACCTGGCCGGGAGCCATTGCGGCTGCCGTTGTGACGGTCAGAACGCCGGACAGGATGCCGGATCCGCTGGCATTGGTTGCCGCGACGGCGAAATCATACGCGGTCGAAGGCGTCAGTTCGGCGATCGTCGTCGAAGTCCCGCTGATGCTCTTGTTGACGAGCGTCCAATCCGAGGTTCCGGCAATTCGATACTGCACGCTGTAATTGAGAACGGCGCCGCCGCTTGATGGCGCCTGCCACCCCAGCGTCACGGTGGACGATCCCGCCGAACTCTCATTCAGACCGGTGGGAGTGCCCGGGACAGATGCGCCGCTGCCGGGTCCGCCGGTGACTGCGGCGAAGACGGAGTTTCCTCCCGAGTAGGCAATGCATCGAAGTTGGGCCGACTGCCCGGCCGGCAAGACCGAGGACCCGGATGATGTGGCAATGCCGGCGGCGAACACGACGTTGCCGGTGCTCAGATTGACGATCTCACAATGGAACCCGCTTCCCATGTTGGCGGTAAGGGCCGAAATCGTCAGCGGCTGGCTGGCCACGAGAAGCCTGCCATTGTGGACGGTTCCGTCGAGCGCCGTGTCGGTGGCAATCTCGACGATCGGCGTTTTGAATGACGGAATTTTTCCAGTCAGCCAGACCCAGACTGCGCCCAGCGTCTGGCGTGACATTGCGCTGGATCCTGCCTGGGAAATCCAGAGTGCATCACTGTCCTGAGACGCCTCCGCGGCTTCTGCCACGTCGATGGTCTGCCCGTTCAGCAAGGCAGCATAGGTGATCGCGTGATCCTGCCCTCCTTGGCTGATCCCGATCAGATCTGGCGCCGATGCGGCGGTCGTTGTTGGCAGACTTGCGATGGCATTGCCGGACCCCGGCGCGGCAACCACGGAGCCGGCGGCCGAGATGACACCGGACGCGTCGATCGAAATGTTCTGCCCAGCAGAAAACAGTTCCCGGATCAGCGATGCCGGCACCAGCTTGGGCGTACCCGCGCTGTTGATCACCAACTGGTCACTGGAAGACAGCGCGTTATCGATCGGCAGTGTGGTGTGGTCCATGCCGTTCGCGATCAGTGTCCCATCGGCAAGGCCGAGACCCGTGCCGATTCCGATCGGCTCGGGGCCGCCGGGACCCAGGCTCACACGGCCCATAAGGGCCGGCGGAAATATTTGAATGGCCGGCTGCGTCGAAGCCAGAAGGGTTCCGACGGACACGGATTTTGCCACGCCGCTTTGGCTGATTGGTACAGCATCGGCGGGTGTGATCGATGCCGCGGCAGGAAGCTGCGAAATGGTTGGCATACAATAATTCCAGTGGAAGGCGTTCGGCGCTCAGCGCGATCAGGCTGCGACCGTTGTGCCGGTGCAGGCTGAGATCCAATGCGAACCGTCGAAGAAAACCTCGACACCTGTGCCACCGCCTGGTGCCTCATTCGGCTTTCGGCCGTTTGCGGCATAGGCCTTTGCGCCTGGGCTCATCCCGCCTGGAAGCGCGGAAACGATATAGGACGGTAGGGTCGGCGGTCCGCCGAACCTTGGGCTCATGAAATTCGTACGAAAGATTTCTCGCCAGGTGGTGCCGCCGTCGGAGACAATGTGGTAGCGATCATTGGGATGCAGAACGATAGGGCCCCAATCGATGCCATCCGAACCGTTCGGCAGGAGCGACACGCTGGCGGAGCCGAGATTTGAGAAGGTGTATCCCGTGCCGGCTGCCAGGGTGTTCGCGGCCGGCAGCGATACAGTATATGCGCCAGAGCCAATCAGAAAGACGACGTTTCCCGCGGCAGAACTTTGCAGGGTTGTGTTCCCGGTACAGACTGTCTGCCAGCCAACGGATATTCCCTTGCCGACGACATAGGACAGGGCCCCCTGATTCCATCGAAGGGTTCCAGTCGTCTTGTCGAAGACCAGATAGTTGCTGTTGGAGGAATCGAAGGCAATCGAGTGGCCGGCAGCGAGACGAATCGCGGATGCCCCAGGGAGCTGCAGAGCATAGGTCGTATCGAGCACCGCCGAGGAGAACGGGATCCCGATGGCGAATACAGTCCGTGTATGACCTGTCGATCCCGCTGCCAGATAGACGCCGACAATCGTAGACACCTCGACCGGCGCACCTGACGTATCATTCTGTCCGACGACAAGGGACTGGATCTGGCGTGACGTCGCGTCGTCGGCACCATTTCCGAACCAGTCCATCTCTACCACAATCGAGTCACTTGCCCAGCTTGAGGGATGGCCCGTGGCGTCCCGATACTCAAGGCACGCTGTCCATAATTGAGGCTGGGGAAGAGGCTGCCCGTTCGAGTCGGTGCCGATCTGTTGACGTATCGCCTGGACGTAACGGCCGACATGCTGTGCACGCGTGGTTGCATTTGGAGTCTGGACGCCTGCCCAGATGAATCTGTCCAAGCCACCCCAAACGTAGTTGTTGGGGCTGTTGTAGATGATGGTGTCGTTGCGTGTGTTGGTGATCACGCCGGGTGAAGGTCCTCCATTGTGACTGACAACATATGAGGAATGGAGGACCGCAAAGTCGGTTGGCTGAGAGTGTCCCTGGGAAACGACGGCGCCCACGCCCGAATTGCCAACAACGATCCCGGGAAGTGTCATGCTGGAGGGGCCGTTGCCGGTCGCGATTCCATCCGAGAGCTGGGTTCCGTCCGGCAGGGTTGTCCCGTCGACGATCCATTTGACGCGGTCGGTCAGAGGAACGCCCCAACTACTGGGCGGCTGCAGGACCGTAACGCCATTCGGCACGTAGATCACCGAGCCGGTAGGGGCAGCCTGATAGGCCGCTTTGAATGCCGCAGTATCGTCGGTCACGCCGTCGATCTTCGCATTGTACGGCGGCAACTTCACATTGATGTAGCCATCCGGCCCAGGATTGGCATCCACGTATTGCTTGGTGGCCGCGTGCAGCGGGGATGTCGGATTTGCAGACAGCGTGAGGGAACCGGTCAGCGTTCCACCTGCCAGCGGCAGTCTGGTGGCATCCTGGGCGTCCACATACTGCTTGTTGGCCGCCTGGGGGCCGAGCGCTGGTGCGGCGGAAAGGGCAAGCGGCCCTGTAAGGGTTCCGCCGGAAAGGGGCAACGCGGAGCTGACCTGGGTGTCGGTATAGTGCTTGGTGGCAGCTTGCAGCGGGGTGGTGGGATCGGCGCTTAGCGTGAGGCTTCCCGAGAGGGTTCCTCCGGACCTGAGCAATGCGGTCCCCAGTTGGGTATCGACGTAGTTTTTGGTCGAGGCCTGTAACGCGGTGGTCGGATCCGATGCCAAGGTAAGCGGACCCGTGAGTGTGTCGCCGCTGCGCGATACCCTTTGATCCACATACTGCTTGGTTGCGGCCTGAAGCGATGCACCAGGGTCGCCCGCGAGCAGTAGCGCCCCCGTTAGCGTGCCGCCAGTCTTGGCGAGGTATTTCCCGGACTGGCTGTCCACGTAATTCTTGGTTGCCGCCTGAAGTGCCGTCGTGGGGTCCGAAGCCAATTGCAAAGGGCCGGTGAGTGTGTCACCCGCGCGCAGGACGCGGAGGTCGACATAGTCCTTGGTTGCGGCCTGAAGGGGACTGGCCGGATCGGAAGACAGAAGCAATGCCCCTGTCAGCGTGCCACCGGTTCTTGGCAGTGCGCCCGCGATCTTGGTATCGACATAATTTTTCGTGGCAGCCTGGGACGGTTGAGAGGGATCGGCTGCCAGCGTAAGTGGACCGGTCACTGAGCCACCTGCTTTCGGCAGAGCCGTCCCCACCTCGGTATCGACATATGATTTTGTGGCGGCCTGGCCGGGGGCTGTTGGATCCGCCGCAAGGGCGAGAGGCCCGGTCATGGTGCCGCCCGATGCCGGCAGAAGGCTCGCGGTCAAATCGGCAAGAGTCGCCGGACTCTGCCCGCCAGTCGGCGTGACCAGCAATCCGGACGCGTCGAGATTTGGGACCCCTGTCAGGCCACTCAGGAACTGGCCATAGGTAACGGCGACATCGCTTCCGCTTTGCGCGAGGCCGATCAAGTCCCCGGAAGAGGGCACGTGACCAGCGGGGAGCGAGCCAACCGTGTAGGGAGTCGCCGTCGCAGCAATCGTGCCGCTGGTCAGCGTGAGGTTCTGACCCACGGTGATCGGTTCTGCGCCGCCGACGCCCGCGCTGCTACGCCCCAGCAGAGCGCCGCTGGGCAATGTCATCTGCGGCTGCACTCCCGCCAGTATCTGCGAGCGCGTGACCTTTCGCGCAATGCCAGCCTGGCTGACTAGCAACTCATCGCTATCCGATGCCGCGGAGGCCGGAGCGAGCTGGTCAATTGTCGGCATGAATCAGCCTATCAGAAATGACAGTCTAAAATGAAAGAACCCAAGGGCATGCGCATCAAAGGCTCTGCCAAATGCGCTGCGCGGAATCAGACGAGCAATGGATTGCCGTTCTGATCCGTCAGGACCACTCCCCCTGCCGTTTGAATCGCGTTCGGCGGCACAGGCGGTACCGAAAGTAAAAGCACCGGAAGCAGAATGCTGCGCTGAAGTGTCCGGCCGCTTGAGGTGCCGATCACGAGCGTGACGGTATAAATGGTGCCCGCTTGGCCGCCGCTGAACCAGAGGACGGCAACGGCGCCATCGGAGGTCGCACTGTTGAGCGTCAGGTCACCTGGATTGTCGGGGGTGATCGATACATCCAGTGTGGCAATGCTGTCGCCGCGGTTGCCGACTATGGCCGGGGATATATCAACCTCGTAATCCAGAACATCCGCGGGATCCTTGGTTGGCCAGTTCAGTGGCGGCGGCGCAGATGCCGCGGAACCTCGTGCAACCGGCACAAACGAATCAATCGTCACCAAGCGGGCTTTGCTCGGCTTCCATACATGTGTGGCTGGTGTCGCCATCAATTCATTATCCTGACTATCTATTCCGCCGCTCGGTTTATCCGTGCCGTTACCCGACGCTTGTCACCAGCGGACGACAACCAGACCATTCGCGCCGGCGGCGCCGTTGTATGGGGTCGTGCCGTTGGCGCCGGTACCCGCACCGGATGCACCACCACCTGGAAAAGTGCCCGGGTTCCCGAAGGTTCCGCTGTTCTGGGCACCACCCATGGGTGCGGCGCCACCGAGACCACCCTGGTTGAGGGCGCCGGCCTGACCCGCCGAACCGCTGAAATTCACGTCACCGCCGACGCCCACGCCAGCCGGCGTTCCGCCATTCTGGGGTGCGGAGGCTGTCGCCAGGTAGTTCAATGCCCCGCCCGTCGCACTGACCTGCGTGCCGAAGTTCGATGTTCCACCGGCGGTTGGCAGGCTTCCTCCGACGGCGCCTCCTGTTCCACCGCTGCCGACCGTGACCGGGACAGTCTGTCCGGGCGTGAGGCCAGTGACGCGGGCACGTGCGTAGCCGCCCCCGGAGCCTCCGCCGCTTGGCATATTCGCCACGGATGCATAGCTGCCCGAGCCTGCACCCCACACTTCCACCTCCACCTGGGTCACGCCAGGCGGCACTGTAAACGTTCCGGATGTAGTAAAGTTTTGCACTCCCGAACCGAAACCCGGTCGAAGGGCAGGCAGTTTCCACGAGAGAAATGGCGCCGTGGGAACGACCGAAATTGCTCCCGCCTCGACGGTGGTCTGCCCGTACGCGACAGAGATCACGTAAAGCCCGATCCATCCGGAATCTGCCGCCGGTGTCAGTTGAGACCCGGTTGTGGCCGGCACGCCCGGCTTGAGCTGGAACTGCACCCGCTGAACGCGGGACGTGCTCTGAGACGCCCCCGAATTTGTAGGGCCGCTGAACGGCTGGGACGGATTCGCTGCATTGTAGTAGGGAAGGACGACGGGGTTGGCGTCAGCCTCTTCCAGCGTCGCCTGAATAAGGTAGTTGATGGATTGGCCGGAGGTGGTCGGTGCGGCCAGTGAGAAGGAGGTCGCGGTCAGGTTCAGGCCCGACTTGACCAACGGTGTCGAGTCCGGTGCCAGCGATCCGTAGGTCAGAACATCGACGACAGAGAGTTGTGTCAAGCTGCCAGGTCCGACCGTGACGCTCATGGAGGTTGGAGCGGTTGGGCTGCAGGCGAGGCCGTCGATAGCCGGGCCGACCCCCAATACGGACTTCGCGAGGTAGCCAAGCGCGATCATGAAGTTGCGGTTCATCGACAGTATGTCGGTATCGAGCGGAATACTGCCGGGGTAGACAAGATTACGATCCATTGACGGACCCCTGATGAAATTCAAGCTGACTGAATGCGCGTCCAGACAATTGTCGAGGCGGGGATCACGCCTGCGATCGTGGATGTAATATCCTCATCGCGGACGAGATCCTGTATGGAGGACCGATCTCCATATGCCATAATGCCAATGCCATAGCCGCCACCGGCATCGTTCCACCCGTTCAGTGTCGCAATGCCGGTGTCGCGCGGGCGAAATACTGTCATGAAAGCCTGAAATGGGAGCGTCAGGCTTCCCCAGCCACCGGCATATCCATATACGAGACCGCTGGGACTGAAGGGTGAAGAAAGCCACCCCTCACCGTAGCCACCTGTGTCGCCGGTGTTTGCCGGCTCGAATATGATCGGAGACTGACCTGTCAGCTCGACCATCGCCGAAAGGAGAGCATTGCGGGTCCCGCGTTCACGGAAGACTTCGCTTTGAATACGCCGTCTAAGCCGATCATCGCTCTGAGATGCGCGTCGCCGGAGCCGATTACCGAAGAAGTCGTTGGCAATCATGTCCAGCCAGCCATCCGTCGCTGTCGCGATACGCGTCTGCTTTTGGATGTAACCAAGATTGCAGTAGGTCCACGCCCACACGGATGCGATAGCACCGAGCACGGTATCCAATATTGGCGTGTTGTCTGCAAACCACCGCGGCGGAAGAACACTCTTCAGGCGGGCAAGCATGTCATTCTGATCACCTACCATGCTAGGTCACCGCCACAGAACCCGCCTTAATGACGCTGTGCGTGGGCGGTGTCAGGTCGGTCGCCTGTCCGTTGATGGTGATGCTGCTGATGTTCGAGATCGCGCTGCTGGCCGCATAGCAGACCTGGATAAGTCGGGTAACAGACAGAAAAGCCCCCACGGGAAGAGCGTTGATGTAGGCGGTTATTGCCGTCGACACTGGACCGGTGACCTGATTCAGCAATGTGCCGGCTTGAACGGTCAGGTTGACGGCAATGTCGGCCGTGACGACGGTAGGCGCCTGGACGGAGAATCCAGACCCTATCGGACGCATGGTCTCGATGCTTTGCGTGATCGATGCGAGCAACTCCGAGGACGGGTAGCCTGAGCCGTCATCGACGATCACGAGAAACCAGCCCGGTCGATAGTTGCCGCCGGCATCGGAATTCTCCTGGATGAGGTAGGAAACGCCCGCCTGCACGCTGGTGATTGCAAATTCGACCGAAGCCAGGGTGGCGCGCGAGCGGCTTCCAATGAAGTTCTGAAAACGAAGCCGGAAGGCTGCGTCCGTCTCGGCATCGGCGCCTCCGACTGCCGGTAGCGCGTTGGTTACCGAGTCGACACCAACAAGAGGTGTTGCCATCAGTGTAATGGTATTGGCCTGCACGTTCCCGACGCTGCCCGCCGTCTGGCAGCTCACGGGCACGGGCACCGATGAGGTCCCCGCAGGAAGCTGATATCCCCCTGCCGTTTCAGACCAGGCAGCGTTGGTCGTGTCTACTGCAACAGAAAACGTGGCTGATCCGTCATTCGTCTTGATGAGTGCGCCAGCCGGGATGGTGGCTGCGATGGCAGGAGAAAGTCGGGAGAAGGTCACGATCGCGGTGGCGGATGAGGCGGGGAGCCTGGTAAGGGTGAAATCACTCATCCATGTGTCGAGATCGTTGCCCGTGGAGGTCGATGCCCGCGTCGCCTGCAACACCAGGACCAGAAGCCATTGTATCCACAATGCGACTGACGCGTTGGCCTCCAGTATCGACCGCAGGACCGACCCTACTGACAGATCGATCAACCGCGTGGCTGATCCTTGGACGACAGCGCCCATATCCTGCAGAAGCTGCGAGAATGTCCGAAGTGAAAGTTGCATGACTACTCGCTTATCGGCACCGACATGACGGACGTCGTAGAATCGGCGGCATTCACATATTCGATCGTTACGTCGAGCCGGCCGAATTGCTGTTGTTCTGGCTGAGCTATTTGGATCAGTGGCTCAGGGGACGGCGCCACAGCGCTTTCTTTCAGAAGTTGAGAACGGACGATTGCCTGAAGGCCAGACCTGGAAACCGTATGTCCAACAAACGTTGACAGGCCTGCGCCATATTCCGTTTGCCAGATGTAATCCCCCGGGTTGGTCAGCAGTCTCCGCAACACGCGCTGTTGGACCTGCGTCGGTCCTGCTGCCAGACTAAGATCACCGGTGGGGCCGATCCCGAGATCCTCGCCCCAATTGCATGATAAATCTGTCATGGAAAGCTACTCCTGGGGGATCGGGGTCGTTGTCCAACTGGTTGATAACAAGGGATGTGTATGCTGGTTATAGGTCTCTCTCATGTGACCCATCGACCCTGTTCGATCGTATATGTCGCCGTCGACATGGAGATCTCCCGCGATCCGCACGGTCCCGTCATTCAGGAGCTTCAAGGAGCTTCCCGACTGATGAACAAGCCAGAGTTCTCCCACTTCCGCGGTCGGCGCCGGTTGTACCGCCGAAAAGCCACACCCGACGATCACACCGTGCTCGCCATCGCCTTCCTGCGGGATCATCAGAACCTGATCGCCGGGGCCCGGCGGGCAGGCCATTCCCCAGCCGGCCCCAACCCATTGCGACAGGATAGGAAGCCAGCCGGTCAACACACCATCGGGCTGCAAAACCACGCGCGCCGTATACGTTTGGGGATCGACCGAGGAGACAACGCCGTAGCGCGCGTAGGCCCGATTGCGATCCAGGAGACCGGCTTGCAGCCGTATTGCCGCGTTCATTCGATCCATGAAAGAGCCCCTCAGGCAGCGTGTCGTGTCGCGTTCGCCGGCGTCAGATGTCTACCGCCCGCACGTGCTGGATGAATCCTGTGCCCGGCGCGAAACTGCGCTCGACGGACTCAACCAGGTAGACCTGGTCGAACATGGCTCCCGTTCCGCCGAGCTGAATCCCCTGCCGAGGGGTCAGAACGGTGTCACCAGGCATCTCCAACGAGATGATCTTTCGATGCAGCTGTATCTCACGCAGAGCTTGCGCCGCCATGAGTTCCGCTTCCTCGATCGTAAGATTTGGGCGTGTGATGACGTAGCTCTTCGAGGGCACACCAGTTCCGGATGTGACTCCGGTCTGGATCGAGGAGTTGGAGGAGGCAACACTGGTCACTGGAGACTGACGTTCGGAGTTCCAGCTTTGAACCTTCACCTCGAAGGCATCCGTGATCGATGGGAGATATTCCATCTTGAGAGCACAGAGCACGCTTGGATCGATTCCGAAGACGACTCTGGGGGCGAGAGGGCGGGGTTGGAAAAACAGCGACCGGCCCTGGACGAAAACCTCAAAGTCCTCGAAACGCGCCAACGCCACCAGAAGATCCCACTCCGTCGTGCAGGTGGTATCGCGGCTCAAGGTCGTGCGAGTCCTGTTGCCCTGATAATATCGTCCGACAAGCCTGGACGTTGGGGTGACGGACGGAGCCAGGCCATGACCTTCCGCGAAAGTCTGGGCAATCTCGCTGGCACTCCGATTGAGGTATTGCTCCCGCAGTATCGTATCAACGAAATATGACGTGAAATCCCGACCTTCGAGCACAGCCGTTCCGCATATCGGATCGAGTACAAGGCGGTCGACCAGGCCCTCTATGGCGGTCATGAAAGTCATGCCGCCGTCGATGCTGAACTCTACCGCAATCTCATTCGATCCGGAAGACGACCAGTAGTCAGCCCCCGTAAAAGGGCCTGCGTTGATTGGCAACGTCACAGAGAATGAATCGGCGGCATAATACGCTGTTGAAATCACCCTTGCATGGATCGCTGATGTGAGTATCGCGCCATTTGCGACAACCCGCAGGCGTGGCCGGCGTGCGCCACCGACCAGTCTACTGATTAACAATGCCGCCGCCGGCTGCCGCGTCTTGGCTGGGTATGAGCAGTGTCCTCATTCCGTTCAGCATGGGATCGTCGAGACCATTCAGTGCGGCAATCCTGACCCATTGCGTTGCATCACCCAGGTATTTTGCCGCAATAGCGTATAAATTACCGTTCTCGATCAGCACTGGGCGCATAGTCATGATCCTACCTCCGCCAGACTCATGCCGACCCGGCGGATGTATCCTTGCGCTGTCGTCAGCATGCCGAGGGTGCGGGTTGAATTCACGGCCTGATCCAATTGTGCGGCCAGCGGGCCGCCCTGCACTCCCGAGAGGGGAGCATTCAACAGGTTGGCTTCCGCTGCTCCGAGCGTACTCGTTGCCGATTGATCAGC
>DATNEJ010000399.1:0-6847 GCA_035606775.1 Acetobacteraceae bacterium | reverse complement strand
TGCTTCATCAGCCGCGTTGGCGCGTTGAGGATGTGGGCCGGCGGCATCAGGCTGCCGGTCGATTTCGCCGCTGCCCGCGCGCCGCTGTAGGCGGTGTAGACCGCGTTCGATTTCGGTGCGGTGCCGAGGTAGATCACCACCTGCGCAAGCGCCAGCTCGCCTTCCGGGGAACCAAGGCGCTCATAGGTTTCCCATCCGGCCAGGGCGATCGGCAGGGCATTAGGATCCGCCATGCCGACGTCCTCGGCTGCGAAACGAGTGAGCCGGCGGGCGATGTAGCGCGGGTCCTCGCCGCCGTTCAGCATGCGCGCAAACCAGTAGAGCGCTGCATCCGGGTCCGATCCGCGCAGCGATTTATGCAGCGCCGAGATCAGATTGTAGTGCTCCTCCCGATCCTTATCGTAGAGCGCGGCGCGCCGTGCCAGCAGGGCCGATAAGGCCGCCGCATCCATCGGCTGCGTCGTCTCCGGCAGTGCCGCCACCTGCTCAGCCATGTTCAGGATGTAGCGGCCGTCGCCATCCGCCATTGCCCGCAAGGCCACACGCGCATCCGGCTCCAGCGGCAAAACCCGGCCCAGTTCGGCTTCGGCCCGCGACAGCAGTGCTTCGAGGGCCGCGTCGTCGAGCCGCCGCAGCACCAGAACCTGGCAGCGTGACAGCAGCGCGCCGTTCAGCGCGAAAGACGGGTTCTCCGTCGTGGCGCCGATCAATGTGATGGTGCCGTCCTCCACCACGGGCAGGAAACCGTCCTGCTGCGCGCGGTTGAAGCGATGAATCTCATCGACGAACAACAGGGTCCCCTGGCCGGTCCGGCGGCGGCGCGCCGCTTCGTCGAAGGCGCGCTTCAGATCCGCGACACCCGAGAACACCGCGGAAAGCTGCACGAAATGCAGGCCCGCCCGCACCGCCAGCAGCCGGGCGATCGTCGTCTTGCCGGTGCCGGGCGGTCCCCACAGAATCAGCGAAGCCAGAGAGCCCCGTTCAAGCATGCGCGCCAGCGTGCCGTCGGGTCCCACCAAGTGATCCTGGCCGACGACCTCATTCAGGCTGCGCGGGCGCAGCCGGTCGGCCAGCGGGCGGGCAACGGGGCCGCCCGCACCGGCCGGTTCCTCCTGTTCGGGGGAACCGAACAGATTGTCCTGGGCGATGTCTGGTCTCGTGGCCACGCCCGATCATAATGCGGCCCGGCGCGGAACACGAGTTCACGGCCTGCGGCGCCCGCCGGCCGTATCACCCTGCGAGAGGCGGCAATCCCCGCTCCGCCCGCACGGCGTTGATGATCTGCAGGACGCGCTCCCGGAACGGCCGGTACTGCACGCCGAATTCCCGCACCAGGCGAGAATTGTCGATGAGGTAATTGCCGGAGACTTCCTTCCCGCCGGTCTCCTTGTCGAAGCTGATCTTCGCGTCTGGCATGAAGCCGCGGACCATGTCGGCGAGCGCGCCCAGGCTGATCGTATGCCCGCCGGAATTATAGATCCGATGCGCCGGCTTGTCGGTCATCAGCACCCGCAGAAAGACTTCCGCGATGTCGTCCACGTGGATCGGAATGCGCATCGCATCCTTGAAGGGAAAGGAAATCGCCTCGCCGCGCGCCGGGCGGGTGATGCAGTTCACGTGATCGACGGAGCCGCGCAGCTTGTCCGGGCCGGTCACATTGGCCGGCCGCACGCCGGTGATGGTCATGCCGTATTTCTCGGCATAGTCCTGCGCTTGCCACTCATTGAATATTTTGTGCATGGCATACTGGACGTTGCCGTACCGATAGTCGTCTTCCGTCGCGGCACGGTCGCCGAAGTGCTTCTGCTGCCCGCTGACTGCCAGCGAACTGGCATAGACAATGTGCTTTACGCCCAGGAGCCGCGCGGCTTCGAAGCAGTTGTCCATGCCGAGGACATTGAGCTTCATCGCGACATGCGGGGCCAGATCGCTGCCGATATGATACGACAGGTTCAGCACCCGGTCCGCCCGCGCGGCCGCCATGTTGGCGATCACGTCATCGAACTGGGTGACGTCACCGCGCACCACCTTCACCTTGTCGCCCAGCGATGCGAACGGCGCGGCGTTGGTGTTGATATCCATGCACACGACCGACTCGCCTCGCGCGACGAGCAGCGGGATGACTCGGATGCCGATGAACCCGGCACCGCCGATAACGAAGACCGACATGGCTGTTCCCTTCCCCTGAGCGCACCGAGACATGGCCTGTCCGGCCGGCTACTGCAGCGCGCCTGCGAAGGATCACGCCTGCGCGGCGATGCGGCAAGTCCGACGGACCGATGCAGTTCGGCGGGCAAACAAAAGGGCGGGTCCGATACCCGCCCCTTTTGTGCAAATCCGGCAGACGGACTCTATTCTTCGGTCTCGCCTTCTTCCTGCTGCTGTACGGGGCCACTATCCAGGCCCTTCGCGGCGGGATCGCGATCGACGAGTTCAATGACCGCCATATCCGCGGCGTCGCCATACCGCATGCCGGCCTTCAGCACGCGGGTATAACCGCCCGCACGCGCCCGATAGCGATCGGCCAACGTACCGAACAGCTTCTCGACGATCTTGTCGTCCCGCAATTCGGCGTAGGCGAGGCGACGATTTGCCAGACCGCCCTTCTTGCCGAGCGTGATCAGCTTCTCCGCCACCGGGCGAAGCTCCTTCGCCTTGGGCAAAGTGGTGGTGATCTGCTCGTGCTTGATCAGCGCCGATGCCATGTTGCGGAACATGGCGATCCGATGGGTTGAGGTGACGCCCAGTTTCCGGCCGGCAATTCCGTGACGCATGCTCTATTCCCCGTCGCGCGCTTGGCGCGCCTTTCGTGTGCTGCCGCCGGTCCCTGACCAGCAAATGACTTGTCCCAGGACGCGGTTTACCCGTCCACGCTCCCGCGCGCCACGGTCACGCGGTCAGAACGGCTCTTCCAGACGCTTCGCCAGATCCTCGATGTTCTCCGGCGGCCATCCGGACACGGTCATCCCGAGCGAAAGCCCCATGGAGGTCAGCACCTCCTTGATCTCGTTCAGGGACTTGCGGCCGAAATTCGGGGTCCGCAGCATTTCCTGCTCGGACTTCTGCACCAGGTCGCCGATGTAGACGATGTTGTCGTTCTTCAGGCAGTTGGCGCTGCGAACCGACAGCTCCAGCTCATCAACCTTGCGCAGCAGGTTGCGGTTGAACGGCAGATCGTCCTGCGGCTCTTCCGCCCGAATCTGCTGCGGCTCATCGAAGTTGATGAACAGTTGCAACTGATCCTGCAGGATGCGCGCCGCCAGCGCGACCGCATCTTCCGGCGTGACCGCGCCGTTCGTCTCCACCGTCAGCAGCAGCTTGTCATAGTCCGTGACCTGGCCGACGCGCGTGGGATCGACGCGATAGGACACCCGCCGCACCGGCGAATAGATGCTGTCCACCGGGATCAGCCCGATCGGTGCGTCTTCAGGGCGGTTAACGGTGGAGGGCTGATAGCCCTTGCCCAGGTTCACAGTGAACTCCATGCCGAGCTTGACGCCGTCATCGAGGGTGCAGATGACAAGCTCGGGGTTCATGATGTCGATATCGTGCCCGGCCTGGATCTGACCGGCACGGACCTCGCCCGGCCCGGTGGCCGTGAGGGTCATCCGCTTCGGCCCCTCACCGTGCATGCGCAACGCAAGCTGCTTGATGTTGAGCACGATGTCCGTCACGTCTTCCCGCACGCCGGGGATGCTGCTGAACTCATGCAGCACGCCGTCGATCTGCACGGCGGTGACCGCCGCCCCCTGCAGCGACGACAGCAGGATGCGGCGGATGGCATTCCCCAGCGTCATGCCGAAACCGCGTTCCAGCGGTTCGGCGACCACCGTCGCGACGCGCGATGGATCGGCGCCCGGCTCAACCTCAAGCTTTTCCGGCTTGATCAGAGACTGCCAGTTTCTCTGAATGACTGCACTCTGCCTCATTCCAACTCACACCTTTCGAACCGCTCTCGCCGCGGTTCATGCCCCGTGGACAGCGTCGAGCCGCACATTCGCGGCCGGCCAGCAAGCCAGCCCGGAAAGAAACGTCAGACCCGCCGCCGCTTGCGTGGGCGGCAACCATTATGCGGGATCGGTGTCATGTCGCGGATGGCCGAGACCGAGAAGCCGACGGCCTGCAACGCACGCAACGCGCTTTCCCGTCCGGACCCCGGCCCGCTGACTTCGATATCGAGCGTCTCCATACCGTGGTCGCGCGCCTTCCGGCCGGCATCCTCGGCCGCAACCTGCGCAGCGTAGGGCGTGGATTTGCGGCTGCCCTTGAAGCCCTGGCTGCCCGCGGAGGACCAGGCGATCGCATTGCCCTGCGCGTCCGTGATGGTGATCACCGTGTTGTTGAACGTCGCGGCAACGTGGGCAACGCCCGAGGTGATGTTCTTACGCTCCTTACGGCGGGGGCGCGCAGAGGTGGCGGGTTTCGCCATGATCCTTGATTCCTGTTTCCTGTTGGCCGCCGCGCCGGTGGGTGGCGGCAGCAAGCAATCTTCAAACGAAACGCACGAGGCGGAAGGTCACTTCGTGACCTTCTTCTTCCCGGCAATCGGCACCGCCTTGCCCTTGCGTGTGCGCGCGTTGGTATGGGTCCGCTGGCCGCGCACCGGCAGGCCCCGGCGATGGCGCAGGCCCCGGTAGCAGCCAAGGTCCATCAGCCGCTTGATATTCATCGCCACTTCACGCCGCAGATCGCCCTCGACCCGGTATTCCCGGTCTACCAGCTCACGGATGCGAAGCACTTCGTCGTCAGAAAGCTGATTGACCCGTCGGTCATCGGGGATGTTCAGCTTGCCGCAGATATCGGCGGCCTTGGTCGGGCCGATGCCATAGATGTAGCGCAACCCGATCGTCACGCGCTTGTTGGTCGGTATGTTCACGCCGGCAATACGCGCCACGCTCGACTCTCCTGTCGTTCGGCTGCATCCGCCGAACCCTAGACTGCCCCGGAAGGCTGAAATTACGCGCAAACGGCGCCAAACCCATGTCGGGCTGCGCCGGAAGGGCGGAATATAGTTGCCGCTGCGCGGGAGTCAACGCGCCTACATCAATTTGCCGTGATCCGCCAGCCTGCAAAGGAACGTGCTGACATTACGGGGAAATTTTCCACCACTGCGGCACGGGGCAGAGGGAGATGCCGCTATTGCCCCGACGTGCCGATTTTCACCCCGAGGCGTGGCCGCTTGGCCGACCGGAAGCGATCAGGCTCTATGGCTTTGTTTGATCGCGTGATTCACGGCTCCCGCGATCCCGCCTGCGACGATCACGCTCTACGCCGGGGCGCCGTTGAGGGCGCGCTCGATCTGGCGGGTCACGTCGTCCATCTCCGCCATGCCGTCCACGGCCCGAAGCAGCCCCTGCGCAGCGTAGTGCGGCAGGATCGGCGCCGTCTGGCGGTGATAGGTGGCCAGGCGCGCGGCCACGGTGTCGCGATTGTCGTCCGCGCGGCGGGTGAATTCCGTGGACCCGCAGGCATCGCACCGTCCCGGCACCACGGTCGGCTTGAAAACGTCGTGATAGCCCGTGCCGCATTTCGCGCAGGTGAACCGCCCAGCGATGCGGGCGATCAGCGCCTCGTCATCGACCTTCAACTCGATCACGGCGTCCAGTCTGAGACCCTTGTCGGTCAGCACGCGGTCCAGCGCCTCTGCCTGCGGCACGGTGCGCGGAAAACCGTCCAGGATGAACCCGTTGAGGCAGTCCGGCTGCTCGATCCGGTTGGCGAGCATGCGGATGATGATGTCGTCGGAGACGAGCTTGCCGGCCTCCATCACCGCCTTGGCTTCCCGCCCGACCGGCGTGCCCGCCGCCACCTCGGCGCGCAGCATGTCGCCCGTGGAGATCTGCGCGATGCCGTAACGGTCCTGCAGACGCTTCGCCTGCGTGCCTTTGCCCGCGCCGGGCGGGCCGAGAAGAACCAGCTTCACCTGCGTCCCTTTACCCGTGCCTTGCGGATCAGCCCTTCATACTGGTGCGCGAGCAGATGCGACTGGATCTGCGTGACCGTGTCCATCGTCACCGAGACGACGATCAGGATCGACGTGCCGCCGAAATAGAACGGCAGGCCGTAATTGCTGATCAAGATCTCCGGCAGCAGGCAGATGACCGCCAGGTAGATGCCGCCCACCGTGGTCAGCCGCGTCAGCACCCGGTCGAAATACTCGGCCGTCGCGCTGCCGGGACGGATGCCCGGAATGAAGCCGCCGTACTTCTTCAGGTTGTCGGCAGTCTCCTCCGGATTGAACACCACTGCCGTATAAAAATACGAGAAGAAGATAATCAGGAACGCATAGATCGCCATGTAGAGCGGCTCTCCATGCGCGAGTTGGGTGGAGATGAACTGCAGCCATGGCGGCCCGTTGGTGGAAAAGCCCGCGACGGTCGCCGGGATCAGCAGGATCGAACTGGCGAAGATCGGCGGGATCACCCCCGACGTGTTGATCTTGAGCGGCATGTGCGTCGAGTCGCCGCCGAACATGCGCGTGCCGACCTGGCGCTTCGGGTATTGCACCGGGACACGCCTCTGCGCCTGTTCCACGAACACGATCACCGCGATGGTCACGAACGCGACGGCGATGAAGGTCAGGATGAAGAACGGCGACAGCGCCCCTGTCCGGCCCAATTCCAGCAAAGACCCCATCGCACTCGGCAGATTCGCGACGATGCCGGCCATGATGATCAAGCTGGTGCCGTTGCCGATGCCGCGCGCGGTGATCTGCTCACCCACCCACATCAGGAACATGGTCCCGCCGACCAGGGTGATCACGCAGGAGAAGCGGAAGAACCAGCCGGGATTGATCACCGCGGCCCCGAAGGAGCCATGCATGCTCTCCAATCCGACGGCGATGCCG
>DATNEJ010000392.1:0-4133 GCA_035606775.1 Acetobacteraceae bacterium | reverse complement strand
CAGCCTCACCCGGCGAGCACCTTCGATGACGGCCAGGTACTGCTCCACCAGGGCGAGGACCGAAATCTTCGCGAGGTCCACCTTCTGCGAGCGGGCGAGATCGAGCAGCAGGTCGAGCGGTCCCTCGAACCCCTCCAGGCGGAGCACGAGGCTGTCCACCGGCCTGTCGGCGTCGCTGGCGGTTTCGGCGGGTTCAGATGGTGCCGACATTGCCGCTGGGAACGTCATGACCGGCGAGCCAGAACAGGGTCCGGAATGCCCAGGGGAGAATGTGATCCAGCGCCTGCCCCACCGGATCGACACCCGTCAGGTAGGGCAGAATGAAGACGGCGAGTATGACAATGGCGATGCCGGCCCGTTCGAGCCTCGCCCAGGTTTTCGCCAGCCCCAGCGGCAGGAGCCCGACTGCGATCCGACCGCCATCCAGCGGCGGAACGGGCAGCAGGTTGAACAGGCCCAGGACGATATTCGACAGCATGAAATAGAACAGGAATTGCACGACGACAGGGCCGAGACTGCCGGTTGGAGTGGTCACCGGCATGAGCAGGGCGGCGAGCCAGGCCAGGACGAAATTCATCGCCGGGCCGGCGACCGCGACCAGCGCCATGCCGCGTCGCGGATTGCGGAATTTCCAGGCGGAGACCGGCACCGGTTTCGCCCAGCCGAACATGAAAACGATCCGCCCGAGCGTGAGAAGCTGGGAAATGAGCAGGATGCCCGGCAGCACGATGGTGCCGAAGCGATCCACATGCCGCAGCGGGTTGAGCGACAAGCGCCCGGCGCGCCGCGCCGTATCGTCCCCCAGCGCGAGGGCGGCATAGCCGTGGGCGGCTTCGTGCAGGGTGATTGCCAGCACGGTGGGCACCACCGCGAGTGCGAGGCTGAACAGCATGCCGCTCATCCAGCCAACGTCCGGCGGAAATCGGTCGGGTCCCGGCCTGGCGTTTGGCTGCCCGGCAGATCCGGGGCGGGGTCGGCCAGCAGGCGCGCCCGCTCATTCGCCAGTACGCTTCGGTCCAGGGTCAGCCTTCGGCGCTTGGCCATCGCGCGTGCGGCGGCAAGCCGTTCAGCTGCATCCCCGGCGACCGGCGGACAGCGGCGCAGCAGCGTCTCGGTCGCGGCGAGGTCGCCGCTGCAATAGAGTGCCAGATCGCAGCCCGCTTCCAGCGCCTGGACCGCCAGGTCGGCCGGTTCGCCGGACAGTGCCTTCATTGCCAGATCGTCGCTCACCAATACTCCTTTGAAGCCCATGCGCCCGCGGATGGTTCCCGCGATCACCGCGGGTGACAAGGTGGCAGGAAATATGGGGTCGAGCGACGGGTAGACGATATGCGCCGTCATCATCCATGGCAGCGCGGCGTTCAGGGTGAAAGGCAGGATGTCGGCGGCGAGCAGGGCCGCTTCCGCCTCATTCGTCTCGATCCGCGGCAAGGTGAGGTGGCTGTCCACGCGGGCGCGCCCATGCCCCGGTGCGTGCTTGCCGACGGGCTGGACGCCGGCTGCCAGCAGCCCCGCGGCGACAGCGCGGCCCAGGCGGGCAACCGCGCGCGGGTCTTTCGCCAATGCCCGATCGCCGATGACGGTGTGGGCGCCGGCCACGGAGAGGTCCAGCACCGGCGCCGCCACGACATCGAAGCCGGCCTCCGCGCAGTCCATGCCGATCAGGGCGCCGGTGAGCCACGCCACCCGTATGCCCCGGGCCGGATCATGGTCGAATATCTCGCCGACCACGCCGGCCGGCGGATGCGCGGCCCAGTGCGGCGGACGCAGACGCGCGACCCGCCCGCCCTCCTGATCCACCATCAGCACGGCCTCAGGCGGTAGAACCTGGCCCAGCGCTGCCCGCAGTGCGGCAAGCTGGCGCCGGTCCTCGACATTGCGGGCGAACAGGATCACGCCCGCTGGCCGGCAATCCGCCAGCAGCGCCGCTTCCTCGGGCCGCAGAACCGGCCCGGCTATGCCGACGATCGCCGCTTTCATTGGTTCCGGTCTTCCGTCACTGCGGCGGGTTCATTCCAACGGTCACCGGGAATAGGCGTTGGCCTGAATCCCCGGTCGGCCGCCGCCACCCGCCAAGCCGTAGCCCGATACCAATCGGCAGAACCCTTGGAAAGATCAACGTTCGCGCAAAGCGATATCACCGTGGCTTCGCGAATGGCCGGCTGCAGTTCCAATCGGCGGACGCATTGCCTCTTCGGACGCTTGCGCCCAGTGGTATCGCGCGCCGGGTTGGCGGGCGACGGCGCGCCAAAAATGACTTCCGCCAATGGTCATTCTTCGTGGCCGTTGCCAGAATGCGGGCGCGTCCTGATCCACCGGCCTTGGCGCACGGCGAAACCTCGACGCCGCGATTCGGCGGCGCGGCCGCCTATTAGTAGTCGGCAACCGAGCAGCCGGCTCCCTTGGTGCGAACGCGCTCACAGAATGACTTGGCCTGGGCCAGATCGGTGAATCCCGTGGTCCGGACCCGCCAGAAGGTGTGGCCGTCCCGCTCTGTCCGCGAATAGGCCGGCTGGCGGCCGTTCAGCAGGTCGGGCATTCGCTTGACCAACAACTGCCACTCCTCCCTGGCGGCTGCTTCGGAACTGAGGGCCGCGAGCTGCACGACGGCGCCTTTGCTGCTGCTTTGCGCGGCAGAGGCGGTGCGCGCCTCAGCGCCGTGCCCGGCGACCGATTCACGCTTTTCCGGCGGCGTCTGAACGGCCACGGCTGTCGGACGGGTCTGGCTCACCGGCGACGCGGCCGCGGCCGTACGCCGCTCGACGGAAGGTGCCGGCGGCGGTGCGACCGTCGCGGGAGTGGCTGCCGGCGGGACCGGCAGGCGAGCCGCCACGGGTGCCGGCGGCGGCGCCCTGAGCGCGGCCGGATCCGGCGCTTCGGCCGGGGGCGCGAGCTTCGATCCGTCGGTGTCTGAACCGTCGGAGAATATCTCGTTGCCAATTCCGGCCACCTTCAGCCCGCCCGGGTTCTCCGGCTTCACCTTGATCGGGCCGCTGTCGGCCTGGATAACGGGGATCTCCCCGGGATGACGGCTGGACAGGCTGGAGGCAAGAAACACCACGGCGAGGCCGGCACCAAGGCCGCCCGCGATCATCAGCAATCGCCTGGTGTCCGGGTCCATGCCACCACGGCCGCGGCGACGCATGCGGTAGGTGGGATTCGGGATGCTCAGATCGTCCGACACGACACGCTTGTTCCCCTCTCGGTAGTCCCCATCCGCCTGTCTCCGGCGCGGAGGGGGCCGAAGGTCAGCGCATTTCGTCGACGGGATCGACGCCCATCACGGCGAGGCCGGAGCGGATCACCACCGCGGTTGCTGCCACCAGAGCCAGCCGGGCCAGCGTTTCGGCAGGCCTGTCCTGCTGCAGGAAGCGAAGCGTGGAATCATCCTTGCCTCGGTTCCACAGCATATGAAAATCGCCCGCCAAGTCATAGAGGAAAAACGCGATTCGGTGCGGCTCTCGTGCAATCGCGGCGGCTTCCACGACACGCGGCCAGGATGCCAGGGTGCGGATCAGCGCCATCTCGGCCTCGGCCTGCAGGCTGTCCAGCGCGACGCCGGCAAGGGCCTGGTCGCTGATCGCCTCGGCCGGAAACATTGCCGCGGCCGCGCGCATCACCGAGCGGCACCTTGCATGCGCGTATTGCACGTAAAAGACTGGGTTATCGCGCGTCTGGGCCAGCGCCTGGTCGAGGTCGAACTCCATCTGCGCGTCCGCCTTGCGGGTCAGCATCGTGAAGCGGACGGCGTCCTTGCCGACCTCGTCCAGCAAATCCCGCAGGGTCACGAAGGCGCCGGCGCGCTTGGACATGCGCACCGGCTCGCCGCCGCGCACGATGTGGACGATCTGGCACAGCACCGCCTCCAGCTTCGCGCGCCCGCCGGAGACTGCCTGCACCGCCGCGCGCATCCGAGGCACGTAGCCGCCATGGTCGGCACCCAGGACGTCCACGAGGATCGCGAAGCCGCGCTTCACCTTGTCCGCGTGATAGCCGATGTCGTTGGCAAAATACGTGTTGCTGCCATCGGATTTGCGCAGCGGGCGATCGACGTCATCGCCGAAGCGTGTGGCGCGGAACAGGGTCTGCGGACGCGGCTCCCAGTCTTCGGGGGTCTTGCCCTTGGGCGGTTC
>DATNEJ010000379.1:0-13714 GCA_035606775.1 Acetobacteraceae bacterium | reverse complement strand
GAACCCAAGGGGTAGCGCCTGATACCAGCAGCCCGCAGGGCTGACTGATATGCGCGCAGGGTTGGTGTGGCGGCTGCGCGCGAAATCAATGAGATACCAGCGGCCCGACAATCGACCGATGAGTCAAGAGTCCGGGCCGTTGGTATGAGCAGCCAACTGGCATAAGCCCCGCAACCCTGACACACTGCCGGCAAAGCCGGAGGAACGCCGATGACCGACCTGCCCATCCCGTCCGCATTGAACATGCAGGGCAAGCGCGTCGTGGTGACCGGCGCGGCCAGCGGCATCGGCCGCGCGACCGCCGGCGTGCTGGCGCAACTGGGTGCGACACTGGTGCTCATCGATCGCGCGCCGCTGGACTCGATCCGGGACGAGCTTCAGGCCGCGGGCGCGGCCTGCACCGTCGCCCAGGGCGATCTCACCGCCGATTCGTTCATCGCCGAATTGCTGGCGGGTGAGCGCGTCCACGCGCTCGCGCATTGCGCCGCGATCCTGGAAGGCCGTCCGTGGCGCGAAGACAGCAAGTGGCATGAGCGGTTCCATCGCGTGATGGACATCAACGTGCGCGTGCCGCTGCAACTGGCCTGGGCGGCGATCGACCACATGGCGGAGCACGGTGGCGGCAACGTCGTGCTGGTCGGCTCGGTTGCCGGAAAGACCGGCGGCACGTCGCTCACCACGCCGCCGGATTATTCCGCGTCCAAGGGCGCGGTGCATGCACTGGTGAAGTGGCTGTCGCGCAATGCGGTGACGCGCGGCGTGCTGGTGAACGCCGTCGCGCCCGGCCCGGTGGAGACGCCGATGACTCGCGGCTTCAACCTGGCGCCGAGCCTGCCGATGGGGCGCATGGGCCGGCCGGAAGAACTGGCCTGGCCCATCGCTTTCCTTTGCACGCCGGCAGCCAGCTATTTGTCAGGTGCCGTGGTGGACGTGAACGGCGGCGTCTTCGTCGGGTGACGTTGCCCGCGGCCGGGGTATCTCGTGCCACTACCAATCTCAATCCCAGGTCTTCAACGCGCCGGAATCTACCCGGACGGCTCTATTTTTTGTTTGATCGCGTGATTCGCGGCTCCGGCGATTCCGCCTGCGCCGATCACGCTCTATGAGAGAGCAAGCTCCCTATAGTCCTCCGCCGCCACCTTGTCGCACCGCTCGCGATAGGCCGGGGCGCTGCCGCTGTAGCGCGCGATGATGCGCGTGGACTTGCCTTCCACGTTGCGATTGACCCCGGTCATCCAGGAATCGACCTCGTTCGACAGCAGCCCGACGCCGAGCGATTTCACGTGGTCGGTCCACGACGTCACGCCCCCCTCAGTCGCCTCGAGCCTCGTCAGGTGATGCGCCTGTGCATGGCGTAGCAGGGCCGTCACCCAGTCCACATTGTACTCGATGCTGCGCGGGATGTTGCCGAGCGCGGTATGCGGCCCCATCAGCATCATCATATTGGGGAAGCCCTGCACCATCACGCCAAGATAGGTTTCCGGTCCGTGTGCCCACTTGTCCGTGAGCCGCAAGCCGTCCGTGCCGCGAATGTCGATGCGGTCGAACGAGCCGGTGATGGCATCAAAGCCGGTGGCATAGACAATCATGTCGAATTCGTACTCGGCAGCGCTTGTCTTGATGCCGGTCGGCGTTATGCACTCGATCGGCGTCTCCCGGATATCCACCAGCATCACGTTCGGCTGATTGTAGACCTCATAGTATTTCGTTTCGAGCGGCACGCGACGGGTGCCGAAACCATGATTCGTCGGGATGAGCTTCTCCGCCACCGCCGGGTTCTTCACCCTCTCGCGGATCTTGCGGGCGACGAAGTCGCTCAGCAGCGCATTCGCACGGCGGTCGACGAGAATGTCGCGGAAGTTGCCCTGCCACATCCCGAAGCCGGGTGAGGCGTAGAGCTTCTCCCAGAGCGCCTCGCGCTCCTCGTCCGACACCTCGAACGTGCCGCGCGAGTCCGGCGTATGGACGAAGCAGGAAAACGTCTCTTGGCAGCGTTGGAAGATCTCCGGATAGCGCCCCCGGATCGCCTGCATCTCCTCCTTGCTGATCTTCGCGTTGTGCAACGGCGCGCACCAGTTCGGCGTGCGCTGGAACACGATGAGCTGCTTTGCAGTCTTGGCGACTTCCTGGATGGTTTGCACACCCGTGGCGCCGGTACCGATGACAGCGACCCGCTTGCCCTCGAAGCTCACGGGTTCGTGTGGCCAATGGTATGTGTGAAACGACTCGCCCCTGAAGCTGTCGATGCCCTCGATGCGCGGCAGAGTCGGTGCGGAGAGCGGACCGATGGCAGTGATGAGAAAGCGCGAGCGGTAGATACGGCCGTCTTGCAGTGTGATGGCCCAGGCACGGCGGGCCTCATCGTAATGTGCGGCCGAAACGCGGCTCTGGAACTGGATGTCGCGCCGCAGGTCGAACTTATCGGCGACGAGGTTGAGGTATTCGAGCGTGTCAGGCTGTGGGGAGAAGTGCTCCTTCCAATCCCATTCGTCCAGCAGTTCCTTGGAGAAGGAGTAACCGTACGACCAGCTTTCCGAATCGAAGCGCGCGCCCGGGTAGCGGTTCCAGTACCAGGTACCGCCCACGCCGGTCCCGGTCTCGAACACCCGCACATGCATCCCGAGCGCGCGCAGGCGATGCAACTGGTACAAGCCCGAGATACCCGCGCCGATGACGATCGCGTCGTAGTCGGACGTTGCAACACCAGTCTGGCCATCGTCCTTGATCAGTTGTCCTTGCATTCGCTTTCTCATCAGTTTCGTATTCCGGCCTTTGCGCTCAAATCTTTCATGGTCTCACCTCAATCCGGCGCGCACTGCGGGCTTCTCCCAACAGGGGAACCGCTGAGCGGAGTCTGGCCGGCAGGTCGCCAGCTCGACCGGCACGCCGATGGATCAGCGGTTGATCCGCACAACGGCACGACCGGGAACGGTGACCTCACCATCCTCTTTGCGCACGAAGAGCGACAGTTCAACCTCCGACGTCTCGGGCCGCACCGCCTCTATCTTGCCGCCTGAAATAAACGTCTCGCCGAGATAGCCGGCGCGCCGGTTCGCATATTCGAGCTCGACGAGCACGCCGTCCTCGCCGAGCCAGTCCAGCACGGTCTGAGTCAGCCAGTCGCCCTGCAGTGGCCCGTCCACGACGACGGCAGGGTGCTTCTCCACCTCCTTCGTGTAGCTCTCGTCATAGTGGATGCGATGCGGGTTCCAGATCGCGGCATTGTAGAGGAACAGAGACACGTTGGTCGGCGTGTGCCGGCGTTCGGGCAGCGCGTCGCCGGGGCGAAGTTCGGAAAGGCGCGGCATGGAGGGGCTCCTATCGGACGATCCGCGTTTGCGTTTCCTCGATCACCGGTTCGCCGGCCTCGGTGCGCACGTCGAGCTTGTAGACAAGAAAGATGAGCGGTCCTTGGGTGCCGCTCTTTTCGTAGATGTCGGCAAGCGAGCGTATGGCGACCAGCACGTCGCCGGGCTTCACCGCGCGGAAATAGCGTGTTCTGCTGCCGCCGGCCATCACACGCTTGAGCGGGAGGTCGGGTAGCAGCGAGCCGGCCGCGATCCCGTCCGGCCCAAGCGCGCCGATCGGCACAACTGGGCGTAACGCGCCGAATAAAAACATCGGCGGCGCCTCGTCGCCTTCGAGAAATTTACGCTGGCGCTGCTCAGTCGCCACCGCATACTTCACGATGTCGCGCCGAACGATCTCGACACGGATCGGCGGATCCGACTGCCCTATCATGGCGCGTGCAGCGCCCGGGATCAGGGACATGAGTTCACCTCATCCAACTCCTGCTTTTTGCTTCGCGGTGGAACGGCGCTCGCCGTCCGGTTTGCCACCTTCATTCGCGGCATCGCACTTCCGGGGCGCGGCGACAGGCCGCTTGTCCCTTCGGGATCGGCAGCGATTGCAGCAAGCTGTCCGCGCGGACCGCAGCCTTTTTGACGGTGGTTGCTTGCTGGCACCGCGCTCGCGCACCCCGCGTTCCTGTATGCCAGAGGAGGGACCGGATCCCTCGGGGTCGCTCACCGTCGCGCCCGCCTTCGACACAGGCTTTCCTTGGGCCACCTGCACCTGGCCGCCGCGAATAGCGAACGCGCATTTCGGCACCGCGTTACCCAGGTGCTACCCTGGCTTCCATTTCCGGGTTCCAACTGGCCTATAAGTATCTGCAATCATTGGTGGGCGCACAAGGACTCGAACCTTGGACCCGCTGATTAAGAGTCAGCTGCTCTACCAACTGAGCTATGCGCCCTAACCCAACCCACCAGCAAGCGCGGCCTCATACCAAGCCCCGCCTTGCTTGCAAACCCCCTTCCCGCCTTACGCGCCGCTCAGGATCGCATCAGATATCTTTTCCGCCGTCATCAGCACCGGAAAGTTGGTGTTTGCGCACGGCACCACCGGAAACACCGACGCATCCGCCACCCTGAGCCCATCCACACCGCGCACCCGGCCGGCGGGATTGGTTACCGCCATCGGGTCGTCTTCCGCGCCCATCCGGCAGGTGCAGGACGCATGCCACACCCCCACCGCCGCCTTGCGCACGAATGCCTCCAGCTTCTCGTCATCCGTCAGCAGGTCCTGCAGGGTGACCCCTTCCATGACCAACGTGCGGATCAGATAGCTGCGCAGTCCGGCCGGCCCGTCCAGCGCCTTCGCCATGATGTCGGTGATCAGCTTGTTCTTGCGGCTCAGCAGGCCCACCTGCCGCACCTTGTCGCTGTAGCTGGCCGGAAACGGATCGCTCGTCACCGCCTGCATCACCGGCGTCAGGTGCATCGCGCCGAACCGGCGCACGCCGTCCATCATGCGCTCCAGGTCCCGCTGGTCCGACAGCAGGTTGAAATCCACCAACGGCTCATCCCGCCATTCCGCCGAGCGGAGCCTGACGGACCCGGTTTCCGAATAGGTCTTGTAGACCGTGACGATGAAGGAACCGATCTGCTCCCCCACCTTGTGCCAGGAGGTCTTGTTGGTCACCACGGTGAACATGTCGCCGGCCGGGATGCCGGACAGCCCCGACGAATAGCGCAGGGCCGTGTAGATGTGCCGGCGGGTATAGTCATGCACGATGCGCGCGTGCGGCTTCAGGAAGGCCGCCACCGCCACGGCCGGATGATCCTGTAGCCGCTGGCCGACGCCGGGGACGTTGGCGCGGACGTCGATCCCGACCTCCCGCAGATGGTTGCCCGGTCCGATGCCGGCGCGCAGCAGATGCGCCGGCGAATGGATCGCGCCGCTGGACAGGATGATCTCCGAACCCTGGAAGACCTGTTCCCGCCCGCTGACGATCGCCTTCACCCCCGTGCAGCGATGGCCGTCGAACAGCAGTTCGGCCACCTGCGTATCGGTGGAAATCGTCAGGTTCTCCCGCATGCGGGTACCCGGATCGAGGTAGCCGATCGCCGCGGAGACGCGCCGTTCGTAGGCGTTGGAGATGGTGATCGGGAAATACCCGTCCTTCCATTCCGCGTTCTGGTCAATCAGGTACGGATACCCGGCCTGTTTGAACGCCTCGCCCACCGCTTTCGCGTGCTCGGGCCAAAGATCGGGAAAGATTCGCCGCACCGGAATCCGGCCTTCCCGGCCGTGCCAGGGGCCGTCGAAATCCATGTCTTGCTCGACCTTCTTAAAGAAGGGCAGCACGCTGTCCCAGTTCCATCCGGTGGCACCTCTGGCATGCCACTCATCGTAATCGGTCGGCGCCCCGCGATTGGCGAGCTGGCCGTTGATCGACGAGCCGCCGCCCAGCACGCGCGCCTGCTCATAGGTGCGCAGCGGCGGTCGTTCGCCGGGATTGTTGTGGGAAATCACCTCGGTCGTGACCTTGAGCTTCGACCAGGTGTACTTCGGATTCAGGTACGCCGTGCCGGGATAGGAATCCAGAATGGCTGCCGGCACCTTGCCGTGCGGCGTGTCCTGTCCGGCCTCCAGCAACAGCACCTTGTTGGACGATTTCGCCGACAGGCGGTTCGCCAGTACGGACCCAGCGGAGCCACCGCCGACGATGATGTAGTCGAACGCCATGACCGTCTCAGCGCGTTTCAGTGTGATAAGTCTTCGACACGATCTTCCAGCCGACGGCCAGCCGCACGAATGTCAGGTAGTCGGTGAAGTAGCGCGGCGGAATCTGGCAGTGCACCTTGGCGAACGCGGTGTTCGGGCCGGACCGGTCGATCTGCACCACCCAGTCGCGCCGCGGCAAATCGCGGGTCTGGGCGGATTGGCGCGAACGCACCAGCTCAAACCACTGCGCCCTGGGCAAATCCTCCAGCTTGCCGTCGGTCACGCTGAACAGATGCGAGACGTCGTGGAACACGCTCGCGAGCTTCGCCGTATCGCCTTCGTACAGCCCATCAAAATAGGTCTGCACCGCCCCTTCGATGTCTTGCAGGTCGGTCGGCATCGATATTCCTCCTGTGGCCGCTGGTTCTTTAGAGCGTGATCGTCGCAGGCCGAATCGCCGGAGACGTGAATCACGCGATCAAACAAAGTGCCGGAGCCTGGTCGGTGCTCCTGTCTGCACCGAACCGACTCTAGACACCAAGTTTCGACGCCATATCCTCGATATCCGTCGCCACGATGTCCCAATCCTGATCGGCGGCGAAATCGCGCTTCTGGTGCGGCCCGTATTCGCTTGGCCGTGGGAAGAAGGCTGTCATCAGGCCGCATTTGCGCGCATTCGCCAGGTCATTGTTATGCGCCGCCGCCATCATCACCTGATGCGGTTGCAGATCCAGCAGGTCCGCAACCCCTAGATACGTTTCCGGGTCCGGCTTGAAGTGCCTGAACAGATCCGACCCGAATACCGCGTCCCACGGCAGACCGGCGTATTTCGCCATGTTGGTCAGCAGCGCGACGTTGCCGTTCGACAGCGGCCCGATGATGAACCTGGTTTTCAGCCGAGTCAGGCCGGGCACGGAGTCGGGCCACGGCTTCAGGCGGTGCCAACCGCGATTGATATGGTCCAGATCGGCTTCGGTCAGTCCCTTGATGCCGGCTTCCGCCACCAGCCGGTCAAGCGACGCCCGGTGCAGCGCATCCAGCTTGACCCAGGGTTGTTGTCCCTTGCGCACCCGGTCCATCGACGGGTGATAGGCCGCACGCCAGCCATCCACCAGCGCGGTCCAGTCCGCCGCGATGCCGCGCGTTTCGCCGAACCGGGTCAGCTCGGCGATCAGGCTGCTGCGCCAGTCCACGACGCTGCCAAATGTGTCGAAGACGATTGCAACGGGTTTTGCAGCCGGCATTCGGACCTCCCTCGTTCGATCAAGCGAACCCTGATCGGTTCGCCCGGTCAAGGGCGAAGCACGATCCGCTGCGATGCGCCATCCAGCACCGCGGCATAGGCGTCCCTCCATCGAACGAGCGGATATGTGTCAGTACGCGCGACAGAAAACGGCCGCAGCGCGCCGGATTCGAATCCGGGCAGAAGCAGGTGGAGGATGGCCGCACACGCCCTTGCGTCGAGCGCTAGGCTGTCGATGCCGACATAGGTGTGCTGGCCGCGATAGAATGTGAAAATGTCGAACGGGACTTCACGGCTTTGCGTAGCGATGAATATCTGGCGGCCACACTTGGCCATCGCCTGATTCGCGGCAGCAAAATACGGGCTGCCCACGGTGTTGAACACGATGTCGGCGCCATGCCCGCCGGTCTCGTCCCGCAATACCGTGGCGATCTCCTTGGATGCGGTGTCGATCATGCGAACCGATGCGCTTGAATGCCCGATATAGGTGCTGTGCCGCCGCGCCACGCCAAAGACCCTCGCACCCAGCGTGGTTGCGATCTGTACGGCAGCTTGTCCGACCTTGCCGTTCGCGCCGGCAACCAGCACCACCTCGCCCGGGCCAGGCAGTCCTGCCCGCCGCAGTCCCTCATACGCGGTGACAAACGGCACACCGAGCGCACCGGCCTCCAGGGGGGTCACGGGAGTTGGAAGGGGTACTGCGGCGTCGCGGTGGACAACCAGCCAGCCGGCATGCGTGCCGTCGCGGCTGATCCCAAGATCGCCGCCTGTCCCGAACATTGTCAGACCCGCCAGATCCGCAGGACCTTCGCGCACGATGCCGGCCCAGTCGCGGCCCGGCGTTCGCGGAAAGGCCGCGTGCGGCATCGCCCCCAGCGCTGCTTTCACATCGCTCGGGTTCACACCTGCCGATACGACTTCTACCGCGATCTCGTTCGCCCCCGGAATGGGCGGCGGGCAATCCGCGATCTGCATCGCAAGATCGGCGAGTGTCGCAGCGCGTTCGCCGACGACCAGTTTCTTCGCCATCACCGCCCCTTTTCGCTCATCAGAACAGGCCGAAAATCTCCCGCAGGAAGCCTGGTGTCAGCGCGCTAAGCGGATTGACCGACACCGACGGGTCGTTCAGATCGCCATGCAGCGCATAGCGCGCGGCGAAGACACCGCCGCCGCGTTCCGGGCTGAACAGCTTGCCGACCAGCGGGATGTTTCCCAGCAGCGAGTTGAAGAAATAGGCTGGCACGATAGTGCCCTGGATATCCAGGCGCTGGGCACGCAGATCGACGCGCCCTTTGGCCGTGAGGCCAAGCGAAGAGCTGAACGCCCGCGCATCGTTCAGGATCAGTTCACCCTCCTGGAGCTGCACCGGCGCGATGAGATGCGAGAAGCCGATGCCAGGCCCTCGCAGGACATCGACCAGTCCGTACAGCGTCATCGCCTGCAGCAGCTTGCCGAGTCCCGGCGCGCCCTGAATCCTGAAGGCGTTGATGTCGGCGGTGGCGATCAGGGGATGGCCCTTGACTGCATCATCATACGTGCCGTGAACGGAAAGCTGCCCGCCCTGCATCGAGGTCACGATATCGAGGCCGCGCAGCAAGGCACCGCCGTCGGCGGCGTTGGCGGTCAGGCTTCGCTGGCTGCCACGCCCATCGATGGTCAAGGAAAACGGGGCACGCGGCGCCAGCGTGCCGTTCACCGACAGCAAGCGGAAAATGCGCCCGTCATAATCTGCCTCTGCGCGCACGCCGGTAGCAATCTGGTCGTGTGCCAGATAGGCACGGTCGAACCGTGCACTGAGCGTCCATGCCGGTTCCGGCGGTGGTTCGCGATCGGGTTTCTCCTGCGCCGGCCGCTTCTGCGCCAGCCTGGCCGCCAAATCGACGGTCGTTCCCTCCATGGTCACGGCGATTGGCCCGCCGGCCGGCAGCTTTATGGTGCCGCGCCCTTCGGTCCTGCCGAACAGCGCGCGATCGAGATGCACGGCCGCGAACCGGTCGCCCGCCCCATCCGCGTAGCCACGCAACGCCAAGCCGTTCCCGTCGATCTGGAACCGGCTGGCGCCACGGAGCCGATCCTTGAACAGCGCGATCTGCGCCGTCGCCTTTGCCGGGACGCCGGCCGGCTTGCTCCATCCGGTCTGCGGCACCGCGAGGACTGCATCGGCAAGATCCGCCTGAATTGCGATGTCGCCCTCGCCGTTGCGGTACTCGCTCAGCGTGGCGTTCAGCAGGGCCGAACCACGCAGGAAATCGCCGGCATCCAGACCGGCCGCCGCAAGCTGACCGGCCCCGGCGCGCCCGCTCACGATGATGCGCTGCATGACCTGGCGCGACGGTCCGGGCCGGAAATCCATCGTGGCGTCGAGGCGGGCGGCAATCCCGGCCAGCACCGCCTCTCCCTTCAGGGTCAGACCATTCGTATCGGCATCAAGGTCGAGCACTCCCTGATCCAGGTCGCGCCCGGCAACAATGCCGCTGAGATGAACCTGAGTCAGATGCGCCTGCGCACGAAGCGACACGTCGTCCATCGTCATGTCGCTCTGCAACGGCAGGCGCACCGACAGGTTGATCGCGGCCTCGCCGGCAGGGTCCTTCAGCTCGATCGGATGGCGATCCAGCAACTGCAGGCGCGGCTCCCGCAGCAGGGCGATCACGCCGGCAACCGGACCGGCAATATCCGCTGTGATGGTGGCGACCTGATCATGACCGGAAAGGCCGCTGATCCGCACATCGCCGCTGCGCACGGTCAGGTTGCCGCCGCCGGCGACACGTTGTTCGCCCGCGCTGACGACGATATCGATGGTGTCGGGATCGACCACCCGGAGCTGCGCGCGTCCCTGGACGATCGGCGGCACCGGCCGCAGCCAGACGACGTTGAGATCCTGCCCGTCGACCTGGCCGCTCGCCTGGGTCAGCGCGATATCGGACAGATCGTCGGTGCCGGAAAGCGCAAGCTGTACATGACCGCTGCGCGCCATGCCGGAGGTGATATTCGTGGTGACCCATTCCCGCGCGCCGCGCCCAACATCGGGCGGCCAGAGGCGCGACAGATCGGCAAAGGAAACCTGATCGACATCGACAGCAAACTGCGCATCGATCCGTCCGGTCGCGCGCTGCACGTCGCCGGTCGCTGTCAGCCGGCTTGCCGGCCCATCGTCGCGGCCGGCGAACTCCAGAAACGCCGTCTCCATTTCGGCCCGGTCCGGTGAGCCGGAGATGACCAAGCCGCCGCGGCGCACCGGGACCGTGGCCGATCCGGTGTTCAAAGCACCGGCACCGATCTGCGCCGCCACCCGCCCGTGCACAAGGTGAAGTGTCTGATCCAGGTCGAACTCGGCCTCCTCGCTGATCGGCGCGTTCAGCACGGACAGCGGTTTCAGCATCGCGGCCGCATCCGCCAGCGCGGCGGGCGCGATAGGGCTCATGCGTGCGCTCAGGTGTGACCTGCCGCCATCGCCGAGCAGGATCCCGGCGATGGCAAGGTCGGCGCGCTGGGTGCCCAGGGCCAATGCCAGCGACGCGTTAACGGCGACGCCGCCCGACGGCCGGCGCACCAGGTCGACCTGCGCGTCCGGCGCCCGCCACGTCGTGCCCAACTGGCGATCGACGATGGTCACGGCGGCATTGCGAACACGCAGGCGGTGCATCTGGCTGAACCGGCCGCGGCGCCGGCTCTGATCATCGAGGGCCGGGCGCGCCAGCTCCCGTAGCAGCGCCGGCAGCGACACGATCCCCCGCATCGGCGAGCCATCTCCAGCGTCCCGGCTTGCTGCCGGTTGCGGCTGCTCGCCGCCCAAGGTTATCGATCCGTCCTTCTCGCGCAGGACGATCAGGCGCGCGTCGTCGAGCTCGACCGAACGCGGAACGATGCGGCCGACCAGGAGCTGTCGCAATGAGAGCGAAACCGCACCGTGGGGGAGCGCCAGGACCACGTGACCCGAGGTATCGGTCAGGGCGATATCCGTCAGGCGCAGGTCAAGCGGCCGATCGACGCCGAGCCGAAACCCTTCCCATGCAAGAGCGGTCCCACCGATAGAGAGCCGCCACTTTCCTTCCTCGGCGTTCACGGCATTCTCGATTCGCCGGCTCAGCCAATCGAGTTCCACCGGCCCCTGCGAAAGCCGCCAGGCAGCGGCGGCAACCGCCACGGAGAGCAGAACCACGACCGCCAGCACCACCGCGGCCAACCGGTGAAGCAAGGTCGTCAGTCCCCGGCCGGCTTGACCTGGCAACCGCCTCACGGCCAGCCTGCCCCAGCATGAAGCGCGCCGCATTTGTTTTGCCGGAGACCTGGCCAGCACCCTACGACACCGCGGCCGCGGCGCGGCTGACGGAGCGCTTCGCGGAACTTGGCAAGACTGCCGCGCGCCGGGGACGGCGGCAATCGGCGCAAGCAATGCTGCGCTGCCTGGGCGGAAACAGCCCCTATCTGTCCGATCTCACGGTGCAGGAGTCCGCCGCGCTGTATCGCCTGATGGACGAAGGGCCGGACGCGGTGCGCGACGCGGCCATGGCCGAACTCAAGGCAATGCCCGCGTCGGCGCGCCACGACCGCGTCGCCTCCCTCCTGCGCCGGACCAAGCGTATTCTGGCGCTGGTCACGGCAGTCGCGGACATCGGCGGACTCTGGCGCCTCGATCAGGTCACCGCGGCACTGTCCGATTTCGCGGACGCCGCGCTCGCGCTGTCCGTCGCACATCTGTTGCGCGCCGCGCACGACGCGGGCGAATTGCGCCTGCCGGACCCCGATCACCCAGCCTCCGGCGGCGGCTTCACCGTCCTTGGCATGGGCAAGCTCGGCGCGCGTGAGCTGAACTACTCATCGGATATCGACCTCGTGCTGCTCTATGACCCAGCAGCACCGATTTATACCGATCGCTCCGGCGGTGACGCCATGGGTCGGTTCACGTCGCGGATAGCACGCGGCCTCGTCTCCTTGATGGAAGCGCGTGACGCAGACGGATACGTGTTCCGCACCGACCTGCGGTTGCGGCCCGATCCAGCCGCAACGCCGCCGGCGATCGCCCTGCCAGCGGCGATCACCTACTACGAAAGCATGGGACAGAACTGGGAACGCGCGGCGATGATCAAGGCGCGCCCGGTCGCCGGAGATCTGGCCGTCGGCGCGCGCTTCCTGGAAGCGATCCGGCCCTTCGTCTGGCGCCGCGGCCTCGACTTCGCCGCGATGGCCGATATCCATGCGATGAAGCGCCGCATTGATCTGCACAAGGGCATGGCGCTCAACAGCGCCGTCGATCCGGTTGCGCGCGTCGCCGGCCATGACGTCAAGGTTGGCGAAGGTGGCATTCGCGAGATCGAATTCCTGGCGCAAACCCTGCAACTCGTCTGGGGCGGGCGCGACCCGAACCTGCGCGTGCCGGGAACACTGGCGGCTCTCAGGCTGCTGGCGCGGGCGGGCCACATCACGGGACGCGGCGCGACGGAACTCGCCCACGCCTATCGGTTCCTGCGGGGTGTGGAACATCGTCTGCAAATGATCGCCGACCGGCAGACGCACGAACTGCCGCGCCAGCCCGCCGACCTGGCGCGGGTCGCGACCTTTCTCGGGTTTGCCGACACGGCGACCTTCGCTAACGCCATGCTGCAGCAGCTTCGCCGTGTCCGCGACCACTACGCGGAGGTCTTCGCGGCCGTGCCCGGCTTGCCGGAGTCCGTCGCTACCGGGCCGGATCTGGATTTTCGCGGCGACGATCCGGCGCCCCCCGCCACCGTCGCTTCGCTGCAGGAGCTTGGCTTTCGCGATCCCGTCCGGATCGTCGCCGCGGTGCGAGGCTGGCAGGCAGGCCACGTCCGCGCGCTGCGTTCGGCACGCGCCCGCGAACTGATGAGCATGATGCTGCCCGCCATCCTCACCCGCCTGGGCGGCCAGCCGTATCCCGACGAGACATTCAACCGCTTCGACCGCTTCCTCGCGGTCCAGCCGGCTGGCGTACAACTGCTGTCGCTGTTCGAGCACAACCCGGGCCTGCTCGACCGGATCGCCGCCGTCCTCGGCGCAGCGCCTCTGCTGGCGGACCATCTGGCCCGTTATCCCGCGGCGCTCGAGGGGTTGCTGGCACCGGATGATGCGGGCGGGCCGGAACACCGCCTGCGGGTGCGCCTGCGCGATGCCCAAAGTCTGGAAGAGGCGATCGAGATCATCCGGCGCGCCGTCAAGGAGGAGGATTTTGCCGTATCGGTGGCGACCATGGAAGGGCGCCTGGACGCGGACGCGGCCGGCCTGCAGCGCACCGCAATGGCCGAAGCGGTGCTCGCCGTACTGCTGCCCCGGGTGACAGCGGATTTCTCGGCACGTTTTGGGCGTGTGCGCGGCGGCGGGATGGCCGTGGTCGCGCTGGGGAAGTGCGGCGGGCGGGAGATGATGGCAGGCTCCGACCTGGACCTGATGCTGGTCTACGACCATCCGGCGGATGTCAGCGACAGCCGCGGCGGGCGCAGCCTT
>DATNEJ010000373.1:0-7476 GCA_035606775.1 Acetobacteraceae bacterium | reverse complement strand
GTGGAGGGTGGCGGCCAGATCGCGGCAGCCCTGCTGCGCGCCGAACTGGTCGACCGCATCGCCTGGTTCCATGCTCCCGCCGTGATGGGCGGTGACGGCTGGCCGGGGGTGCAGGCGTTTGGCACGAAGACCCTCGACCTGATGCCGCGGTTCAGGCGCCATTGCGTCACGCTGATTGGCGACGACATGTTAAGCGAATACGTCTCACGTGACACGGCAGGTTGAAGCAGCATGTTTACCGGTATCATCACGGCTCTTGGCACGGTGCGGGCAGTGACGCCGATCGGCCAGGGGCGCGACATGCGGGTTGTGATCGATACCCCGCCCGATTTTCTTGCCGACCCCTCGGCACCGCCTGTTGCCCTCGGCGCTTCCATCGCCTGTTCCGGCTGCTGCCTGACAGCCATCGAGATCGGCCCCGACTGGTTTGCCGCCGATGCGTCCGCGGAAACCCTGGCCCGCACCGGGCTCGGGTCCTGGCGCCCCGGTTCCCGCGTGAACCTGGAACGGTCGCTGCGCGTGGGCGATGAAATGGGCGGCCATATCGTCTCCGGCCACGTCGATGGCCTCGCTCAGGCGGTCTCCGCGACCCCGGAAAACGGCTCTGTGCGCTGGCTGTTCCGCGTGCCGCCGGACCTCGCCCGCTTCATCGCCGTGAAGGGCAGCATCGCCATCGACGGGGTCTCGTTGACTGTGAACGAAGTGCAGGGCGATATCTTCGGCGTGAACATCATCCCGCACACGGCTTCGGTCACGGGGTTTGCCACATTGGCGCCGGGCGATAGGGTCAATATCGAAATCGACATGCTTGCCCGCTATGTCGCACGTCTGGCGGAGACGCAGCGGGAATCCCGAGGGGACATCGCGTGACGGAGAATCTGAAGGCCGCCCTGGTCAGCGCAGAACTCTCAAAATACCTCTCCAGCGCCGAGGAGCTGATAGAGGAAGCGCGCAACGGCCGCATGTTCATCCTGGTGGATGATGAGGACCGGGAGAACGAAGGGGACCTGGTCGTGCCGGCGCAATTCGCCACGCCCGACGCCATCAACTTCATGGCGCGCCACGCGCGCGGCCTGATCTGCCTGGCGATGACCCGCGGACGCGTCGAGAAGCTCGGCCTGCCGCTCATGAGCCAGCAGAACGGCTCCCGGCACCAGACCGCGTTCACGGTGTCGATCGAGGCGCGGGAAGGCGTGACCACCGGCATTTCCGCCGCCGATCGCGCCCGCACGATCGCGGTCGCCATCAATCCCGACAGCACGCGCGACGACATCGCCACGCCGGGCCATGTGTTCCCGCTGATGGCGCGCGAAGGCGGCACCCTGGTCCGCGCCGGCCATACGGAGGCATCGGTCGATATCGCCCGCAAGGCCGGCCTTTATCCCGCAGCCGCGATCTGCGAGATCATGAATGACGACGGCACGATGGCGCGCCTGCCGGACCTCGTTGCTTTCGCCCAGAAACACAACCTCAAGCTTGGCACCATCGCCGATCTGATTGGATACCGGCGGCTGACGGAACGCCTGGTTCGCCGGGTGGAGGAAGGCACCTACGATCATCCCGCGGGCGGCGATTGGCGGGCGTTGGTGTATGCCAACACGGTCGAGTACCAGGAGCATCTGGCCCTGGTGAAAGGCGATGTGAGCGGCCCGGATCCGGTGATGGTGCGAATGCACGCGGTCGACCTGCTGGACGACATGACCGGCTCCCCGCACTGGATCGCCGTTCATAACGCCATGCATATGATTTCCCGCGCCGGCCGTGGCGTGGTGGTGTTGATCCGCGAGCACCGTCCGACAGCGTTGGCCGAACGGGTGCGCCTGCTGGCCAATGGCGCCCCGCGGCCGACCCGCGAACTGCGCGACTACGGCATCGGCGCGCAGATCCTGCTCGATCTGGGCGTGAAGAACATGATCCTGCTGACCAACCGGCGGCGCACGGTGATCGGCCTGGATGGCTACGGCCTCAATATTCTGGAGCAACGGTCGATCCCGAATATCGTTGGCGTGGACTACGAGGGATGAGCACCGAAGACGCGGCACTGCCGCGTGCGCCGCGGGTCGAAGGGTCGGCGCCACACCTGCTGATCGTGCGCGCGCCCTATTACCGCGCGGTCGTGGACGGACTGACGACAGGGGCGGAGCGTATCCTGCGCGACGCGGGCGCGACATCGGAGGTGCTGGATGTCGCCGGCGCGTTCGAACTGCCGCAGGCAATCCGCATCGCCGCGCGCGGCCGGGTGCGCTTCGACGGGTTCGTCGCGCTGGGCTGCATCGTGCGCGGTGAGACGGACCATTACGAGTTCATCTGCCGGACGACGATGGACGGCATGATGACCGTGGCACTGCAATTCGGGCTCGCCCTCGGCACCGGTCTACTGACCTGCGATACTTTGGCGCAGGCCGAGGCGCGGTCCGGACAGGATGGCCATAACAAGGGGGCCGAGGCCGCGGCTGCGGCGCTGTTGCAGATCAACGCGGCCCGCCGCCTCGGCGCCGTCTGATGAGCCGCCCGCAAAAGCCACGGCCACGTACCGCGTCGCGGGTCGCGGCGGTTCAGGCGCTGTTTCAAAGTGAACAGGCCGGCGACAATCCGGAGACGGTGATCGACCAGTTCGTGCGCCACCGGCTTGGCGAATTGCCGGGGACTGCCGGCTTTGAGGATGGCCGGGTACCGGACGCCGAGGTGCCCTTGTTCACCCGCATCGTGCGCAGCGCGGTGCGGCAGCAGGACACGATCGACACGATGCTGACCGACGCCTTGCCGGCGGATTGGCCGTTGAACCGCATCGATCCGGTTCTGCGCGCCCTGCTGCGTGCCGGCGGCGCCGAACTCGCCATGTCCGACGGGCCGCCGACGAAGGTGGTGATCAACGAATATCTCGACGTTGCGCGCGGCTTCTTCACCGGCGCGGAACCCGGTATGGCCAATGCCGTTCTGGACCGCTTGGCGCGGCAATTGCGGCCAGCCGACTTCGCCGCCTGACCGGCAGGTCGGACAGACGCGGACGGTCCTTTGCGTTCCCGTCATTCGCAGTACTTTGGCGCACACTGCACGCAGGGTCGGCGTGGCGACTGCGCGCCAAATCAGGACTCGCCCTACTTCCGACGGAATTCGGGTGTACAATCCAGCGAGTGCTGCATCCGCCGAACCCGCTCGGCGTTTCCGAAGTGCTTCTGCCAGGAGACCGACATGCCCTTCGATGAGACCGCCCGGCGCCCCGGGCGCAGGCCGTCCCGCAACGTGCTGGGCGGGCAGCTTGAACTTTG
The DNA here is from genome assembly GCA_035606775.1 of Acetobacteraceae bacterium. Taxonomy (GTDB): domain Bacteria; phylum Pseudomonadota; class Alphaproteobacteria; order Acetobacterales; family Acetobacteraceae; genus Rhodopila. The sequence continues at coordinate 4,207 of DATNEJ010000373.1, read as the reverse complement.
TTCGGCGAGCCCGCTCACGGGGTTCTTCCGCAACGGGTGCTGCGAGACCAGCGCCGAAGATCTTGGCAGCCACACGGTCTGCACGGTCATGACCGCCGAGTTCCTCGCGTTCAGCAAGGCAAGCGGCAACGACCTGTCCACACCGCGGCCCGAGTTCGGCTTCGCCGGGCTGCGGCCGGGTGACCGCTGGTGCCTGTGCGCGCCGCGCTGGCAGGAAGCACTGGAAGCCGAGGCCGCGCCCCGCATCGTGCTGCGCGCGACGGAAGAAGGTGCGTTGGAGCACTGCGCGCTGGCGGACCTGAAGCGTTTCGCGATCGACCTGAGCTGACGTCTGTCCAGCCCGGTTGGCGTTACGGAACAGATACGGAATGACCGGCCAGCAGTCCGAAAGTGGCCGATGGGAGCATCGGCTCTTCCAGCGCTTCGCCGTTTGGCGCCATGCCCGGGATTTGCCAACAGCGGCGTGCGTGACAGCGATTCCAGCGGTCAATTTCCATGACCCTTGGTCGCAGTAAGCGGCGGCAGTGCCTACGGCTGGCTCGCCATCGGCGGGAACAGCGCCGCGGCGTAGGCGGCCGGATTCCTGATCAGCGTGCGTGCCGCGCCCAGATCGTACTCTCTTGCCCCGGCCGCCGGACAGGCGTTGCGGATGGCCAGCACCTGGGCGGGGGTCAGCGGTGCCCGTGCCTCCTCATGCATCGCAAGGCTCGCCGCCATCGGCTGTATGCCGGCCGCCAGTGCAGCCAGTTGCCGTCGCAAGGCGTCGTGGCCTCGGCTGGTGCAGACCTGCGGCAGCACGCCGAGCGACTGGATCGGCCAGCCGCGCGGTGCGAGCACCCGGCTCCAGGTCACGAACAGCTCGCCGCCATCCGGCAAGGGATCAATGGTCTGCACCAGACCCTTGCCCAACGTGGCGCTGCCCACGACGACGGCGCGCCCGCGATCGGACAGGGCCGCGGCAAGGATCTCCGCCGAACTGGCGCTGCGGCCGTCCACCAGCACCACGACCGGCACGCCTTCCGCCAGCTCCCCGGCGGTCGAGCGCCAGACGTGATTGGAGTCGGGATCCCGTCCCGCCGTTCTTGCCACGATGCCCGCCGGTAGGAAGGTATCCGCGACCGTAACGGCCTTGCGCAGCAGCCCGCCACGGTTGCCGCGCAGATCGAGCACGATACCGGCGATCGGCTGTGCGCCCGCCAGCCCGTCCTGCAGCGTATGCGCCAGGTGGCCATCCGTCGTCGTGCTGAAGCCGGTGATCCGCACCACCAGCACGTCGCCCACCCGTTCGGAGAACACCGTCTCCGGCGGGACCAGTGCCCGGCTCAGGCGTGCATCGCGCACCTTGCCGTCATGGCCGCGCCACACGAGGTGCAGGATCGAATCCTCCGGCCCCGCCAGCAACTCGGTGACGGTGCGGGCATCCTGGCCATAGGCCGATTGCCCATCCACCGTCAGGATCACGTCGCCCGGGCGGATACCAGCGATCGACGCCGGGCCGTCGCGGATCACGGATTGCACGACGATCGCCCGACCCCGTCTGATCAGGCTGACCCCAAGCCCCGCGACGCCGGCGCGGTTCGCGCGATCCTCGTTTGCCTGGTCCGGGCCGACATAGCGGGAATACGGGTCGAGATGATTGAACATCTCGTCGAAGAAGCTCTGGATCACGCCCTGCGTGCCGGCGCGCCGGATCGGTGCCGAAACGCCAATGCCGGCGCCGGCCATGACGGCGGCCGCGCTCGCCCAGGCGAAGGGCGTTTCGTCCTTCGGTGCGGGCATCTCGAACAGGACGCGGGTCTGCGTGGCAAGCTGCAGCCGCCCATCCACCATGCCCGCCGACAGTGCCGGATCGAGGGCGGTCAAGCCGCGCAGTCCCCACACCGTAAGCTGGGAGATCGGCACCGGATCCAGGATGCGCGGCGCCATGAAGGCGAGGGCTTCCGCATAGACCGCCGTCACACGCTGCGGATCGTATGGCTCCATCCCCGACGGCTGGGCTTGTGCGCGCCCGACCAGGATGAAGGCCAGCAGGAGGCCGACACGGATCACTGCTGGCGCGGCCGTTTTCCCGGCCGGTGGCGTGGCACGCCCTGGAGGATATGGAACACAAGCCCGCCCGTGACAGGACTGGCCTCCGCGAGCCGCACTTCGACCTCCTGCGCAAGGCGGAACGCCAGGCGGGTTCGACGACCGATCAGGGCTTGTTCCTTTTCCTCATACTGCCAGAAATCGTCCGGCAGACTCGCAACCGGCACAATTCCGCTCGCGCCGCTGGATGCAACTGTGACGAATAGTGCGAAACGGGTCACGCCCGAAATGCGCGCAGCGAAATGCGCGCCCACTTTCTCCGCCATGTATGCAGCAAGGTAACGGTCGGTCGCGTCGCGTTCCGCAAGCTGCGCCCGCCGCTCGGTGCCGGTGATGTGCTGGGCGGTGGCCGCGAACGCGGCGAACTCGGCGGCGGCAAGCCCGTCGGTGCCCAGGTGCAGCGCGGTGATCAGGGCGCGATGGACCAAAAGATCGGCGTAGCGGCGGATCGGGCTGGTGAAGTGCGCGTAGCGCGGCAGCGCCAGTCCGAAATGCCCGATATTGTCTGCGCTGTAGGCGGCCTGCGATTGGCTGCGCAGCATGACCTCGTTCACCAGTTGCGCCTCCGGCGTCGCCGCCGTCTCGCGCAGCACTCGGTCCAGGTCACGCGGATGCAGCCGGTCGCCCTGCGGCAGCGAAATGCCAAGCGTGAGGAGAAAGTCGCGCAACGCTGCCAGCTTCTCGTCCGACGGGGGCGCGTGCACGCGGTACATGCAGGGGGTGTGCAGACGCTCCAGTTCCTCCGCCGCCGCGACATTGGCGAGGATCATGAATTCCTCGATCAGCCGGTGGCTGTCCAGGCGTGGGCGCGGCGTCACCGTCAACACGCGGCCGTGGTCGTCCAGCACGACTTCGCGTTCCGGCAGGTCGAGATCGAGCGTGCCGCGCGCGGTCCGCGCCATCAGAAGGGCGCGGAACGCATCGTAGAGCGGCCCCAAAGGAACGGTGGCCGAGATGCCGCGGCCATGGCCGGTGTCGTGCGCCTGCTGGACCTGTTCATAGGTGAGGCGCGCGGCGCTGCGCATCAGGCCGCGGCCGAAACGATGGCCGGTCTTGCGGCCGTGTGCGTCGATGCGCATCTCAACGAACAGGCAGCCACGGTCTTCGTCCGGCCGCAGGCTGCACCAGCCGTTCGACAGCGCCTCCGGCAGCATCGGCACGACACGGTCGGGGAAATAGACACTGTTGCCGCGCGTCCGGGCTGCCTCGTCGAGCGCCGAACTAGGCCGCACGTAATGAGCCACATCGGCGATCGCAACGATCAGCCGGTATCCGCCAGTGCCGTGCGACTCATCCGGTTCGGCGAACACCGCGTCGTCGAAATCCCGCGCGCTTTCTCCGTCGATCGTCACCAGCGGGATGTCGCGGAGATCGGTGCGGTGGCCCAGCGGTGTCCGGCGCGCCTGCCTTGCTTCGGCCTCGGCTGCAGCGGTGAACACGGTGGGGATGTCGTGCGTATGGATGGCGATCAAGCTGACCGATCTTGCATCGCCCATGCGGCCCAGGCGTTCGATCACGCGCGCGGGCTTCATGCCCAGCCGGTGATGCGGCATGGGTTCGGCGAGCACGATCTCATCCGGTTCGGCGCCGCCGTCGGCGCCGGGCGGAACGACCCATTCGGCTTTTGCCCGACGGTCGGTGGGAACGATGCGGTTGTCGTGCCGCCCGCGTCGGAACACACCCAGGACACGGCCCGGTGTTTCGCCAAGCCGGTGCAGCGTGCGGCCTTCGTACCGGCCCGAGCCGATCGGGCGAAGGCGAGCCATGACCCGCTCACCCGGCGCCAGAGCGGGATGTCCGCGCGGTTCGGGCGCCATCACGATGCGTGGCGGCGGACCATCTCCCTGGCTCCAGGCAACGGGGCGCGCGAGTGCATCGCCGTCCGTATCGGTGCCGATGATCTGGACAACGAGAGTTTCGGGCAGCCTGGGAGGGCGGTTGCCGGACGCCTGGCTTCGTTTGCCGGACGGATTGAACGGCCTGGGCATCGGTGTGACCCCCGTGACCTGTCTACGGGTCCGGCATGCGCTCTGCGGACGAAGATGCCGGCGCTACTCGGCCGCGCGGCGGCTGACCGTTTTCCTCGCCGGTTTGCGTGCCCGCGCCTTTCCCTTCGCCG
>DATNEJ010000340.1:0-3525 GCA_035606775.1 Acetobacteraceae bacterium | reverse complement strand
GCGCCGCATCCAGGAGACGGACGACGTGCAGTTCGGGCGCGAGGTGGCCGAACGGGTGCATGCGGGCCTGAAGCGGACAGGCGGCGTCAAGCCGCCGCGGGAGTTCGTGCTGATGGATCGTTCCGCGATCGGCCTGGGCGGCGTGTTCCTGCGGCTGAAGGCGGAGCTCAACTGGAGCCGCCTGTTCCAGGGGCTGATCGCGGATTTCGACGCCGCGGCCCTGGCCGAGCGGCAGGCCGCAGTGCTGGCCGAGGCCGGGGTGCCGCCGGCGGGGTAGGGGACGCGGGCCGACTGGTCTCTGTTCTTGAATCAGGGACACTCCGAGGGCAGGAACTCCCGCAGGCGCCTGACGCCGCCTGGCTCCCGGCCATCGAATGCGATCAGATGGTCAGGTTCCGAGAAGCACCAAGCAAACGATCCCCACGCAAGGCTCGCTACAACCTTCTTGAAAGCGGCATGCTCCCGGCTTTGAAAGGCCGTCAGGAACGCTGCCTGCTCGGACTTGAACCCAGCATCGGTGATGAGCTTGAGCAATGCGGCGCGGCGGCCTTCGTGAATCGGACCATCCGTGGCCACGACCTCGACAAACAGAAACAGAAGCTTCGCGCTCGTATCCGCGAGGATCACGTCAGGTAGCAGCTTTTCCGGATTGATTCTCACGCCAAGCGACCGCAGAAGCGCATCATGCTTCTCGACCACCTTCTTGCCGCTCTCGGAAACCCAGACGACGGCTGGGTTTGTCAGGAAGCGTGGTGCAAAAACCTCGATCACCGCTTTCGTGATGACGGAAGACGGGCCCGGCGCCATAACCCGCCCTTCGCCATTCGGCAGCGTGACGGATACCTTCGCTCCGGCGCCGGCAGCGGCGACCTGGAGTACCTTCACCGTGGCAAGAGCGTTGTGCGAAAGATATTTTGCGCGCCAGTTGGCTGCCAGCGCTTCGAATTGCTCCGACGTGAATGCCGGATTGAACAGTGCGGCAAGGTCGCCGCGCAGGATGTAGCGGCCTTTGCTGGATGTCGTCGGAACGTGCGGGTTCACCGATACAGCGCCCAGCGGCACGAGGCCCCGAGCCAGTACCTCGTCGCGGATCGACTCTCGTGTGTTTTCCCGATACCAGCGATCCGGTGGCTCAGGTGTGCCTGGCTTCTTCACGGCCGCAAGGTACGCGGCTCTGTCGGCATCGCTCGTTCGGGCTGCCTGCGTATTGCCCATTCGATAGACGTATTTCGGTGCCAGCCATTCACCACCTTCGATCGCGCCAACATAAAGCATGACAAAAATCGTGCGCGCAGCGGCAAGGCCGATGCAGCGGGCGCGTTCGGGTGTACCCTCGGGAAAGATGTGTTCCAGCCTCGCCCGGATGGCTTCTACATCAAGCAGCGGTGGTCGCATCGGCCATGCCGTAGGATTCAGCGACCGCACGTTCGATCTCCGTACGGGGCGCCCTGTGTTCGAGGAGGGCCGCTATTCGCTGCATGATGGCCGGGCATGGAAGGGGCAGTTCTTCCAGTTCAAAGGCGGAAACGGCCACCGACCCGCTGATGCAACGAAAAGCTGCATCGGCCGCGCCGCTGTTTAGAACCGTGGCGATGACCGCTGGTGGAATAACAGCGGCAGCATCGCTGCGGATCATGTTGAGGTGGTTCTCGACGATGACGCCGCCAGGATGATGGGCGACGAAGTCCGCCGGCATTTCCGCGGCAATCAGACGCCGATTCTGCTCCTTCGCGGTTGTGCGTTGAAGGAGCACGCAAGCATGCTTGATAACCAGCCAGTCGTCCTTGACGGGTGCAGCTGCGAACCAGGGCGCGTGGTTACGCTTTTCGGCACGCCAGATGAACCGTCCATCGCTGGTAACCGCTTCCGCCCAGACGACGGGAAGGCAGCCAGGTTCCCGGTGCGTGCGGAATTGCGGTTTGTGCCGGTTCCACACCAGCGGCCCCGTGGATACGCTGTAGCCGTAGTCTGAAAGACGGAACCGCATGGCGCGGAGGCGGGCGGCCAGGGCCGCCTGCTCCGGGATTCGCGGCAGAACCCAAGGCGCCGTTCGGATGGATGGCAGGGAAAAGCCACCGGCATTGGTCACGGTCGCCTGTCCACCCTGGTCGATTGTCAGAAAATGGACCTCACCCGTGCGCGTGCGGCGGCCTTTCCGATAGGTCGCCAACATGGTTTCCTGCAACGCGTCGTCGAACACGCCTGACCGCTCGGTAACAAAGGTCACTTCGTGCAACGGTGCCTCTCTGGCAAGCAGGTCGCGCAGCGATCGAAAATAAAGGCCGGACAGCATCGACGTCGGCATGACATAGGCGACAATCCCACGCTGGCCGGCATAGTGCAGGGCTGCATCGGTGAAGATCCCATAAAGATTCGCATGCCCGTAGGTACTGCGGGAATAGAAGGCACGCCGCGCCGGCGACAGTGTGACCCGACCGAACGGTACGTTGCTCGAAACCAGATCGAAGGCGCCACGGTCTTCGGCGCAAACGTCAAGGCTGTCGCGCACATGCACAATCTTGGCAAGACGCCGGCCGGCCTCCGTTTCCAGATCATGCACGGCGAAATGTGCGACTGTCTGGGCGAGCCACGCGCCAAACGGATCCATGTCGTAGCCACGCACACGGGCGGCAATCTGGCTCAGAACCAAAGCGGGATCGGTCCCCGCGAGCGCCCCACGCACGCGCCGGATCATTTCGAGGATGAAGCCACCACCGCCGGCCGAGGGGTCCAGGCAGCGCCCCTGCCGCCAGTCGCTGCCGGCACGCTCGGCCATATCGAGCGTCCGCCGAACCAGTTCCGGCGGCGTGTAGAACACTCCATGCGCCGCCCGGAAATCGGGGGGCAGGGCGCTCGTGTAGATGCAGCCGAGCAGGTAGGTCGCCTCTTCCAGTGGGACGCCTGCAAGGCCAGCGCCAATCTGCATCGCGACGCTTTCAGCTTCACCGCCCAATGGCACAAGGTGGAGATCGTTAGGCGCGGGAAGTAATTTTCGGGCAGAATGAAGGGACGCTGCGTATGCGGCGGCGGCCGAAAAGGTAAGGGTTCTGGCAAAGGCGAGGCGGTTCTCACCGGAAACGGTGCCCGCCAGGGTGCGGGCAACATTCCGATCAAGCAGCGGGGGGACGGCCGCGATTGTCCCCTCTCGCCTCCTCGTCGGTCGTTGTGCAGGATGCCCCATGGGCGGCGATCCTCCCCCCAAAACCTTCACGATAGGTTAGAATCCGATTCGGGGTCGCTTGTCTTGGAGAAATCGAGGTGATGGGCGTTGCAAGCCGCTACAGCGCCCTGTCCGCGTTGAGAAGGAACCCGGCCATGCCGCAACCCAAGCCGCCGCGGCCGCCGCGCCCATCCCGGGTGCCGGGCTTGACCCGGTACGGCACACCGTCGAGCGTCCTGGTTCCGGCCCCGCCGCCAATGCAGGTGGTCACCAAGGGGTGGTGGGTGCTGCGCGACGAGTTGGCGACCGTTGAGGAACTGGAGGCGGCCGACAGGGAGCGGCAGTAGGGAAGGGCGCCCGACCGC
>DATNEJ010000336.1:0-2597 GCA_035606775.1 Acetobacteraceae bacterium | reverse complement strand
GGTCCGGCTGCGTGAATGGCGGTGCAGTTCGACCGTCTTCAGGAAGACGCCGGCAACCCCGCGGCCATGGCGGTTGCGCCCGTTTCGCCACGGGCCTGGCCCCGACAGGTCCATGGGCGTCGGCAGCCTGTGTTGGTCACGGGCCAGCACCTGCCGCAAGGCTTCCTTCGGATCGAATGCCTCTCCACGGCTGGTGGAGGAGGCACGGAGTGTGTCGAAATCCGTGTAGACGGCCTGCATCCAGGCCACCTCGTCCGGTGCCAGTTCGTGGTCCAGTAGCGGAAGTGTCGAATCCTCGGGCATTGGTGTGTCCTTCGTGCCTGATCGTGGTGATGCGCCGGCCGTTACCGTCATCGCTTATGCATTTGCCGCCGGAGATGCCAGGCCGTCGGGCGGCCAGGGGGCGAGCGTCGGTGTCAGCGGAATGCGCAGGTTGCGGAACAGCATGGAGAACGACATCCAGTTGCCCATGGCGATGACGAATTCCACTTGCTCCGCCGGATCGGTGATGTGCTTCGCGACTTCGGCCCAGGTGGTGTCTGAGATTGACTTGCCGGCCAGGCACTCATCCGTTGCCGCCAGGATCGCCCGGTCTGCCGGCGTCAGCCGTTCGGCGTTTCGCCAGTCGCGCACGGCAAGAATATCCTCGGGCGGGATGCCTGCGGTGGTCGCGACCCGCCAGTGCTGGGTCCATTCGTAGACGGAGCCGGTGACCCAGCCGATCCGCATGATCATGAGTTCGCGCAGCCGCGTGTCGAGCTTGTTGTTTTCCAGAAGCTGCATCAACTGGCCGAACGCGACCCTGGCCACGCCGGGGTTGTTGGCGACGGTGCGGAATGCCTCGCTCTGCGTGCGGCGGGCGGGCATCCCCATCGCATCCCCGAGTTCGCGGGCGCGTTCGGCTGAAACCATCGGCACGCGTGCGGTCATTGTCGTCCCCCTCGCAGGTTGGCCGATGGTCGATCACCGCGCGGAAGGCTGCAATCCCCTGGTTTCGTGGGGGCTATCGGCGGGGAAGCGAACCCCGGCGCCCGACCGCCGTTGAAGGGATCGTCCGCGGACGGCTATGCTGGCCGGAGGCGAAAAGGGACGCAGTCATGACCGCCGATGCACAAGAGCGCAACGACCTGCATGAGCTGACGGTGCTCAACGAGGCGTACATTCACTCCGTGCAGCATGGTGACGTCGAGCGTTTCACCGAGATCTTGGCCGAGGATTTCCTTTGCTCCAATCCCGATGGTTCGCTGGTCGGCAAGCCGGCATTCCTGGTGCAGACCGCGCGGCCCGTCACGATCAGCGGCCTGGCGGCGCGCGACGTGCAGATTCGCGTGCTGGGCGACGTGGCGATCATTCATGCCAGCACGCACTACCGAACGGGGGATGGCGAAGAGAGGCGCGGGCGTTATACGGATGTCTGGGCACGTCGGGGCGGACACTGGCTTGCGGTATCCGCCCACGTGACACGGTAGCTGCCGGCGCTTCCCGGGAAGACCGGGTATCAGGTCCGGTCACCGAGTTCGGAGACGCAACCGGGCCTTGAGGCGCCAAACAGCCAAGCTGTGAGCACATGATTCCAGGCCTTTGATTTTGTAAAATTAAATGTGGAATTGACGGTGCTTCCGGCGGGATGGTTGACCGCGCCAACGGCAGCAGGGGCCGATCATGGCGACCGCGGTGAGCCTGATCCTGGAACACCTTCGCGATGACGGGGGACTTCAGGGCAAGGACATCGCCAACATTGTCGCGGTCTCGCCTGCGGCCGTGTCCCGCTGGCCGAGCGGCAAGGCGACGCCGGACCTTCGGACGCAAACTGTCATCGCTGAGCTTCGGTACGTTGTGGACAGGCTCGTCGATTCTACACGCCGGACGAAACGCGGCCTGGCCGCATGCGAAACATCCGCTTCTGAGGAATGAGCGAGCCATTGACCTGATCTACGCCGGCCGAACAGAAGAAGTGCTGCTGTTATCGAGGCATTGGACGCCCGGGCCTACACCTGGAAATTATGAACTGACCACGCCGTGGCTTCTTTGCGTCAAACTGATGCGCCTCAATGCAAATCCATATCCAAGACGGAATGTCCGTTGTGGCATACGATAAACTTTAGGTGGCCGCTGAGCGTAGCAAAACTGCGGAGCCGTGGCGGCGTTGCGGTTCAGCGAAGGAGGCAATCATGTCGAACACAACGTCGTCAGGATACTCAGGTCAGCCTGCTACAAATGAAACCACCGACCTGATTTCTTCAGACAAAGTTGAGGGAACCGCCGTCTACAACGGGGGCGGCGAGAAACTTGGATCGATTTACAACCTCATGGTCGACAAACGGTCCGGTCGGGTCGCCTATGCCGTGATGTCGTTCGGCGGTTTTCTCGGCATGGGCTCGGACTATCACCCGTTGCCGTGGGATCAGCTCACCTATGATCGGTCAAAGGGCGGCTACGTCGTGAATCTCAGCCGTGAGCAGCTTGAGGGCGCGCCGGTCTATTCAGATACAGAAGCCGCAACGTGGGATGATCCGACCTACGGTCGACGCATTGATGAATATTACGCACCGTTCGGCGGCCCAAGACACGACCCAATGACGAGATAGACTCGCGAC
>DATNEJ010000324.1:0-8699 GCA_035606775.1 Acetobacteraceae bacterium | reverse complement strand
GCCGGTGAAGCTCACGCTCTCGATCACATCCGGATACAGCGTCCCCTGCGCCAGGTAATCGGCGCCCCCGATCCGCGCGGCCTCCTGCTCAAAGACCTCGATGAACAGCCGCCCGATCGTCTTGCGCTTCTGCTCTGGATCAGTGACGCCTTCCAGCGCCGTCATGAACAGCGCGGACGCGTCGCGATGTACCAGGCGGATGTTGAACCGGTCACGGAACGTGGCTACCACCTCCGCGGCTTCGTTGTGCCGCAGCAGACCGTGGTCGACGAAAATACACGTCAGCTGATCGCCGATCGCTTCATGGATCAGCACGGCCGCCACCGAGGAATCCACACCACCCGATAGCCCGCAGATCACCCGCCCGGAACCGACCTGCGCACGGATGCGGGCGATCTCGGTGGAGCGGAACCCGGCCATAGTCCAGTCGCCGGACAGGCCGGCAACGCCGTGGGTGAAATTGCGCAGCAGGCGCGCGCCATGCGGCGTGTGCGCCACCTCCACATGGAACTGCACGCCGTAGAAGCGCCTGGCATCGTCCGCGATGGCGGCGAACGGTGCCCCTTCGCTGGTGCCGACCACGCGGAAGCCGGGGGGCAGCTTGGTCACCCGGTCCCCGTGGCTCATCCACACCTGCTCGCGCGCCCCTTGGGGCCACACGCCTTCGAACAGGGCACAGTCGCCCGTCACCTCGACAAAGGCGCGCCCGAACTCCCGATGGTCGGACGGCTCGACGGCCCCGCCGAGTTGCTGGCACAGCAACTGCTCCCCGTAGCAGATGCCAAGGACCGGGACGCCGAGTTGGAACACCACCTGGGGGGCCAGCGGCGCGGCCGCCTCATGCACGGACGCCGGGCCGCCGGACAGGATGACGGCGCGCGGCTGCCACGCGGCGATCCGTTCAGGGTCGGTGCTGAATGGCCAGATTTCGCAGTAGACCCCGGATTCCCGCAGCCGCCGGGCGATCAACTGGGTGACCTGGCTGCCAAAATCCAGGATCAGGACGCGTTCGGGGATGTCGGTGGGATCAGGCAGGGTGGCGGGCATCTGGGTTCCGGGCCGCATGATCCGCCGGGTTGGACCACGGGCAGGCGGCGGATGGCAAGCCGCAACCGCGCGGCCAAGGCTGGCGGTGAGAGCCGTGTAGCCATTCTGCCCGATTCGCGACATATAGGCGGCCGAGGAGAACCGCCATGACCAGCCCGACCAGCCACCGTACCCGCGCCTGGACCGCGGATTCGTGGCGCGACTGCCCCATCCGCCAGGTCCCCGCCTACCCCGACCCGGCGAAGCTCGAAGAAATGGAACGGCGGCTCGGCAAGTATCCTCCCCTCGTCTTTGCCGGCGAAGCCCGGCGGCTGAAGAGCCAGCTCGCGCTCGCGGCGGAAGGCAAGGCGTTCGTCCTGCAGGGCGGCGCCTGCGCGGAGAGCTTCGCCGATTTCACCGCCAACGTGGTCCGCGACACGTTCCGTGTGCTGCTGCAGATGGCTGTAGTCCTGACCTTCGGTGCCTCGCTGCCGGTGGTGAAGATGGGCCGCATGGCCGGCCAGTTCGCCAAGCCCCGCTCCTCGGACACGGAAACGCAGGGCGGCGTCACCTTGCCCAGCTACCGCGGCGATATCATCAATGGCCCGGAATTCACCGCCGAAGCGCGCGTCCCCGATCCGGCGCGCATGGAATTCGGCTACTTCCAGTCCGCCAGCACGCTGAACCTGCTGCGCGCCTTCTCCTCCGGCGGCTATGCCGACCTGCATGAGGTGCATCGCTGGAACCTCGGCTTCGTCGAGCGCTCCCCGCTGGCGGAACGCTACCGGGACCTCGCCCATAGGATCGATGAGACCCTGTCGTTCATGGCCGCCTGCGGCATGACCAGCACCACCACGCGCGACATGCGGGAGACGGATTTCTACATCAGCCACGAGGCCCTGTTGCTACCCTATGAACAGGCCCTCGCCCGGATCGATTCCACCACCGGCGACTGGTACGGCTGCTCCGCGCATTTCCTGTGGATTGGCGACCGCACCCGCCAGGCCGAAGGCGCGCATGTGGAGTTCCTGCGCGGCCTGAAAAACCCGCTTGGAATGAAGGTCGGGCCGACGCAGGAAGCCGATGACCTGCTGCGCATCCTGGAAGTCCTCAATCCGGCAAATGAGGCCGGACGGATCACGCTGATCACCCGCATGGGCGCCGACAAGGTGGCAACGAAACTGCCTGCTTTAGTGCGCGCCGTCGAGCGGGCCGGCCAGAAAGTGGTCTGGCTGTGCGATCCGATGCACGGCAACACCATCTCCACCGCGGCGAAGGTCAAGACCCGCAGCTTCGATTCGATCCTGTCCGAAGTACGCAGCTTCTTCGACATCCATGCATCGGAAGGCACCTGGGCCGGCGGCGTGCACGTGGAAATGACCGGCCAGGACGTCACCGAGTGCATCGGCGGTGCGCACCGGCTGAGCGAGGCCAATCTGGCCGAACGCTATGAGACGTTCTGCGATCCGCGGCTGAACGCCGAACAGTCGCTGGAACTGGCGTTCCTGGTGGCCGAGGAGCTCAAGCGGCACCGCGCCCCGACGCCGCAACCGGCGATCGCCGCACAGTGATGCGAGCAGCCCGCAGAGCTGACTGGTATGCGCGCAGGGTTGCCCAGGGGGTAAGGTTCGCGGCTGCGCGCGAACTCAATGACATACCAGCGGCCCGACATTCCGCGACGAGTCAATCCCTCGGGCCGCTGGTATGAGTGCGGATGGCGGTCAGGCGGGAAGCAGTCTGGCGGCCGACATCGCCGCCCGCAGCGACAGCTATTTCAACCGCACCAAGCAGATTGTCGCCCGCTTCGGCGACAAGCGGGTCACCTACGCGGTGTTTCTCCGCCGCCCGGTGATCTGCGCGCCACGGCTGATGCTGGATTGGCTTGCTGCCGCCGCGGCAGACCGCGGTACAGCGTTCGATCTCGACATGATGTACAGCGAAGGCGATTGGATTGGCGCCGGCGAGCCCATCGTCTATCTGACCGGCAGCCTGGTGCATCTGTCGGACCTGGAAACCATCCTGCTGCAAAAGATCGGCCCGGTGTGCGTCGCCGCCCATAACGCCTATCAGATGGCCATGGCGCTGCCGGAAGCCGCTTTCCTGGCCATGGAGGCCCGCCACTGCGCCGGCGGCGAAATGCAGGACATGATGGCCTACGGTGCATCCGTCGGCAGTGCCGCTGCTCGCCGCGAGGGTGCCAGGGGATTTGTCGGCAACGCCAACGACGGCACCGCCCATTGGTTCGGCGCCCCGCGCGGCTTCGGGACGATGCCGCACTCTTTGATCGGCTACGCCGGATCGACCGTGCGGGCCGCCGAAATGTTCCGCGAGACGTTTCCCGAGGAACCGATGACGGTCCTCGCCGATTATTTCGGCCGGGAGATCACCGATGCGCTGGCAGTCTGCGCGCGCTTCCCGGATCTTGCGGCCGAGGGACGGCTGTCATTCCGGCTGGACACGCATGGCGGACGGTTCCTTGAAGGTCTCGGTCCGGCGGAGAGCTACGCCGTGCTGGAGCGCAACGCGCCCGGCGCCATACGCCGTTACCGCAGCGACACCGAACTGCGGTATCTGGTGGGCACCGGCGTCTCGGCCGCCGCAATCTGGCACACAAGAGAGGCACTGAACGCCGCCGGGTACGGCAAGGTACGGATCGTCGCCTCCTCCGGCTTCGGTGTGGACAAGTGCCGGGTCATGGCCGACGCGAAAGCGCCGATCGACGTGGTCGGCACCGGCAGCTTCATTCCCGATTCATGGCATGAGACCTACGCCACCGCGGATATCGTCGATTATGACGGCGTCCCGATGGTAAAGGTCGGCCGCGAATTCCTTTTGCGGCGAAACGGGGCAAGAAGAAAAACCGGCGGTTGAACCGGGGAATATTCACCGGACAATACCGTCTCGTTGACACCTGCTATCGACGCCCCTTACCGTTGGGAAGGCGGCACGGCAGACCGCGCAACAGGGTTGGGTAAGCACCGACAACAGCCGTCCGGCGAGGGGACCAAGAAAATGGCAAACATCATTCGCGCCGCGTCGCGCCGCGACATCCTGAAAATTACCGCGCTTTCCTCCGTCGGCGGGCTGCTGGGCGCGGCACAGGCACGGGCGGCGCCCAAGACCCTGACGCTGATGCACGAAAGTTCCTTCATCCCGGCCTACGACGCCTATGTGAAGAACACCCTGGCGCCGGCCTATGAAAAGGCCACAGGTATCAAGCTGATTTATGAGACGGTCAGCGTCGGCAGTGTGCAGACTCGTGTCACCACTATCGCCGAAACCGGCACCGGTGCCGACATGAGCCAGCTTGCCTTCAACTGGCCCTTCCTGTTCGACCAGAAACTGGTTGATGTGACCGACATCGCCAAGGTGATCGGCGACAAGGCCGGCGGCTGGCATGCCGCCGCGGCCGAGGCCGTGATCGTCCATAACAAGTGGAAGGCGATTCCGTTCGGCAATATCGGCCAGCTCATGAATTGGCGCACGGACTGGTTCGGCGAAGTCGGCGTCAAGACCTTCCCGGAAACCTGGGACGAATTGCTCGAAGCCGGCATCAAGCTCAAGAAAGCAGGACGCCCGTTCGGCATGGAATTGGGCCATGGCTTCGGCGACAACCATGGCTGGCTCTATCCGTTGCTGTGGTCCTTTGGCGCCCGCGAGGTGGAGCCGGACGGCAAGACCGTCGCGATCGACTCGGCTGAAACCGCGAAGGCCGTGGATTTCTGCCGTCGCTTCTTCAAGGAGACCATGTTCGAGGACGTGCTGGGTTGGACCGACGTCAGCAACAACAAGGCCTACCTCTCGGAGCAGATCTCCTGCACCAACAATGCCGAATCGATCCTCTATATCGCCAAACGGGATTTCCCCGAGATCGCCAAGGCCACCGGCCAGTCGCTCAATCCCAAGGGGCCGACCGGAAAGCGCTTCCACATCCTGAACCCCTGGACGCACGGCATCTTCACGCACACGCCGGATCATCAGGCGGCCAAGGACTTCATGGTGTGGCTGATGGATCCGAAGCAGGTCAGCGGGTGGTACGACGTCGCGGTCAGTTATTATGCGCCGTTCCTGCACATGTTCGACGACGCGCCGCTCTGGCACAAAGAGCCGCGCAACCTTCCCTATCGGGACTCCCTCGCCTCCTCGCATCTGCCCGGCTGGCCGGCACCCATCAGCCGGCCGCAATCGGAGAGCGTGGCGAAATACGTCGTCGTCGACATGTTCGCCAAGGCCTGCGCGGGAAAATCCACCAAGGAGGTCATCGCCGACGCCAACGCGCAGCTTAAGCAAATCTTCAAAGCCGCCGCCTGAGAGTGTCCGCCACCGTCCTGCCCGCCCGCGCCACCCGCCCGGCCTTCGGCTTTCGCCGCTGGACCGAGCGGGAGGACGTGTTCAGTTGGCTGATGGTCATTCCACCGCTGCTGTTTCTGATAGCGCTGGTGGGCTATCCGCTCGTCTATGGTGTCTGGCTCAGCCTGGAGAACCGGCCGGTCGCCCAGGCCGGCACCTTCATAGGCCTCGGCAACTTCATCGCCGACTTGCACGATCCGACGTTCTGGCAGGTCACCCAGAACACCTTTGTCTACACATTCGCCGCAACCATCCTGAAGATGGTGGGTGGGCTCGCCCTCGCGCTGGTGATGAACCAGGACTTCAAATTCAAGAATACCATCCGCGCCCTGCTGCTGCTGCCGTTCATCGTGCCGACGGTTCTGTCCACTATCGCCTGGATGTGGATCCTCGATCCGGCATTCAGCGTCATCAATTGGTTCCTGCGCTACTTCGACATCGCCAACCCCGGACCATCGTGGCTGGGCAATCCGCATCTCGCGATGCTTTCTCTCATCATCGTCAACACGTGGCGCGGCCTGCCGTTCTACGCGATCACCCTGCTGGCGGGGCTGCAAACCATATCGCCTGAGTTGTATGAGGCAGCAACGATCGACGGCGCGAGCGCCTTCGATCGGTTCCGTTACGTGACCCTGCCGCTGCTCAAGCCGGTCATCTTCATCGTCACCATGTTCTCGGTCATCTTCACCTTCGCCGATTTCCAGCTTGTCTATGTCCTGACGCGAGGCGGTCCGGCCAATGCCACCCACCTGTTCGCCACCTATGCTTTCGACGTCGCCATGACCGGCGGCCAGCTTGGCCTCGGCGCCTCGATTGCCCTGGCGATGCTGCCACCGCTGGCGCTGATCATCATCGCCATGTCACTCTACATGCGGCCGGCGAAATCCTGATGGTCGAGCGCGGCGGATGGTCGGTACGGGCCTTGAAGCTCTGGCTCCCGCTGGGCTTCTTCATGTTCTTCACGCTGTTCCCGTTCTACTGGATGGCGATCACCTCGCTGAAGCCGAACCAGGAGCTGTACAACCGCAAGATCATGCCGCTGATCGTCTACCATCCGACGCTCAAGCACTATATCGACCTGCTGACCGAGACGAGCTTCCTTATCTGGACCTGGAACACGCTGCTGGTCGCCGTCGTTTCCACCGCCATCTCGCTGATCTTCGGCGTCATGCTCGCCTACCCGCTGGCACGCATGCGATTTCCCGGGTCCGCCCTGATCGCCTTCGCCGTCGCCGCCACCTACCTTGTGCCGCAGCCGCTGCTGTTCGTGCCGCTGGCCGACATCATCGAACATATGGGCCTGGGCGATACCCTGACCTCGGTCATCCTCACCTACCCCACCCTGCTGGTGCCGTTCTGTGCCTGGCTGCTGATGGGCTACTTCCGCTCCGTCCCGCATGAGCTGGAGGACGCGGCGCGAATCGACGGTGCGACCCGCCTGCAGACGATGTTCAAGATCTTCCTGCCGCTGTGCACGCCCGGCTTCATTTCCGCCGGCATCTTTGCGTTCACCCTGGCGCAGAATGAGTTCCTCTATGCACTGATCTTCCTGACCAAGACCGATGTGCGCACCGTCCCGGTCGGTGCGATTGCGGAATTGGTCAAGGGCGACGTCTTCTATTGGGGGCAATTGATGGCCGCTGCCCTGCTCGGCTCGGTGCCGGTGGCGATCATCTACTCCTTCTTTGTCGAACATTACGTCTCCGGCCTGACAGCGGGCGCGGTCAAGCAGTAGAGCGTGATCGTCGCAGGCGGCACGCCGGAGAGGTGAATCACGCGATCAGACAACCAGCGTGATCGTCGCAGGCGACTCGCCGGAGACATGAAATCACGCGACCGGACAACCAGCGTGATTGTCGTAGGGCGACTCGCCGTAGACGTGAATCACGCGATCAAATAAAGAGCCGGAGTCTGTTCGATGCCTCTCTTTGCACTGAACAAACTCTACCGGCGCCGAATCGGGCAACAGGCCCGCAAAAACGCCACATTCTCGCGCAACGTTGATTCCTAGCCCTGGTCTGCGTAGTTTGGCCGCATGCCAAGGAGACCCTATGACGCACAGGTGACCCCATGAGCGACCTGTTCGCCCCCTCCGGCGGGTGGCGCGTCCGCATTCTCGATCTTTCGGCCGGCGCCCCGGCGGGCGGCGATCGAATGGCCGATGCCGCCGACAACATCGTGGAAGAGATCGGCGGTTTTCCCACACTGATGCAGGCCAATGCATTTGCGCGCCGCTATGTCCGCGATTCGGTGGAACATTGTCGCGCCGCGGGCATGTCGACCAAAGACGTGCTGGAAGCCTGGTTCGCATTCGGTGAAGACGCCGTCGTGGTCGATGCCGGCGATGACGGATGGCACAGCGCCAACGAACTCGGCGATTTCGTTGACCACCGCGCGGGTCGGGAAGAACGCGACTGGCGCGCTTTGGACCCGCGCCGCGATGCTGCGGACGACGACGATGACGACCGCGGATCGGACGAATGATCCGGGTCCGGTTCGCGCCGAACCCCGGCGGCTACCTGTCCTTGAGCGGTGCGCGCGTCGCCCTGCTGAACTTCCTGCATGCGCGCCGGTTTGGCGGCCGGTTTCTGCTGCGCTTCAACGATCTCGATGAGGATCACGCCAGGCCCGCGTATAGCGACGCCATTGTCCAGGATCTGCGCTGGCTTGGTATCGAATGGGACGACACGCTCCGCCAGTCCGACAACCTCGCACTTTACCAGCAAGCCATAGAGCGGCTGAAACAGGCAGGGCGCCTCTATCCCTGTTTCGAATCGGAGGAAGAACTTCGCGCCAAACGCGAATTCCGCCAGAAACGCGGCCTGCCTACACTCTACGACCGCGCCATGCTCAAACTGACTCCGGCGCAGCGTGTCGCGGCCGAGGCCAGGGGCAAGCGGCCTCATTGGCGGTTCCAGCTCTCCGCGCGCACGGTCGGTTGGCGCGACCTCGCCCTGGGCGAGCGTCAGGCGAAACTGCAGGCCATTTCCGATCCTGTTCTGGTGCGGGCGGACGGCGCACCGACACCCCTGCTCGCCGGAGTCGTCGACGACATGGCCTCCGGCGTCACCCATATCATCCGCTCCGATGAAAGCGCCGGCAGGACGGGGGTTCAGATCGACCTGCTGGACGCACTCGGCGCCGAACCCAATTGCCTCGTCTTCGCCCACCTGCCGCCGCTTGCCGAGACGGGGACCCGCCGGCTGGCACGCCGGATCAATGCGCTTTCGGTGCGTGGCCTGCGCGGTGACGGCGTGGAGCCGCTGGCCATCGCAACCTGCCTTTGCACCGGTTCGCAGACCGTCGACCCGCTGCCGCTGAAT
>DATNEJ010000317.1:0-6506 GCA_035606775.1 Acetobacteraceae bacterium | reverse complement strand
CGGTCCGGCTCAATCCGATTGTAGCCGTTCGCCCGCATGTGCCGCAGGCAATCGGCGATCCAATCGGTGTGCTGCTCGATCGCCAGGATCATCTGTGTCTTCACCGACGGGCTGCCTGGTCCGGTAATGACAAACATGTTGGGAAAGCCTGCCATCATCAGCCCCAGATAGGTCCGCGGTCCCGCTTGCCATTCATCGGCCAGCACCGCGCCGCCCTGCACGCGAATATCGATCTCTCGCAACGCGCCCGTCATGGCATCGAAGCCCGTGGCGAAAACGATGGCATCGAATGGCCCGAACGCATGATCGCGGGTTCGCAGGCCGGTTACGGTAATCTCCATGATCGGGTCGTTGTTGACGTCCACCAGCGAGACATTGTTACGGTTATAGGTCTCGTAGTAGTTGGTATCCAGGCACAGACGCTTTGTGCCGATCGGGTGGTCCTTGGGCGCCAGAATTTCCGCAACGGCAGGATTGCGGACGATGGACCGGATCTTCCGGCGCACGAACTCGGATGCCGTGTCATTGGCCTCCATATTCACCAGCAGGTCCGTATAGGCATACAAGAAGCTGATGCTGCCACCTTCTGCCCATTTCGCTTCGTAGGCACTCTGGCGCTCTTCCTCGGTGGCAGACAGCGCCGATTTGACCGGCGGTGGATGACCGGCGATGCCGAAGGGTGTGTCCAATGCCGCTTGCCGGTGCTCCCGATAGTTTTCCTTGTGCCGCTGGACCTTTTCCGCCGTCAGCGGCGCGTTGCGTGCGGGCAGGCTGAAATTCGCCGTGCGCTGGAACACCGTCAACTGATCCGCCTGCGCGGCAATGAGCGGGATCATTTGCACGCCAGATGAGCCGGTACCGATCACCGCGACACGTTGGCCAGAGAAATCCACACCTTCATGCGGCCAGAGGCCACTGTGGTACCATTTCCCCTGGAAACTCTGAAGGCCCTTGAAGTCCGGGACGCGCGGCGTTGAAAGATTGCCGCTCGCCATGACGCAGAACCTGGCACTGACGACATCGCCGGTGTCCGTTTTCACGGTCCAGCAATCGGTCGCCGGGTCGAAGAAAGCTGAGGTCACGCGCGTGTTGAGTTGGATGTCGCGCCGGAGATCGAACCGGTCGGCAACGTGGTTGATGTAGCGCAAAATCTCGGGCTGCGTACCGTAACGCTCAGGCCACACCCAGTCATGCTGCAATTCGTCGGAGAAGGAATAGGAGTATTCCATGCTCTCCACGTCGCAGCGGGCGCCGGGATAACGGTTCCAGAACCAGGTGCCGCCGATCCCTGATCCTGCTTCGAAAACCCTCACCGAAAGCCCAAGTTTCAGCAGGCGGTGCAGTGCGTACAGTCCTCCCAGACCTCCGCCGACCACGACGACATCATAGCTTGCCGCGCATGGCGTGACCGCGGGACGAACCTCCTGCATCGCTTCGGGCATGACGAATGATCTCGGTTGTTGACGTTGATCGGACGGTCTGGAGTTTCCGCCTGGATGTCAAGCAATCGCGCCGCATGGTTTCGTCGTAGGGGAGCAGCAGTACTCGCTCTTGAGCGTCGGGGTATCGCAACCTAGCCTACTGGTCCCACGTGATTGCCGAGCGAGATCGGCAGGGGAGGAGGGCTGGAAGCGATGGTGACAATAGATGCCCAGGTTCACGCCTATGAACGGGATCACCCGGGTCGTCCGTGGGCCGCGGTCTTGCATGGTCCATCGGAGGTGACGGGGGATGAGATGGTCGCCGCGATGGACGCCGCCGGCGTCGACGGCGCGCTGCTCGTCTCGCCATTCACGATGTATGGTTATGATGCGAGCTACGCCCTGGATGTTTACGCAGCGCATCCCGACCGCTTCCGGCTGATCAAGCCGGTCGATCCGGCCGATCCGAAAGTTGCGGAGACAATTGCCGATTGGGCCGCGACCGAAGGCACCGTGGCTATACGGGTGATGCTGAACCGTGGTGCTTCGACCGACCCGGCAGACCCAGGACTCAACAGGGTTCTGGGCGCGGCCGCTCGCCACGCAATTCCAGTCAATCTCCTGTGTTGGGGGCGCCTGGAGCAGGCGAAGGCAATGGCGGCGCGCAACCCGGACACCATGCTGGTAATCGATCACCTGGGCCTGCAACAACCCTTTGAGCCGCCGGTTCCCGCGGAGCCATTCGCCGATCTGCCAGAACTGCTCACTCTGGCTGCTCACGACAACATCGTGGTGAAAATCACCGGGGCCTGCACACTATCACACGAAGCCTTCCCCTATCACGACCTTTGGGCTCCGCTCGGCCGCATCTTCGACGCCTTCGGTTTCGATCGGTGCATGTGGGGAACCGATTGGACCCGCGCGGTCGCGTTACTGACATTCAAACAGGGGGTTGACGCGTTCCGTCTCACCGACCGCCTGTCCGACAGTGACCGGGCCGCGCTTATGGGGGGGACACTGCAACGCGTCTACAAATGGAACCTGTCGAAAGCCTGATCGGTGGACGCTGCCTACGCAGGCAGCGCGACGGCGGACTTGGCCGAAAATGTCATCAGCAATTGCGTGTCCGGCGCGAAGACCGGTTCCGCGGGGCCAACGACTCGGACGATTGCCTTGCCGCTCCGAACGTCGTAGCGGACATTGCTACCCTGAAAACTCGCCGCAGTCACCGTGCCGCGCAACAGGTTCTCTCCGGGTTGGGCCGTGGCGTCCGGCGAAAGCAGCGTAATTGCCTCCGGACGCACCGAAACGGACACGGCACCGCCACGGGCATGACCCGCTCCAAACAGGCACTGGATCGTGCCATTGTCGGGCAACCGGACGGTCGCCACCTCACCCTCCCGCACCTCGGTCGTGCAGGTGCCGGCGAACAGGTTTGACGATCCGATGAAGCTGGCGACAAACGAACTGGCCGGATTGAAGTAGATCTCACGCGGGTCGGCCAGTTGTACGATACTTCCGCGCTCCATGACGGCGATCAGGTCTGACATCGCCAGTGCCTCGTTCTGATCGTGCGTCACGTAGATGGTCGTTACGCCGATCTGCTTCTGCAGGCGGCGAAGTTCCACCCGCATCTCCTCCCGCAAGGCAGCGTCCAGGTTAGACAATGGTTCATCCAGCAGCAGCAATTCCGGCCGATGGACGATCGCGCGTGCCAGTGCGACGCGTTGCTGTTGTCCGCCGGACAGTCGCGTGGCCGGCCGGTCTCCATAGCCGCTCAGGCCGACGGTTCTCAGCGCCCCATCCACCGCCTTGCGTATTTCCTCTCGTCCGTACCGGCGATCCCTCGCGACACGGAGGGGGAAGGCGATATTTTCAAACACCGTCATATGGGGCCAGATGGCGTACGACTGGAACACCATGCCGATGCCGCGCTGGTTCATCGGCACAGCGATACCGACGCTCTGATCGAACAGCACGCGGTCATCCACTGCGATCCGTCCGGCATCGGGTCTTTCCAATCCCGCTATACAGCGCAAGGTTGTGGTCTTTCCGCAACCGGAAGGGCCGAGCAGGGTGAAGAATGTGCCGGTGGGGAGATCGAAGGCGACGTCGCGCACGCCGCCGGCCTGGGTATCGAAACGATTAGCGTAGATCTTCGTCAGGGCATGTACGGTCAGCATCGCTCAGCTTCCATAAATGTCGGTGCTGCCACGACGCATTTGCGCGAAGAACAGGCAGGCGATGAAGGTCATCAGCACGGTCCATACTAGTCCGAAGGCGGCGAGCTCGCCGCCCTGGCCATTGACCCATTGGTCGAAAATCGCGACGGCGATGACTTGCGAACTCGGGCTGGCCAGCAGCACGGCGATGGAGAGTTCCTTGTTCGCGATCAGGAAGATGAACAGCCAGCCTGCCACCAAAGCAGGGGTCAGCAGTGGCGCCACGATACGGCGCAATGTGGTGATCGCGGAGGCACCGGCAACGCCGGCCGCTTCCTCCAATTCCTTGTGCAACTGGAGCACGCCCGAATAGACGTAGCGCATGCCGTAGGGCATGTAGCGGATGACATAGGCAATCGCGATGATCCATAGGCTGCCATAGATCGGCAGCGGCACGCGCAGATAGACCTCCATCACGGCCACACCAAGGCAAATGCCGGGGAAAACCAGGGACAAGGTGGCGAGCTGATCCAGAGCGCGTCCGCCAGGGCCGTTCCGCGCGGCGATCCAACCGGCGAGGGCGGTGATCAGCATGATGGCGGTGGCCGCGCCGGCCGCAACTGTGAGGCTGTTGAATGCGAGGCTCAGGTAACCTGGTGCCGTGAATACCGTAGAGTAGTTCTTCAGCGTCAGCATATGCAGGCCCGCGAGGCTGAAGCTGCGCAGGAACGGCAGCAGCGACATCCACAGCAGGGTCAACAGCGGCAGCAGCAGGACAATGACGAAGTTCCCGACGATGATGGCGCCTGCGATCCACCGTCCCCGCCCCAGATCGAACGGCCTCGGCCGGTATCCCTTGCCTGTCACCGAGTGATACCGTTCGGCGTTGCGGGACAGCCGACCGTAGAAATACAGCAACACCGCGACAATCGCGACCATCACCATCGAAAACGCCGCGGCGTATCCAAGATCCGGCGGCACCACGATGGTGGCTTCATAAACGTCGGTCGTCAGAACATAGACCCGGCCCGGCATGCCGACCAACGCCGGAACTTCGAACCCGCCAATCGCGCGGATGAAGACGAACAGAGCCAGAGCCAGGATGGCCGGCATGGCCAGAGGCAGTGAAATCCGCCGCAACGTGTCGAATACGGAAGCCCCGGACATGCGCGCCGCTTCCTCCATATCCGCGTTGGCGGCGCGGAACGTGGCGCCAAGCAGCAGGAACACCAGCGGCGACCAGAGAAGCCCCTCTATCAGAATCATCCCGGCCATGGAATTGACGTTGAACAGGCTCCCGCTCGACCCGGTCGCCAGGCGGTAAAGGTCGTTAAGCGGGCCTATCTTGCCAAGCAGGAAGAGCCAGGCAATCACGTGCAGGATATAGGGTGTCCCCATCGAGATGATGGTGGCGAGGTAGGCCAGCACCTTGAACGGCGCGTTGGTGCGTTCCACCAGCCAGGCGAGGACACCACCCACCACAAGGGAAAGCGCCGTCGATCCGGCTGCGAACACCAGGCTGTTCCAGATGCTGGTCAGCGCGTCCCTGTCGGTGAACAGTTTGCTGAAATGCCCGAACGTGAAACCGGTGATCGCGCCGATCGCGTCGGTGGTGGTCAGGCTGTCCTGCAGCAGCATCCAGAGCGGCGGCAGCATCAGAACTGCCAGCAGCAGGCCGACAAGCCCGGCGATCAGGCGGCGCGGGTCCTGTCGGATAGCGTCAATCCATCCCGGCCCCGCACGCTGACGAACGACCGTGCTACTCAACGGAAAAGCTCATGGTAGATGGCGATCCACTTCGGAAGATCATCGCGCGTCTGTTCCGGCGAGATAACCGTGACGGCAAAATGGCCATGTTCCGGCTGTAGTTCCGGATCCTTTGCCGCCACGGCAGGGTCGGCCGGCATGTAATCATTCGCCGCCATGATCTTCTGGGCTTCCGTTGACAGAATGAACTCGATCAACAGTTTGCCGGCATTGGGATGCGGCGCGTATTTCAGCAGACTGATGACGTTCGGCGACATCACCATCGGCGGCATCTTCAGCCACTGCACCGGCGCGCCCTTCGCCGCGCTGATGGTGGAATGATAGCTCAGGGTCATCAGCGCGAGCGGGTATTCGCCGGAAATGACCTTGTCGAGCACGACGCGCTGAGACGCGGGGATCACCGCCGGCTCCTGCTTCGCGAAGGCGCGCAGGTATTCCATGCCCTTTTCCTGTCCCTTGATGGTCAGGATGTTGTGGATGAACCCGGGCGGGCCGCCGCCGGTCAGGTCATACGTCCATGCCATCTTGCCCTTCCATTTCGGATCGAGCAGGTCGTCGTAGGTCTTCGGGGCGTCCGCAGCCGAAACCAGCTTCGTGTTGTACGCTGCCGTGTAGTAATACACGTTGGGCGACGTCCAGTAGCCGGCGGGGTCCTTGGCGTTCGCCGGATAGCGAGCCGACTCGGTCGGAATGAACTTCGCCACCAGCCCGGCCTTCATCAGCGGCGGCAGAGCGGTGGTGCTGTCCACCACGTCGGCCAGCGGATGGCGGGCGCGCGCTTCATTCATGATCTTCAGAGCGTTGTCATTCCCGCTGGCGCGCGATGCCTCGACCTTGATGCCCGGATATTTCGCCTCAAATGCAGCGACGACCGGCCGAACGATCTGATTGACGATCATGCCGGTGTACCAGACGACCGTCCCTTCCTTCGTCGCGGCGGCCACCAGGGCGGGATCGATTTCCGCCGCGCGGGCGGATGTTGCCGCGGCCAGCAGCGCCAGAACACACAGAAAGCCTCTCATCGGAATACCTCGTGATAGATCGCGATCCATTTCGGCAAGTCATCCTGGGTCATTTGCGGTGTGATATAATTCACCGTAAAATGCCCAGCCTGTGGTTTTAGCGTGGGAATGCGCGCCGGCACATCCGGATCGGC
>DATNEJ010000313.1:0-6979 GCA_035606775.1 Acetobacteraceae bacterium | reverse complement strand
TCGATCAGGTCGCCCCAGGTATGGAACGGCACGCAGGCCTGCTTGACCGGCATTAGGTAGAAGCTGCGCGCTTTCTTCACCTTGTTGTAGTAGCTGGCGCATTGCAGCGCGGTCGGCGCGAGTTTCGACTTCTGCGTATCGACGACATCCGTGCAATCCAAGAGCCTGTCTTCCCAGGCATTCTGCGGCAGGATTGTTTCCGGCGCATCGTGGAAGATCAGGTCGGGGACGTCGCCGCTGGTGAGCGCGGAGATGGCCTTCTGGTTCAGCGCCATGAACGGCATGATGCTGTATTCGATCTTGTTGCCGCTTAATTTCTCGTAATCGGCAACAACCTTGCGAAATGCCGCGTCCTCGGCCGGGACGAAGCCTTGCACCTGCCATACGGTCGCTGTCGTCGCCGCCGCGTTGGCGATATACGGGCGCGCCAGCGGCCCGGCGACTGCCAGACCGCAAGACGCCCGCAACACCGAGCGCCGGCTTATTCTTACCATGGCCGTTCTCCTTCCCTGTTGGTCGGGCGCAGAGACGCTGGCTCAGTCATGAAGGCGCCAGTAAACGCCCGTATTTTTCAAACGCCCGTATTTTTGTTCCAGTGTAAGGCGCCAATCCCGCTCGGTCAAACCTCTGCGTAGCAGGACTTGTTCCCGGTCGCGATAAATGCAGCGCCATTCGCGGGAACGTGAATAATTTCCTTCTCGATAGCAATGCCACCGCCCGAAAGGCGCGCCGGGTAGCCCGCAGACTTACGCCGCCGGCTTGGCGCGCGGTCAGTGCAATACGGACGAACCGACAATAGTAGGGACGCAGCCGTGCCGTGGATCACAGGCAAAATCCCCCCACGGCTCGTCTCGGGATCAGCGCCGTTTCGGTGTATCGTGCCGGCCGGATCAAACCGGTTCCACCTCCAGCGCTTCGCCCAGCGCTATCGGATGCACCATCGCCTCGTGCAGCTTGTGCCGATCGAGTTCTCCTTCCCAGCGACTGATGACCACGGTCGCCACACCGTTGCCGATCAGGTTCGTCAGCGCGCGGCATTCGCTCATGAACTTGTCGATGCCGAGCAGCAGCGCCAGTGACTGGATGGGGATGTCCGGAATGATCGTCAGCGTCGCGGCCAGGGTGACGAACCCGGCGCCGGTGACACCCGACGCTCCCTTCGACGTCAGCATCGCTATCAGCAGGATCGTCAGTTCCTGGCTGAAGGTCAGCGGCGTGTTGGTGGCCTGCGCCAGGAACAGCGTCGCCAAAGTCATGTAGATATTGGTGCCGTCCAGATTGAAGCTGTAGCCAGTGGGAATCACCAGGCCGACGACGGCGCGCGACGCACCCAGCCGCTCCATCTTCTGGATCATATGCGGCAGCACGGTCTCGGATGAGCTTGTGCCGAGCACGATCAGCAGCTCGTCCTTGATGTAGGCGACAAGGCGGACGATGGAGAAGCCATTCAGGCGGGCGATGGCGCCAAGGACGATCAGCACGAACAGGATCGAGGCCGCATAGAAAGTGAGGATCAACTGTGCCAGGTTCCACAGCGCACCGACACCATAGGCCCCGATGGTAAAGGCCATGGCGCCGAACGCGCCGATCGGCGCCAGGCGCACAATCATGCCGATAATCCGGAAGAAGATCTTCGCCATGGCGTCGATCACGCTTACGATCCGCTCACCAAGGGCGCCCATGCGCGAGACCGCGAAACCCGTCAGGATGGCGATCAGCAGCACCTGCAGCAGATCGCCCTTGGCCAGCGCATCGAAGAAGCTGTTCGGAATGATCGCCATCAGGTGCGCGACCACGCCTTCCTGTTTGGCGCGCCCCACATAGCTGGCGACAGCGTGCGGATCGAGCGTCGAGGGATCAATGTTGAAGCCCGCGCCGGGCTGCCTCAAAATACAGCAGCGTCTTCAGGCCGATGCGTCCGACCTTGGCGAGGTCGCCCATCGAGGCGATGCCGTGCACGACGGTGCAGAAGATCACCGGCGCGATCATCATCTTGATGAGCTGGATGAAGCCGTCACCCAGCGGCTTAAGCGACGTGCCCGTCTTGGGGAAATAATGCCCGATCGCAATGCCCAGGATGATCGCCACCACCACCTGGACGTAGAGAACCGTGTACCAAGGACGGTGTCTGGTCGCGTCGGCCATTTTGACCTCGGTTCAGCCGGCATCCCCTCCGGACTGCGGCGCCGGCGAGGGTCATTTTTCGGTCTTTCAATCGCCGCTGCCAACAAGATTCGGCATCCGTCAATCAAGCACCGGCCGGTGCTCAGCGACGTTCGAACGCCTGGTCGGTGATGTCCTCAGGCGGCCCACCCGGCGCCTCCGGCGGGATGACCAGCGGCATCAGCCTGTCCAGCGACCGGAACCCCACCATTCGCTGTGCCCGCATCCCCGCCGCGAAGCCCCCGCACGCTCGGCTCCACATCTCGCCGATGGCGAATTCGGTCTGAAACCGCGCATTCGGAAGTCCGTCCACGTCCGCATGGCCACCAGGCGCCAGGTAGACAGACAACGCCACCGCGCCCGTTTCATCGCGCAGCTTCACCACCGCGGGCTGCGTCGTATGATTGTCCAGCGCGAGTTTCGCCGGCCCCGCCCCCTCGCGCGCCAGCAGTTCCCCGTTATACGGCGGCGGGCCGGCGTTGTACGCGCAATAGGCCTGACGCGCCGCCGCGAGATCGCCGTGCGTGAGACGTGAGGCTTCGACCAGTCCGGTGCTGGTCTCCGTGATCCGCACCTCCACGAGGCCGTTCCGATGGGACATGCGCACCGCCTGCATGGCACTGAATGCCGGAAGCCGGCCGATCGGGACAAGCGTGTTGCGCTGCTCGTCTTCACGCCACACGACCGCTGGGCCGGCGGCCGGCAAGACATAGGCATTCACGTTGCCCGGCAGCCGGACCGGCGCGGCGGCGCGCGCCGCCGCCAGTACAGAAGCCGGATTGGCCGGCGGCACAATGGGCGCGTTCGGCCGATACTCGGTCTGTACCAGCTTCGGTTCGGCGCGGAGGTGCAGCACCACCTGCACCGCGCCAATCAGCAGGATCGCCGCAAGTCCGGCCCAGACGAACACCGGCAGGTCGGACCATCGAGGCTGCCTGATCGGCGGCTCCTTCGGTCCGGTGTAAGCACCGGCGGCGGCCGGCACCACCGCCTCCTCCCCGGGCGCCTCGGCCTTGCTCGCCCCCTGCCTTGCCAGCCGGTCGTAGGCGGCGCGCCGCCCCGGATCGGCCAGCACGTCATACGCCTGCTTCGCCGCCACGAACGCATCGGCATCACCCGTGCCGTGAACGTCCGGGTGCAGCAGGCGCGCCTGGCGGCGAAACGCCGCGGCGATCGCCTCCGCGGACGCATCGCGGTCCAGGCCGAGCCGCGCGTAATAGCCTTGCGGGTCCAGTTTCGTCTGCGGTGGGAACATGCCGGGCGGTGGGTCCAGGAGCCTTGTCGCAGTATCCCGCCCCCGCTACTCAATTTCCGACGGCGGCGCCAGGATCATCCCATCCTTGTGTGGTCAGAACGAACGACAGCGGAGTGAACGTGACAGCCGCAGCGCCCGCCACCGCCACACGCTGGCTGGCCCTTGTCGCGTTACTGGCCGGCGGGTTCCTGCCGCCGGTGGACTTCTTCATCGTTAACGTGGCGCTGCCGTCGATCCATGAAAGCCTGAACGCCAGCCCGGCCGAGGTGCAACTCGTCGTCTCCGGCTATGCCGCCGGATACGCGGTGTTCCTGATCACCGGCGGCCGGCTGGGCGATCTGTACGGAAGGCGGCGCTGCTTCCTGGCCGGCATGGTGGCGTTCACCGCGACCAACCTGATGTGCGGGCTGGCGCCTTCCCCCGGGTGGCTGCTGGTAGGGCGCGTGCTGCAGGGATTCGCGGCAGCGGTGCTGCAGCCGCAGGTGCTGGGCTCGCTCCGGGCACTGTTCGCGGATGAGAGGTCGCTTGCCCGCGCCATGAGCGCCTACGGCATCATGATGGGCATGGCCGCGGCCATCGGCCAGTTCATGGGCGGTGCGCTGGTCCAGTGGAACCCGATGGGCATGGAGTGGCGGGCTATCTTCCTGCTGAAGGTACCGGTCTGCCTGCTCACCCTGCTCGCCGCATGGTGGGTGGTGCCGGAAACCGCCGGCGGGCGAAGGGTGAAGCTCGACCTGGCCGGGTCGGTCCTCGTCTCCCTGGCACTCGCCGCGACCGTGGTGCCGCTTTCCGAGGGCCGCGACCACGGTTGGCCGGCCTGGGTGTTCATTACGCTGGCCACAGTGCCGGTCCTGATCTGGGCCTTCCAACGGTATGAGGCGCAATTGGCGCGGCAGGGCGGCATGCCACTGGTCGATCTGAGCCTGTTCACGATCCCCAGCTTCCGCCGCGGCGTCCTGGTGGCAACCCTGTTCTTCTTCACCACCGGCTTCTACGTCCTGTTCGCGATCTACGAGCAGGAGGGCCGCGGGGTCGACCCGATCGAGACGGGACTGGCGATCGTGCCCTACGGCATCGGCCTGTTCCTGGGCCCGATCGTCAGCGCGCCGCTGGTCCGGCTGCGGCCCCGCCTGCTGGCGATCGGCATGGCCATCCAGGTCGCCGGCTATGCGCTGGTCGGGCTGCTGGTCCTGCTGAACACCACGGACTGGGTGCTGTCCAGCGCCGTGTTCCTGGCCGGCTTCGGACAGGGCATCGCCTTCCCCCGCCTGTTCAATACCGTCCTCGCCAGTGTGCCCGCGGAGCACGCCGGGGTGGCAGCCGGCATCCTGAACTCGGCCTTGCAGGTGGGTGCGGCGGTCTGCGTGGCCGGCGTCGGCAGCCTGTTCTTCTCCCTGCTGGCGGGCGGCAGCGGGGAGCGGGTCTACGCCTTTGCCTTTGCCATCGCGCAATGGACCCTGACCGGGGCGCTGTTCGTGGCCATGCTGCTGGCGATCCCGCCCCGGGTCCGCAGGGCGGCCTGAGCCGCGCCTTTCGTTCGCAGGCTAGCCCCGGACCGGCCGGATAGCAGTGCCCCTTCGGTCCAGGCGACGAGAGCCGCTTGCAGGGACGCGGACACAGACTGTATTGAGCCACGCATGCAGATATCCAGATTGGGCCGACTGTTGCGCGGTGCCGTCCTGCTGGCGGGCGCCGCGGCATTGCTGGGCGGATGCCAGAGCAGCAACATCGCCCGCACCTTCGGCCTGACCCGCGACGCACCCGACGAATTCACCGTCACCACCCGCGCGCCCCTGTCGATGCCGCCCGACTTCAACCTCCGGCCGCCGCGGCCGGGCGCATCGCGGCCGCAGGAACAGTCGGAGCGCACCCAGGCCGAGGAGGCACTGGTGCCGCAGATGGCCCTGGGCACCCAGCCGGCGGGGGAAAGCCCGGGCCAGCAAGCCCTGATGCAGCAAGCCGGACCCGAAGCCCCCTCGGACATCCGCAACCGGGTGGACCACGACGCGCAATCCGCCGAAGCGGACAAAGGCTTCGTCAACAACCTGCTGACCTGGCAGTCGACGGACACGGAGCAGGTGCTGGTCGATCCCACCAAGGAAGCCCAGCGCCTCAAGCACAACGCCGCGCTCGGTCAAAGCCCGGCGACCGGCGAGACGCCGATGATCCAGCAGCAGAAGAAGACCTGGTTTCAGAACCTGTTCTCCTGGATGTAGCCTGACCGCGCACGGCTGACAGTCCGGCGCCCCACTCGAGTCGGGTGTCCGTGCGATGGGACGCGGAATCGAGTCGGGTTGGCGACAGGCATTTCTTCCTGATATGAAACGAGACTCCATCTCGTGCCGCTCAGGGATCACATGAACATCGCAACGAAGGCAGCCATTCGTCGCCGCGTACGCGAGCGATTCAACCCGGCGATGAATGCTTGGCGCATCCGAGCGGCCGGTCTGCGTCGCATGCGCCCGAAACCGTGCGGGCGCCGGTGCGGTCGGATCGCTTCAAGGTCTGGTGGACTGAGACCCAGGACGTGCTCCCGGATGATTTTGAGATTGGCGCCTGACGCCTACACTGCCGCCGGCAATCGCTGCCAAACTCGGCACACCGTGCGTAAGGTCACCCCAACGCCATCAAGCAGGTCACCATCCCGCTGCTGGCCACCGCGTTCCTGGCCTTCGGCGCATCGCGGCTGGTGTGCCGCCGGCCGGTCTACAGCGCCCTGGCGCGCCGCTTCCTGGAAGCGCAGCAGCGCAGCACATCCCCAATCAAATAAGCAGCCCCGCGTGCGATGCAGCCGTATAGACAATCGTGCCGGTTGCCAGTGCCCATAGCGGGTTGCGGCTGCTCGTCACGACGAACCCAGCCGTCGCAAGACTGAGCGCGACCGTCAGCGCGTCGTGATCCGCCGCCCGCATCATGGCCACGCCGCTGGCCAGGATCAGGCCCAGCGTGACCGGCACCAGCCCTTCCTTCACCAATCTGATCCAGCGCCTGTCCGACCACCGCGCCACCACCCGCCCGGCGATGAAGGCCAACAGGCAGGATGGGGCCATGATCGCGACTGTCGCGACCAGCAGCCCCGCCAAGCCGGCGAGGTGCCAGCCGATCAGGCTGACGATGACGATGTTCGGCCCCGGTGCCGCGTGCGAAATGGCGAAGATGTTGGAGAACGTTGCATCGTTCATCCACCCCTGAACCTCGACCGCCTGCCGCCTTATCTCTGGCAGTACCGCATTCGCGCCGCCGATCGAAACGATCGAGAGCGCTGCGAACACCCGTGCGATCTGCACCAGCACGACGGCACTCATGCCCGGCGCGCCCTGGTGGAAACCAGGATGCTCAACGGCACCAGGATCAGCACCACCGGCACCAGCGGCCATTCCAGCAGGCCGATCGCCACAAACGCGACGCCGGTTAGCAGCAGCGCGGCTGTGGTGGGCTTGAGCCGGCGGGCCATCTTGATTGCCGTGCCCAGCACCAGTCCCGCCGCACCGGCCGCCGCGCCGGTCACCGCGGCGTGGACGTCGGGAACCGTGGCGAAACGGTCATAGACGACAGCCAGCG